>JAGWOX010000096.1 GCA_028877145.1 Acidobacteriota bacterium | reverse complement strand
TCAAAAGGCTCCTCCGGGGCGCACCAATTCTTCACCGCATCGATCAGTTCGTCGCAGAGCCGCTCGGGCGCATGGCTGCGATGCCGCAGGATTTCAGCCACCAGGCGGTCGGGGCCGAATTCCTCGCCGTAGGCGTTTTCCGGTTCCGTCATTCCGTCGCTGTAGGCCACGAGGAGGCTCCCCGGCTGGACTTCGATCGAGGCCCGCTCGTAGACGCAGCCGTCGAGCAGGCCGATGACGGGCCCGCCGCAGTCGAGCTTCTCCACACGGTCGCCATTGATGAAGAATGGCGGCAGGTGTCCGGCATTCGTGTAGTCAAGCCGGTGCGTCGAGCTGTCGTACACGGCGAAGAAGAACGTGGCGTAGCGATCGTCGGAGGTGTTGAGCAACAGGTGGCGATTCAGGCGCTGCGCCAGCGCCGCGGGATCGATGCCCGGCACGCCGTCGGAAATCACCAGGCTGCGCAGCGCCGCATTCAGGCTGGCCATCAGCAACGCCGCCGAAATTCCCTTCCCGCTGATATCGGCTACGGCGATCGCCACGCGATGCGCGTCCAGCTGCAGGCAATCGTAATAGTCGCCGCTCACGATCCGCGCCGCGCGGCACACGGCCCCAAGCTCGAACCCTGCCATCGCCGGAAGCGAACGCGGAAAAAGCTGCGTCTGCACTTCGCGTGCGATCGTCAGCTCGTTTTCCAGCCGCTGCCGCTGCCGCTGCTCGTCGAGCAGGCCCTCGATGGAGGTGGTCATCGAGTTGAACGATTCGGCGAGCGCGCCAAGCTGGTCGCGGCGTTCGATCGAGATGCGATGCGAGAAATCGGCCGCTTTCACGTGCTGCGTAGCTTCGTCGAGCTTGTTGACCGTGCGCGTGATCGTGCGGGTGATCACCATTCCAGCGATGAATGCCAGCAACCAGAGAACAATGAACAGGCCGCCAACGATCAACAGCAGCGCCACGACAACCCCTTCGAATTCGCCCAGAGATCCCGCAATCCGCTTGCTCATGCTGGAGGATCGCAGCGAAAAAGTGGCGGGAATCTGGTCGATCCGCGGCGAGGCTGCGGGCTGCTTCCCGGACGGGCCGGTCCGGACGGCATCGAACGTCGTTGCCCCTACAACCCGGAGATCAAACCAGTTCCGCGGCGGTGGAAGCACGCGATGCCGCGTGGAAACCGACGGCCCCGTAAGCGCGGCGCCAAGCGTGATCGGTCCGAGTTCGGGAGACAAAGCATCCAGCAACGTGGAGGTAACCGGCAGCCTGGCCCTCGCTTCGATCCACCGCGAGTCTGGCAACTGTCCGACTGTATTCGCTTCGATCCAGAGCTTATCGCCACGTTCGACCATGTGCGGCGAATCGCCAGTCGAATCCGCAACCTGCGTAGCCTGCGTGGCAGGGGAAAGCTCAATGATGAGGCCGGGAAGTTGATCCTGAACCGATTTCACGAGAACCTGAATTGGCGTGGCCTTGTCGAGTGATTCCGGCGTCGAGGAAGGAACGGCAATGACCCGCGCGAGCGCCAGGGCCTCGCGACTGGTCGCCGAAACCTGTTGCATCCGGTCGCGGAAATCGTCGTGGAGCAGATGCGCCGCCACTTCGACGTCGGCCATATAGGTCACGATGCCGCCCATCGCCAGCAGCAGCACCACCGGCACAACCGCTATGAATATGTAGGCGAGAATCAACCGGTTCCGCAGTTTCCACAGCAGTCGGCCGGCAATCCAACGACGCGAGCGTACCAGCAGGTAAACGATCGAAACGAAGAAGAAGAACGACAGAAAGCCAGTTGCCGTCGAAATGGCCCCTTCGCCCGGCTGCCACCCGAGCAATTGCGCGACTTGCGCGATGGCAAAGAGGACGACCAGCAGCACCGCCACGCGGTCCACAACGGACGCGCGACGCCAAAGCGCTCGCACAATTCTCCGCATCGCCATTCCCGCTACCCCGCCCGCGGCATCCGTCATCGCGCCGCGGGTTCACCGATGTCAACTCTGATTTTACCCGCGCGCGGGCCGGTTCAACTGGCTGTGGTGTCTCCCGTACGAGAAATAGAGGATCAACCCGAAGGCTGCCCAAGCGAGGAAAGCGTACCACGTGAGCGCGGGCAAACCGGCCATCAGCCCGAGTGCAATCACCGCGCCCAGAATCGGCACCGCCGGCACCCAGGGCGTTCGGAAGGGCCGCTCGAGGTCCGGCTGCTTCCGCCGCAGCACCCAAACGCCCAGGCATACGATGACGAAAGCCGAAAGCGTGCCGATGTTCACCAGTTCCGCCAGTTGCGAGATGGGCAGGAACGCCGCCGCAATCGCCACCGGAATCCCCACAACGATCGACGAAATCCATGGAGTCCGGAACCGCGGATGAACCTCGCCGGCCCAGCCCGGCAGCAGCCCATCCTGGGACATCGTGTAGAAAATGCGCGATTGTCCGAGCAGCATCACCAGCATCACGCTTCCGATTCCCGCTACCGCGCCCACATTCACCAGAATGCTGCCCCAACGCACGCCCGTCGCCTTGACGCCGACGGCCACCGGGTCGGCCACATTGAGCGAAGCATAGGGAACGACGGCGTTCAGCAGACCCGCAACGATGATGTACAGGAACGTGCAGATCACCAGCGATCCGATGATGCCGATCGGCATGTCCTTCTGCGGGTTCCGCGCCTCCTGCGCCGTCGTCGACACGGCGTCGAACCCGATATATGCGAAGAAAATCACGCTCGCGCCGCGCAGCACGCCGGACCAGCCGAACTGGCCGAATTTCCCCGTGTTCTTGGGAAGGAACGGATGCCAGTTCGCGGCGGCGATATGCGGATGATGGATCACAAAAATCGCGGCCAGCGCGATGAATACGAATACCGCGGAAACCTTCGTGATCACCGCCGCCGAATTCAGGTTCGCGGATTCCTTCACGCCGACCACCAGAATCGTCGTGATCACCAGAATCACGATCAGCGCCACCAGATTGAATATTCCCGTCGCATGCGGCAAGGTGCCCGGGTCAATGCCGGCCTTCTGGATCGCCGGCAGCACGTTGCCCAGGATCTGCCATTGGCCCTGGAAGAAAACCAGTTTCGTGCCCGGAACCGCCGTCCATTGCGGAGGAATTTGGATGTTGAAATCCGCCAGCAGGCTGGCGAAATAACCGCTCCATCCGGAGGCCACCGTCGCGGCCCCGAAGGAGTACTCGAGAACCAGCGCCCAGCCTATGATCCAGGCGAAAATTTCTCCCAGCGTCGCGTAAGCGTAGGTGTAGGCAGACCCGGCAATCGGGATGAGCGAGGCGAACTCCGCATAGCAGAGCCCGGCAAACCCGCTCCCGATGCCGCAGAGGATGAACGAGAGTACGACCGCCGGACCGGCGTAGAGAGCCGCCGCCTGCCCGGTCAGCACGAAAATCCCTGCGCCGATGATGGCCCCGACGCCGAGAGTCACGAGATGGACCGGCCCCAGCGCCCGCCGCAGCCCTCCTTTTTCCCCTTTTGCTCCTTCGAGGAGTTCGTTAATCGGTTTCGTTGCCAATATCTGGCTGCCCATCCCTGATCCTCCCTCTCGCGTCGCCGCGGGTATCACCCGCGCTTTCACGCCGGAATGTGCCGACCACGGAATCCGCTCGCGCGGCTCCGTCGCCCCGCATGGCCCCTTACCGTGGACTTCGGATAACCCTCTCGGCGAGTTCCCGATATTCGCGCACGCGCGCCGCCGGATCCTTGGCCGCGACCACGTCGCGCGCCACGGCCACCGAATCGGCCCCTGCCCGCCAAACCTGCTCGGCCTGTTCCAGGCGAATCCCACCGATGGCCACCAGCGGCTTGCGTGTCAGCGCACGAGCGCGGCGCAGCCCTTCGATCCCTACCGTTGGGTCGGGAGCCGCCTTGGTTGTCGTGGAGAAAATCGGGCCAAAAGCTATGTAGTCGGCCTGCGTAGCATCCGCTTCGCGCACCTGTTCGAGCGTATGCGTCGAGCACCCCACCCAGCAACCCGGCCCGACTACCGCCCGGGCCGCCGCTACCGGCAAATCGTCCTGCCCCACGTGAACCCCTCCCGCTCCCACAATCGCTGCAATATCCGGCCGGTCGTTGACGATGAAGCGAACGGGGAATTTTTCGAGGCGCAGGGCAAGGGCACGGCTGGTTTCGTAGAGTTGGAGCGATGAGCCCCGTTTATCCCGGTACTGGATCAATTCCGCTCCTGCCGAGGCCAGCGATTCCGCAAGCTCGGCCACCGAGGGGCCGCACAAAGTGGCGTCCATTATGACGTAGAGGGGGGGAAAGGCAAGCGCCATCGGCGGCTACTCCGCCGGCGTCTTCACCAACCGGTCGAGGAAACCGGTATCGAAACGGCCGGCGACGAATTCCGGATCGGCCAGAATGCGCCGGTGCAACGGAATGGTGGTTCGAATGCCCTCGATCACGAAGAGTTCGAGCGCTCGTCGCATGCGCGCGAGCGCCTCGTCGCGGTCGCGGCCGTGCGTGACGAGCTTGGCGATGAGCGAATCGTAGTAGGGGGGAATCGTGGCGTCGGCATAGGCCGCTGTATCCACGCGCACGCCGGGTCCGCCGGGAACGTGGAACGCCGTGATGCGCCCCGGCGAGGGGCGGAAAGTGTCAGGATCCTCGGCGTTGATGCGGCACTCCATGCTGTGGCCGCGAAATTCGATCGTGTCGATGGCGTCTTCGAGACCCACTCCCGCGGCGAGCAGGATTTGCGCTTTCACCAGGTCGACGCCCGTGCGCATTTCGGTGACCGGATGCTCCACCTGGATGCGCGTATTCATCTCGATGAAATAGAGCTTGCCGCTCTCGTCTCGCAAGAATTCGACCGTGCCCGCGTTGGTGTAACCGATGGCCTGGAGCGCCGCCACGACCTGGGCGCCGACGCGCTCGCGCGTTTCGGCGTCCAGCACCGGCGAAGCCGATTCCTCGACGAGTTTCTGGTGCCGCCGCTGGATGCTGCATTCGCGTTCGCCCAAGTGAACTACGTTGCCCGCCTGGTCACCCAGCACCTGGAATTCAATATGGCGCGGACGCTCGATGAGCCGCTCAATATAAACGTCGGGGCTGCCGAACGCCTGTTCAGCCTCCGTGCGCGCCGTGCGGAAAGCGGAGATGAGATCGCCGGGACCGGCGACCATCCGCATCCCCCGGCCCCCTCCGCCCTCGGCCGCCTTTATCATCAGCGGATAGCCGATTTTATCGGCGATGTTCCGCGCGGCGCTTTCATCGGCCACCACACCATCCGAGCCGGGAATGATTGGCACCCCCACCTCGGCCATCTTCTGGCGTGCGCGGTCCTTTTCTCCCATCAGGCGGATCATATCCGACGACGGACCGATAAAGGTTATGTGGGAGGCTTCGCATACCTCGGCGAAGTTGGCGTTTTCGGAAAGAAAGCCGTAGCCCGGATGAATCGCATCGACGTTCGTGATTTCCGCCGCGCTGATCACGGCGGGAATGTTCAAATAACTGTCGGACGAGCGGGGCGGCCCGATGCACACGGCCTCGTCGGCAAATCGCACGTGGAGCGCATTGCGGTCCGCCTCCGAATAGACGGCGACGGTGCGCAGGCCAAGTTCCTTCGAGGCGTGAATGATCCGCAGCGCGATTTCGCCGCGGTTGGCGATAAGGATTTTTCGGAACATGCGGCTTCAGGCCGGCCGCGCCGAGCCGCTCGGCCGGATCGCGAAGAGTGGCTCGCCATATTCCACGGGCTGGCCGTTTTCGACAAAGATACGCGAGACTTCCCCGGCCACATCCGACTCGATTTCGTTCATCAGCTTCATCGCTTCGATGATGCAGAGCACCTGGCCGGTGTGCACATGGTCGCCCACGCGGACAAAACCCGGGGCGCCGGGGCTCGGCGCGCTGTAATACGTCCCGACGATCGGTGATTTTACGATATGGATTTTTTCGGCAGCTTCCGCTTCGGCGGCGGGCGGCGTGGGTTCTGCCCCGCCCGCTGAGACCGGTGCGGAGGCAGGTGCGGCGGCATCCGCGACAGGATGTGCAGCTATAGGCGCTACCCCGGAGGTGGGTACCCCGGCCGGCGGCCTTTTCAGCCGGACGTGGAATGTGCCATCGGAATACTCGAGTTCCTCAAGGCCGTGCCGCTCCATCAGTTTGAGCGCCCGCTCCACTCCGCCCCAACCGGGCTCAGTGGCAGCGGGAAGCGTCGATTTTTTCTTTGCGGCCATTCACAGCTCCAGAAAGTCACGCGGGGCGTCGGTCAAGACTTCGGGGCCGCCGGGGAGCACCAGAACGTCGTCTTCGATACGGACGCCGCCAGCCCCTTCCAAGTAAACGCCCGGCTCGATCGTCACCACGCTCGAGGCATCGAGCGGCAGTGATTGGCCCCGGCCAAGTCGAGGTTCCTCATGCACTTCAATCCCAAGGCCGTGGCCGGTACTGTGGATAAATGCTTTCTCCAGCCCGTAACCGCGCAGCACATCTCGGGCTGCTGAATCGGGAGCCGCGCATGGCGCGCCCGGCCGCAGGGTCTGGCAGGCCGCCACCTGGGCTTCGGCCACCGCACGGTACCACTGGCGCACACGGCTCGGCGCCCGGCCCAAATATACCGTCCGGGTCAGGTCCGAACAGTAATGGCGGAGTATAGCACCCATGTCGATGACCACCAACTCGTTCGGACGAAAAGCCTTGGTGGTGGCCCGGGCATGCGGCAATGCCCCGCGCGGGCCCGAGGCGACGATGGTTTCAAAGGCCGGACCGCTCGCCCCTCCGCGTCGCATTCGAAACTCGATCTCGGCCGCCAAGTCGCATTCCCGCACCCCCGGACGTATCAGCGAGAGGACTTCGACGATCACCTTGCTCCCGAGCTGTGCCGCTTCCCGCATCCGCTCGATTTCGTCCTCGTCTTTCACCCGGCGCAACTGCTCGACCCAGCCGACAACCGCCCGCCAGCGGATTTTGCCGCCCGATGCCTTGCGCATTCGGGCCGCCTCGGCCACGGTTACCCGCGCTCCCTCGAACGCCGCGCGACCCCGGAAACGCCGGCGAGCCAGTTCAGCTCCTGCAGCCGCCGCCCCCAGCGACCCCTTGACGATCTTCAGCCCGATGCGCGTGGGCGCCAACTCCTCGCCCGCCTGGGTCGTGAACCGGGAATCGGTAAACAGGGTTGCGCGACTCTGCTCTACAAGGAGGGCGCCCGAGTCTCCCGTGAATCCGCTCAGATAAAAAACGTTTGGAATATGCGTGACCAGCAAGGCGTCCACACCGCCTCGTTCCATAAGCTCCCGCAGCCGAGCCACCCGCTTCCGTCGAGGAGAAATAATCATTTAACCCTTTCCGCCCGAATCCGTTCCAATGGCCAAGCCGAGTGTCGCCGGGCTGTAGGGCTAAGGTCAAGAGGTCATGCACCTGCATCAGTTATGAGGAACATTGGCACTTCGCTTCTTGCAAGAAGGCAAGCAGTCTCAAGAATACTCCGAGACACGAGTAAGATAGTTGTTTCGCTGATTCCAGGTCCGGGAGGCAGCGCCAATGGCAGATGATCGCCTCGGCGTCATTGATAGAGAAGGCGATCCACATTGCCCGAATGGAACGCCTCCGTTCACCGCGTAACCTACGACTGGAACGCTGCCGCGCAACAGGCCCGCAACATCGGTCGCGAAGACTGGGCCCGAGGAATAGCCACCGGCCGCTTGACGTGAAGGGGAAAGATCAGGCCACTGTCTGTCATCCCGAACCCGGCCCCGACGCCTGTTGTCGGGGATGGCGGTGAGGGATCTGCTTTTCCTAAGGAAGGAATGAGCAGCCGGCAGGCCCCGCACGCGACATGCAGCGCGTGGGCCACCTCGGACTCGCGAACTTCTCCGCTAGCCGCGCACAGTAAGGACCGGGCAGGCAGCCTGGCAAACTATGCGGTAAGCGTTCGCGTGAGGCAAATGTCCCACTGCCGCTCCGCCGCCTCGAATTCCCATCACCAGCAGATCGGCTTCGACCGCTTGACAGGTTTCGAGAATGCGTTCGACCGAGGGACCGAAGCTGACCACGAACTCCGGATAGCACCAGAGATCGGAGCCGGGCGGCAGCATGCCGGAAAGCCGCTCGGTGAAGAACTGGCGCAGATGAGTCATCGTCTCGGCGGAAAGATCCTCGGTATTTTCGACCACGTGCAGAAGGGTGAGCGATGCCTGGTGCTCCTGGGCGAGTGAAAGCGCGTAGGGCAACGCGGTCCGTGAATTCGTGGTGAAATCGGTGGCGAACACGATGTGCTTCAACTCGACTTCCGCCGGTGGCTGCTTGGCCACTCCCGGTCCCACAGTCAACACCGGCAATTCGGAAAGCCGGAACACTTTCTCGGCAACTGAGCCGAGGAACATCTTTTCGAAGCCGGTGCGTCCGTGCGTGCCGAGAACGATCAGATCGGCATCGTAGCGCGACGCAATGCTCGAAATCACCGTCCAAACGTCGCCTTCCTCGATTACAGCCTGATGGGGCACTTCGCGCAGGCGGCCCGAGATCAGGAGCGCAGCCATTTCCTGTTCGGCGGCTTGCCGCACCAGATCGATCATGCCGTGCGAGGCTTCTGGAGGAGTCAGTGTGTAAAGGTCGGGCCGGATGGCATGGGCGACGTACACGTGCGAGTCGTAGCGCCGTGCGATGGCCAACGCAAAACTCAGTGCTCGCTCGGAGGCTGGAGAGAAGTCGGTGGCCACGACGATGTTGCTCAGTTCAACGCGACCAGGCGTTTGCACCGGAGCCACCTCCATGGAACTCATGATTGGCTGCCTTTCCTGTTCGCTCATGTCGCAACTCCCCCGAAAAGGGCTAACTGCGGAACATACCTGAGCACTTCCTATGCCAGAGTCCCGGGCACTAAACGCTTCCACAAAAAGGAATTAGCGATTTCATTAAGGCGGACATTCGATCCCAGATGTGGAACTTGGCGCACAATCTGCGCCGTGCAGCACAAACCTGGCCAGAGGAGCGGGATGGCCGCAGAAGAGGCCAGCCGTGAGCAAGTCTTTCCAACACAGTGAGATGGCACGAGCCCCAGCAGACCGCCAACTCTGGCAGCGCGAATGCTCGTTGATGGTCAAGGGGGAAGAAATGGTAGAGCCGAGACCGGCAGGGGGAAGTCCAAGAGATCAGTTGCTCGAAAAATTGCAGCAGTTCGAGCGGGCCGGGAACGAAGTTCCGCGACAGCACACACCGGAAAAGAGGAAGGAAAGCCTCGCGAAATTGCGTGAGGCCACCGAGCAAATGCGCACTCACTTGGCGTGTCATCTGGCGCCGAAAGAATTGTCGGATTGGCGCGAGTTGCCCGACAGCAACGTGGAAATCGCTGCCTTCGGTTACGAACTGAAAATGGAGCATGCCGATCTGCAGCGCGAACTGGGTGATCTGCTCCTGGACATAGATGCCTATGATCGGGCGCTGGATCGGGATGAAGCCGCCAGCCAGATACGGCTGAAGTGCAAGGTGCTGGCGATCCGGATTGCCCGCCACGCGGCTGGCGAAGAGGCGCAGCTGGGGAGATATACAGCGTGAGATCAATTACAGGGACCAACACACTGGTGGCAGAAGCAACTGTACGCTTGGCCGGGCCGGACGATCGCGAAGCATTGCGCGGGATGTATGAGACGTTCGAGCCGAGGCCCGCGTCGCTTGGGCTGCCTCCGCAGGCGAAGATCGACGAATGGCTCGACCGGCTGGCGCCTGCGGTGAACTACCTGGCGCTCGTTGGCGAAAAGCTTGTAGGACATGCGATTCTGTGCCCCGAAAACGGAACCGGCGAAGTGGCCGTTTTCGTTCATCAGGACTACCGCGGCCAGGGCATCGGGCGACTGTTGCTGAGTGCACTCGTGGAAGAAGGTCAGCGACTGGGGCTGCGGCGCGCGTGGGGTATGACGGAACTCGACAACGTGCCGATGCTCGCCTTGGCGCATGCTGTGGGCTTTGTCCCCGATTCCGATCCCGGCATGTTCCACATGGATCTGCGTACCGAACCATCAGTGCGCAAGAGTTGACTGACCAGCACTCACCACAAATCACCGTTTGTTTGGCAGAAGGCAGCTACGCTGTGGCTTGCCCATGCGGGATTAGACGCGCCACCAATAAGAAACACACGCCCACAAGGGCCGGCGAGACGGCTTGGCTAGAAGCCGCAGCCAAAAGTGGCTGCGCTACGGGAGGCGCAGGCTTCAGGAGTTGCCGGGGCTCTTTTGCCCGGCCTCCTTTGCAGGGATTCTTTTGTAGGGGCGACCCGATGGGTCGCCCTTCCGCCGGCCAGACATTGTAGAGGCTAAGAGTACTCCTGGAAATAAAAGGGGCGACGGATTGAGTCGCGACTGATTTCCGGCCGAAAGGCCGGTGCGCCATCTTAATGCTGGCGCTTTTAGTCACGCAACCGTCGCCCCGAGGGCCGTTGGCAATTTTAGGCCGCTTCGATTCGCTCCCGATCGAAGCACGGCACTGTCGTTTGATCGTGATGGGCGCTTCCCTTCCCATTCACTTCCATCGACAAGCCTTTGAGCCATCACTTTCTGCCGACTGGTCCTCACATCCTTGCCCTCCTCCGGTGCACGCCGGCTGCCAAAAAGACTTGTGGTGACAAATTACAGAAAATCAAAGCGTTACCCACATTCGTCACTCCTTGCCAATCAGCCTATCCGCCTCGACTGCGCCTTTCAACGCTTTCGGCCTGCGTGTTTTCCAGCGAACGGCATGGGTGCCCAGGTCGAAATCGAAGAAACGCCTGCCTGGGGAGACGTTAAGCCGCGTAGTTCATTTGGCAACCTATATGCTCCCCTCACGAGTAAGGAGACGCCACCATGAAACATACACCCCAGGTAAAACCGCGTGGTCACACGGCCAAGGGGTGGCATGCCGCGCACCCCACTCCGCCAGCCCCCAAGGGTCCGTTCCTGGTGACCGGTAAGGGCAAGCGCCAGCGCAAGGCAGCTAAGGTTCTCCCCTTCCCACCCCCGAGCGCGTGACCAGGGATCTGAAACCGCTCCTCGCTGTTCCGGAGGAATTCGGTCACGGCTTGAGTTCCGCCGAGGCCGCCACTCGATTGCAGAAGGAAGGGCCGAACCTTTTCCCTTCCGGGCGGCCGCCATCGGGGTGGCAACTCCTGGCCAAACAGTTGGTGCATGTGCTGGCCTTGATGTTGTGGGTGGCGGGCAGCCTCGCGATTCTGGCCGGGATGTCCGAACTCGGCGTCGCCATCTTCCTCGTCATCCTTCTGAATGGTATTTTCGCGTTCTTGCAGGAGCATCGCGCCGAGCGCACGGCCGAAAAGTTGCGCGATCTGCTGCCACGCCGGGCGCGCGTGCGACGCGACGGGGCGCTCGTGGAAATCGACGCCGCGCACCTCGTTCCCGGCGACGTCGTGCTGCTCGAAACAGGCGACCGCATTTCCGCCGATCTCCGCCTGTTCGAAACACACTCGCTGTCTATCGATCGCTCCACCCTTACCGGCGAAAGTGTCCCGTGGAATGCGCGCGAGGGCGAAGCCGTGTTTGCGGGCTGTTTCGTCACCGAGGGCGCGGCCAGCGGCCTGGTTCTCGCCACGGGGAAAAAGACGCGCCTCGCGGAGATCGCCGCGCTCTCGCGGGAAAGCCTCCGGCCGCGCAGCCCCCTGGCCCGGGAACTTGACCGTGTGGTGCGAATTGTTGCGTTGATCGCGGTGGGCGTGGGCACATTGTTCCTTACGGTCGCCGCGATGGTCGGCATCCGTTTCAATGAAGCAGTTGTGTTTGCCATCGGCGTCACGGTTGCGCTCGTGCCCGAGGGCCTGTTGCCGACCGTAACGTTGTCTCTTGCAATGGGAGCGCAGCGGATGGCGCGCAGCCGCGCATTGGTCCGCCGGTTGGAATCGGTCGAGACGCTCGGCTCGACCACATTCATCTGCACGGACAAGACCGGTACGCTGACCGAAAACCGGATGGCGGTGATCGAGGCATGGACACCCGCCGGAACGGCCCGTATTCGGGGACGAGGATATGAACCTCGTGCGGCGATCGACGTGGCGCCCGAGGCGGGCGGCGCGTTGCTGGATTTAGGCCGAGCCTCGGCGCGTGCTTCGACCGGATTAGTGGCCGAAGAGCACGGGCACTGGGTGGCGCGGGGGAATCCGCTCGAGGCTGCTTTCGATGCCTTTGCCCGGCGTCTGGGCATCGATCCCGCGGCCGAGAACCGGCGACAGCCTGTTCGGCGCCGGTTCCCCTTCGACCCGAAGCGCCGCCGAATGGCCGTCGTCGCCGGCCATGAGGTTTTCGTCAAGGGCGCTCCGGAAGCGGTGTTCGAACGGGTAAGATCCGTTCCCAACGGCGCAAGCGAGGCAGTGCACGAAATGGCCGCGCGGGGTTTGCGCGTCCTGGCGGTTGCTCGGCGCCCGGCGATGGAGAGTGATCTTTCCGGCTCCGTCGACGAAGTGGAAGCCAATCTTCAACTGCTAGGGCTTGCGGGAATCGAAGATCCGCCGCGAGCGGGGGTCGGCGAATCGATCGCTTCCTGTCGCCAGGCGGGCATACGCGTCGCCATGGTTACCGGCGACCACTCAGTGACGGCTCGCGCGATTGCCAGCGAAGTCGGGCTGCTCCGTCCTGAGGCTCTCGTGCTCGAGGGCAGCCAGTTGCCCAGCGACGACGCGATGCTCGGCGCTCTGGTCGATCGCGACGGCGTCGTGATTAGCCGCGTCAGTCCGGAAGACAAACTTCGCATTGCTCGCGCTCTCCAGGGGCGCGGCCACGTCGTCGCGATGACCGGCGACGGCGTCAACGATGCCCCGGCACTCCATACCGCCGCCATCGGTATCGCCATGGGAGAGTCGGGCACCGACGTCGCCCGCGAGGCCGCCGATCTGGTCCTGCTCGACGACAATTTCCGCACGATTGTCTCGGCTGTGGTGGAGGGACGCACGACTTTCGCCAACACTCGCCGCTTCCTCACGTATCACCTCACGTCAAATGTGGCCGAACTCACTCCCTTCGTTCTGTGGGCCATTTCCGGCGGGCGTTTCCCGCTCGCGCTCGGCGTCCTTCAAATTCTGTGCTTCGACGTGATCACCGACGCGCTCCCGGCGCTCGCACTCGGCGCCGAACCGCCCAGCCCTCGCGCCCTCGCGAGACGGGCCGAAGGACGGCACCTGCTGGACTGGCCTGTGCTGGCACGGGTGTTCGGCGTGCTCGGGGCGACCGAATCCTTCATGTCGGTGGTCGCGTTTCTCGTGTCCTTCTGGGCGATGGGGTGGCGATGGGGCCAGGCGTTTCCCACGGGCCATGCCGTTGCTGTCGCTTCCGGGGCGGCGTTTGCCGCAGTGATTCTGGGACAAGTGGGCGGAGCATTCGCCTGTCGCAGCGCGACCGTGGGGCCGGGCCGGCTCGGATGGTTTTCGAACCGGCTGCTGCTCGTGGCCATTGCGGTGGAATTGTTGTTGCTGCTTGTTTTCCTTTACGTGGGGCCTGTGGCCCGGCTCCTCGGCCAGGCACCGCCCAACCACCCCGGTGTACTGGTCGCATTGACCGCGATTCCCGCCATGCTTGCAGTCGACGCTGTGTGGAAACACTGGAAAACGGCGCGGCGTGGCAATATGAGGGAAAAGCGGGAAGGCGGAGGGTCGCGGACAACACGAAGACTCCTGACGCATCAATGAGATTGGCGTGTCATGCCTCCGGTAGCGCAGGCTTCGGCCTGTGTAGTTTGTCCAGCCTGCTCGCACGCGCCAAAGCTCTCCCTGAGATTGGCTCGGGAAGCACCGTTTTGCGGGGGTCGGAGCTTCAGCTCCGACATGAAATCCTTGAATGTCGCAGGGCTTCAGCCCCTGAAACTGGCTCGGTTATGCAACAGAATTTCCAATTTGCGGGGGTCGGAGCTTCAGCTCCGACATGAAAGCCTTGAATGTCGTGGGGCTTCAGCCCCTGAAACTGGCTCGGTTATGCAACAGAATTTCCGTTTTGCGGGGGTCGGAGCTTCAGCTCCGACATGAAGGCCTTTAAAGTCGTGGGGCTTCAGCCCCTGAAACTGGCTCGGTTATGCAACAGAATTTCCAACTCAGGACACCAGGCCGCGTGACCTGCTGCCCCGCCCCGGGTGCGCGTGGGCGACAGGTTAGCCCGCATTTCTCACAAGGAGCGCATTCCCTTCTGTCGCATATCGCAAGAAGCTTTGTCATCCTGAGAGGCTGTGACTTTTTCGTGCGTTCGGTTTGGTTTATCGGTATAAGAGGTTCATGAGCCAACCAGAGGAAGTGGCAGTGGGCGAAGCGAGGGGTGCAGTGCGGTTGCGGAAGCCGGAGCGGCGGCAGATGGGCTGGG
>JAGWOX010000095.1 GCA_028877145.1 Acidobacteriota bacterium | reverse complement strand
AAATGGAATCGGTGTGGGCCGCGCAGGGTTCCAAGAACGGTTCTCCTCCGGGCCGCGAGTGAGGGGGAGAGCGAAACGGTCGTGAAGGATTTGATGAGACCATGTGACGAATTCGCGAGCCATATGCTTGATGCGTTCTCGCGCGGGCCGCGCAGTCGATTGGTGAAAGTTTCGCGCTGGGCGCGATGGATTCTTCCGCTTGCTCTCCTCTCGGGCATCGCGCCATCGCTCGGCGCGCAGGCGATCCCGGCGCCACTCGAGAAATTTCTGAAGAAACACGCCAGTTTCGATGAGCCGGACCTGCGCGCCCTGGCGGGAGGACAGCCGGCGGCAAAGGTGAGCGAGACGAAGGTCGGTGACGAAGTCGCGGTTGTCGGCGCGATCCGTATCGCCGTGCCGCGCGACTTTTTTCTGCAGCAGTTCACGAACATCGTCCAGTTCAAGCGGGAACAATCCGTTCCTGAGGTTGGCAAGTTCGGCAAGCCGCCCACGCTGGAGGACCTCGCCGGTCTTCAACTCCATTCGCAAAGCGTCCAGGCCTTGCGTGAATGTCGGGCCGGCCATTGCGCCCTGAAACTGCCGAGCAAGGATATCCAACGGTTTCAGAAAGACATTTCCTGGTCCACGACGAGCGCGGGTGAATCCGCCAACCAGCTATTTCGCGAGGTCCTGTTGTGGCGCGTTCACGCCTATCTCGAATCGGGCAATGCGGGACTCGCCGATTACAACGACAAGAAATCGCCCGTCAGCCTGGCACGCGGGTCGGCGCATCTGCTCGGCGAATCGGCGTATCTGCGTCAGTTCGCACCACATCTGGCCGAATGCCTTGAGCAGTTTCCCAGCTGCGATTCGGGGATTGAGAGTTTTCTCTATTGGTCGAAGGAAAATTACGGGCATGGGCTGAAGCCGGTCGTCTCGATGACGCACGTGATGATCGATCGCCAGCCGGCGAGCGGCGACGACTGGATCTGGGAGGCGTCGAAGCAGCTCTACGCCGATCACTATTCGGATGGTTCGCTTGGCGTGACGTTGTTGGTCAATGGGTCCGACGAGAACGGCAAACCGTCGTTTTATCTCGTGTATCTGAACAGAACGCGCTCGGACAGCCTGAACGGATTTTTCGCGTTTCTCGTCCGCGGCATCATTCGCGGCAAGGCGCGGGGCGAATTGAGCGACCAGCTGGAACGCACTCGCACGCGCATCGAGGCACAATGGAGCGCCGAATCCGCGGCGGCCGGGCGCACCGCGGGCAGCCGGGTCACTCGCAACGAAGAGCAGTGATCGGATCGATTTCCGTGGCGCGGCGCGCCGGCAGAAGCCCGCCCACGAGAGCAACCACAATCAGAAGGGCCCTGGCAAGCGCGAATGCCCACGGATCGCCGGGACGAACTTGGTAAAGCAGGCTTTGCAACTAGCGCGTGAGCGCGAGCGCGCCCAGCGCCATGCGTATGCCGACGCGCGCATATTGGGCGCTTCGCATTCAGTCGTCCGTATCGGTTCCTCGTCGGGGCTGGGAGAAGATCGTGCGAAGAACCGACAGTCCGAACAAGATGAGGAACGGCGCGGTGGCGGCTCCGGGGACATAGCCGCGAAAGACGGCCGCGCCGGAGAGATGAAGGATTCCGTTCAGGGTTTCGATAACCGCGGCTATGGTAGCCACGGCAACGGCCCACCTTTTCCGCACGGCAAGACCCCAGAGGCTGAAGAGGAAGAAGCCGCCGATCGCGAAATTGAGCATGGCAAACAGGTCGGGACTCATCGCGGATACGGGGATACCTACTCGCTTTCCCACGACGGCGAAGAACTCGTAGAGATGCGCGTGCATCTCTTCGATGCTATGAGCTGTTTGCGTCAGCCCAAGGCACAGATAGAGAGCGAGCAGTCGGGCGGGTTTCGGGCGCTCGTCCATGTAGTTCGCCTGTGAGTGCCTCTCCGTTCAGGCGCTTAACGCTGGATCCTGCAAGATTCATTCCCCGTCGCGGTCAGTGCGGGACCGTGGGCAGCGGGTGATGGTAGACGTGGAAAGGCGGCCGCACGTACTTCTTCGGCGGATTCGCCTTCAGCATTTGCATCACGACGGCGATTGCCTTGTCGAGTTGCGGATCGTGGCCTTCCTGCATCACCTTTGGGTCCTGCTCGACTTCCATGCCGGGTGATGGCGGGATGCCGTGATTTTCCACTTCCCAGTGGCCATTCAATCCGTAAATGCCGAGGCTGGGCGACGTGACCATGCCGCCGTCGATCAGGCGCGGAACGGCCGGAATGCCGACGAGGCCGCCCCAAGTACGCACGCCAATGAGCGGGCCGAGGTGCGCCTTGCGGAAATACCAGGGCAGGGCATCGCCGCCGGAGCCCGAATACTGGTTGATGAGCATCACCTTCGGCCCGTAGATCGCCTGGAACGGCTCGGTCTGGTCCTCGCCTTCGCGCGTGTGCAGGCGGCTCATCGGCTCACGGCGCAGATAGTCGATGATGTAATCGGCGAGGAAACCGCCGTGATTGAAGCGCTCGTCGACGATCACGCCCTGCTTTCCGACCTGCGCGAAGTAGTAGCGATTGAAATTCGTATAGCCCGGGCCGGACGTGTCGGGCAGGTAGACATAGGCGACGCGGCCGCCGGTCATCTTGTCCACGAGGCGGCGATTGCCCTCGATCCAGGTGAGATTGCGCAGCGCACGTTCGCTTGCCACCGGGACCACCGTCACTTGGCGGGAGCCAGTTTCATTGGGATTTGGGCCGACAGCGGGCACCACCTGTTTGCCGGCGGTATTCAGGAAGAAGCTGTAAAGGTTATCCGTGCCATGAAGTTCGCGGCCATTCACGGCGAGCAGATATTCGCCCGCCGTGACGTCCACGCCGGGCTGGGTGAGCGGGGCGTGCAATTCGGGATTCCAGTTTTCGCCGCTGAAGACGCGGGTGATCCGGTAGCGATCGTTTTCGATTTTGTAATCGGCGCCGAGCAGGCCGACGCTGACCTTCTGGCCTGAGGGCTGAACGCCTCCGCGAACGAACATGTGGCCGACGGTCATGTTGCCGGTCATCTCGCGGAACAGGTAGTTCAAATCGCCGCGGCTGGCGATGCCGGGCAGATAGATGGAATAGCCCTTTTCGGCCTGGGCGAGATCGAGGCCGTGATATTGCGGACTGTAGAAGAAGTCGCGTTCGATGCGCCAGACCTCGTGATACATCTGATCCCATTCGGCGCGGGGATTGACGTGGATCTCGATGTCGCTCATCTTCAGCGCGCCTTCGCCGGGCTTGGGCGGCCTGTCCGCCGACGCGATGAACCACGATTCGCCACGCTGGTACAGCATTTTATTGCCGTCGAACGACAGGTAGAAGTCGCGGATTCCCTCGATCATTCGCTCGGTCTTGCGCGTTTTCAGATCGAATTTTATGAGCGTCAAACGCTGCGGGCCGGCTTCGAACGTCACCACGGGCGCTTCGACCAGATAGATCACTCCCGCTTTTCCAGCTGCCAGCGAGATGTAGCGTTCGTCTGGAATCGGCAGGGCGAGAATGCGCTGACCGATATTGGCGAAATCGATGCGCACCTCGGGCGGCTTGGGAGGCGTTTTCTCGGCGGCCTGTTTTTCGCCGGCCTTGCCTTTCTCGGCGCCGGTCGTGGCCTGCGCTTGCACCTTTTCATCGTCGCTTTCCGGAGCGAGCGGCGATGGCAAATCCTTGCGCAGCACGACGACGTAAATGCTGCGGGTGACCGGATGCGCGAAGCTCGTCATGTCGCCCGAGCCTTGCGTCAAGCCAGTGTTGGTGCTGGCGGTGAAGAAGAGATACTTGCCGCTCTTGTCGAATTGCGGATCGAGAGCGTCGCTCATGCCGTCGGTGATCTGGGTCGATTGGCCGCTTACGAGCGAAAAGACGCAGATGGCGTGCAGGCGGTTCGTGAGCACCTTGCCGTAGGCGATCCAGCGGCTGTCGGGCGACCATGCGGGAGCGTAGTCGCTAAGCGCGTAAATGTCCGTCGCGATTTTCACCGGCGTGGGATGGTCGAGATCGACGTACCAGAGGTTCAGGCGCTTGTCCGTGTAGACGATCTTCTTGCTGTCGGGCGACCAGATCGGGTGGAAGAAGAAAGATGGTGGTTTGCCGAGATCGATCGAGCGAACCTTGCCCAGCCCGCTTTGGTCTTTCAGATGCAGCGCGTATTCGCCCGAGCGATCCGAGAAGTAGGCGATCCATTTTCCATCGGGCGACCACGCGGGATCGCGGTCGGCGACGCCGGAGGAACGCGTGATGTTGCGCACGTCGCCTTTTTCGGCGGGCACGGTGAGGATTTCTCCGTGGGCTTCGAAGAGGGCGCGCTGGCCGGTGGGCGAGATGTTGGCGTTGAGGATCTCCTGCGGCGTGATCTTCTCGAAATGCGGCTGGAGCTGGGGCAGGTCGGCGTCGATGCGGACGTTGACGGCGTGCTCACGGCCGCTCTTGAAATCGTAGATGTGCAGCGAGCCGAACTGTTCGTAGACGATGCCGCCCGGGCCGGCGGACGCCGATTTCAGATCGAGGCCGGTGTTGTGAACGATTTCGCGCACCTGCTTCGTTCGCGTGTCGAAGGCAAAGAGCGAAACAGAGCCGCTGCGGTCGGAGAGGAAATAGATCGTGTTGCCGACCCACATGGGGTCCTTGTCGTTGGAATTCTGGCGTGGAATTTTCGTCAGATTCAGCGTGGCGAGATCGACGATCCAGATCGGCGTGGTCTGGCCGCCGTGATAGCTTTTCCAATCCGGCTCCCACTGCCCATTCGGTACGTAGGCCATTTCCTTGCCGTCGGGCGAAAATGTGCCCTCGTTCGCCATCATCAGCGGCAATTCGGTGGGGAAGCCGCCGGTAATCGGGACGGTGTAGAACTGCGTGGGATCGGAATAGCTGAAGCGGTCCGAGGAGAAAAGGACGCGGGTACTGTCGGGCGTCCAGCCGAGCGCGGTATCGGGATCGGGATGATAGGTGAGGCGGCGCGGCTGGCCGCCCTCGGCCGGGACGACGTAGACATCGCTATTGCCGCCGACATCGCCGGTGTAGGCGATCCATTTCCCGTCAGGCGAAAAGATCGGTCCGCTGAGCAGGCCCGGCCCTCCAACCAGGCGCTGCGCCGTGCCGCCGTTGCGGCTGACGACCCAAATCGCATCGCCGTACGCGAAGGCGATTTCGCTCGCGTTCATGGTCGGATTCTGCAACAGCAGCGGTGCCTGGTTCGGCTCGGCGTAGGCGATGGCGCAGAGCAAGACGACGGAAAGGAGGGCCAGCCCGATTCTCTTCATACCGCACCTCAGATTTTTGCCCGCGGCGGCGGCCACCCCATGAAATCATCCGCCGGAAACGCGGGAACGAACGCGGCGCGAGTATAGGTTTCAAGGGAGTCGAAGTCAAAGGTTTGCGCGGATTCCGGACGAACAGGGGCCGTTGGCCCCGGGGCTCTACTGAAGCTCAAGCCGACGAGTTATTTAGTTATTGTGACAGCGAGGGTGTTCGACCTTATGATGCTGCCGCCAAGAGATTTCGCTAATCGTCGCGATACCTGAAGCGTGTATTTGCCGGGACGGCTCAGATCGTACATTCGGCGAAGGTTTATCTCGTTCGTAATTTGTTGGCCGGGCTTGAGCGTGCCAAACTGCGCGTCGAAGAAGTGGCCTACGGGGGGCTTGTGAGGGAGTTTCGGGACAGGGCGGCCTGCGCTGTCGCGGAAGTCCAGCGTGTAGCTCATATCCTGCCCCGTGGTCTTGTCAGTGTAGCGGTTTGCGGTCAGTTCTCTGTCAGAAGTGTTGGTCCAATGGATTTGAATCCACACATCCGAGCCCAGCGTCGATTTGGCGTTTGCCGCGGTCAACGTGAGTTTGGAAAGTGGTTTCGCAATGTCCTTCTGTGGATGCGCCGAGGCGGCGCAAGTTGTAGCCAGCAGTAGCAGCAGCATTGCCCGCATGTTCCCACATCCTCGCCGGAGGCGGTTCTGATTTGACTGTAGCGCAGGGCCGCTGACGCTCCGACCAGGTAGCCTACTCCGAGAAAATACTTTCTGTCTCGCTGTACCTAATTAATGTTCGCGGACGCTTTCGAGGGCTTGCTGGTAGGTGAGGACGCGGCCGCCGTACTGGCGGCGATACGATTCGGCTTCGTCGTGGGTGGCGAAGGCGACGAGGACGGGGAGGCAGCGGTCGTAGACGCGCACTTGGACTCCGTCGTTGGGTCCGCGCTCGACGGCGGGATCGTGGAGCGTGCAGTACTGCAGGTCGCCGCCCTCATCGTAGTAGGCGACTTTGGCGTCGATCAGGCGACCGGACCCATAAGCGGTGGCGCGCGCGCCGCGGACCTCGGCGGGATGATCCAGCATGTAGTGCATAGCGCAGCGGGGACAGCAGGCGGTCAGGGTTCCCTGGTTGGTGTCCACATGGAATTCCGTCTGCTTCGGGACATCGCGGCCGCAGATCTGGCAGACGATGGGCTGTCTGGAAGCTTGCCAACGGTAGGCGATGAGTGCGGCGGCTCCGATGGCGACGAGCGCCAAAATGGTAACGAGAATCGTTTTCGCTCGCGTGGCCGCCTCGCAGAGCGCGGGAGAATCATCCGCGTATCTTTTATAAGTCTCTCATTGGGAAAACACCGCGCGCGTCCGCACGGCATAATCCGATTCCCATGCTCCGAATCCGGTAGCACACAAGTTGTCCAACGCACAACGTCACCCAAATGCCGCAGCCAAGAGTGGCTGCGCTACAACTGCGTCAGTGTCATTCGCTCTTTCCCTTCTCTTGCGATGGCACGAGCGTTCCTTGCCGCAATTGATGTCCCTTCAGCAAGGAGAAGAGCACGGGCACTAGAAGCAGCACGCCGATCATGGAAGTCACCATGCCACCGACCACGGGCGCGGCTATCGGTTTCATGACGTCGGAGCCGGTGCCGGTTTCCCAGAGGATCGGCGCAAGGCTGCAGATGACGGCGAAGACCGTCATCAGTTTCGGCCGCAAACGGAGCACCGCGCCGTCGATCGTGGCCGCTTCTACATCCGCTGCTGTCAGCGGTTGGCCGGACGCCAAACGATTGTCCATGGCTTCGTGGAGGTAGACGACCATGACGACGGCGGTTTCCACGGCGATACCGAACAGAGTGATGTAGCCCACCGCGGCCGCCACGCTGAAGTTGTAGCCGAGCTGCCACTGTAGCAGCAGCCCCCCGGTGAGTGCGAAGAACACCGGCAGAAACAGGATCACAGCTTCGGCGACCGAGTGGAACGAAAGATAGAGCAGCAAAAAGATCATGAAGAACACGATCGGCAGAATGAACTCCAGCCGCTCTTTGGCGCGCACCTCGAATTCATACTGGCCAGACCAGCGATACGTGTAGCCGGTCGGCAGCTTGAGTTTCTGACGGAGCAGGGAATCGGCCTTGTGGACGAAAGTGCCGTAATCGCTCGTCTTGAGATCGAGGAAGACGTAGCCGGTGAGGGCGCCGTCTTCGTCGCGAATCATCGCCGGTCCGCGGGAGAAGGAGACCTTCGCCACCTCGCTGATCGGTATCTGCGCGCCAGTAGGAGTGGCGAGCAGGATGCGTTCGAGATCGGGAAGATCGTCGCGGAAATCGCGGTTGTAGCGCACGTTGATGGGGAAGCGCTCGCGGCCCTCGATATTCTCAGCGATGTTTTCGCCGCCGATGCCCGATTCCACCGCACGTTGTACGTCGGCGACGGTGAGCCCGTAGCGTGCGGCGGTTGACCTATCAACCGCAATGTTGACGTAGAAGCCCTGCGCGACGCGCTCGGCGAAAACCGAACGGACCTGCGGCAATTGCGCAAGTACCTGTTGGATTCGGGCGCCGGCCTCCTGGATGCCCTCGAGGCTGGGGCCCTGAATTTTCATGCCGACGGGCGTCTTGATTCCGGTGAGTTCCATGTCGATCCGGTTGGCGACGGGCATGGTCCACGTATTCGAGAGGCCGGGAAATTGCAGCTTGGCATCCATTTCCTGGACGAGTTTGGCGTAGGTCATTCCCTCCGGCCATTCGCGGCGCGGTTTCAGCATGATCGTTGTATCGAACATGTCGAGCGGCGCGTTGTCGGTGGCGGAGTTCGAGCGGCCGACGGTGCCGAAGACGCTGCGAACTTCCGGAAAAGAGCGGATGATGCGGTCCTGCTCCTGGAGAAGATTCGAAGCGGTGGTGATGGAAATGCCGGGCGAGGACGTCGGCATGTACAGTCCCGATCCTTCGAATAACGGCGGCATGAACTGGCTGCCGATTTGGCCGGCGATAGGAAACACCAGAGCGAAGAAAATCAGGCTGGCGAACACAGTGGTCTTTCGAAACCGCAGGCACAGGCGCAAGACTCTCTGGTAAAAGAACTGGCTGGCTCGCGCGAAGGGATTTTTCGATTCCGGCTGAAGCCGGCCGCGAATGAAAAGCGGCATCAGCACCGGCACGAGAGTGATCGAAAGGATGGTGGCAAACGCGATTGACAGCGTTTTCGTCCATGCGAGCGGCCGGAACATCCGTCCCTCCTGCGCTTCGAGCAGAAACACGGGCAGGAAGGAGACGATGATGATCAGCAGCGAGAAAAAAATCGGCGAGCCGACCTGCTTGGCTGCGTCGATCAGGATGCGCCGTCGCTGTCCGGAGGTAAGAGGCGCGGCATCGGGTGGCGCGGCGGCCTGCGCTTCCGCGAGATGGCGGTAGCCGTTCTCCACCATGACGATGGCGGCGTCGATCAAAATGCCGATGGCCAGCGCGAGGCCGCCGAGCGACATGATGTTGGAACTTACGTGCAGGTAATGCATGGGGATGAACGCGGCGAGCAGAGCGATGGGCAGACTGAGGATGGGAATCAGCGCCGAACGGAAATGGAACAGGAAAAGTAGCGTCACCAGGCTGACGATGATGGCTTCTTCCAGCAGATCGCGCTCGAGCGTGTGAATGGACGATTCGATCAGCCCCGATCGGTCGTAACCCGATACAATTTCGAGTCCCGGCGGCAGTGAGGGCGCAATTTCCGCCAGCTTCGCCTTTACCGCGTTGATCACCTGAAGGGCATTCATGCCGAAGCGCATCACCACGATGCCGCCAACTGTTTCTCCCTCGCCATTCCAATCCGCCACGCCGCGGCGGATATCGGGGCCAAAGGTGACGGTGCCGAGGTCGCGGACCAAGACAGGCGTGCCATTTTTCGTGGCGACGGGAACATTTTCCAGATCGTCGAGCGAGTGCAGGTAACCTAGTCCCCGCACCATGTATTCCGCCCCGCCCAATTCGAGCAGGCGGCCGCCGACTTCGTTTGTGCTCTCGCGCACGCGATCGATCACGGTGCGGAGGGGGACGCCGAAGGCGCGAAGCTTGTCGGGATCGAGATTCACCTGATACTGGCGAACGAAGCCGCCGATCGAGGCGACCTCGGCCACGCCGGGAACCGTTTCGAGTTGATAGCGCAGATACCAATCTTGCAGCGCGCGCAAGTCGGCCAGGCTGTATTTATGCGTGCGATCCACCAACGCATATTCGTAGACCCAGCCGGCGCCGGTGGCGTCGGGGCCGAGTACGGGATGGACGCCGGCCGGCAGTTGTCCTCCGATCTGTTGCAGATATTCGAGAACGCGCGAGCGCGCCCAGTAGAGATCGGTTCCGTCCTGAAAGATGACGAAGACGTAGGAATCGCCGAACATCGTCTGCGCGCGTACCGCTTTCACTTCCGGCGCGGCGAGCAGCGCGGTGACGATCGGATAAGTGACCTGGTCTTCGATGATGTTCGGCGGCTCGCCCGTCCATTCGGTGTGGACGATCACTTGCACGTCGGAAATGTCGGGCAGGGCGTCGAGCGGCGTCTGGCGCAGCGCCCAGACGCCGGCCACCACCAGCGCAATCGTCGCGGTGAACACGAGAAAACGGTTGCGGCTGCACCATTCAATCCATCGGGAGATCACGTTACATCCCTCCCGTGGCGTTGACGCTCAACTGTTTGCTGGCGATCACGCGTCCGGCGAGCTTCGCCACGATCGAGACCTGCCAGGTGCCTCCGGAGGGCAGCGCGCCTGGCCCCTCGTAGATTCCCGCGCCCTTGCCGGCAAGCGTAAATTCGACGCGCTGCGCCGCCATGCCCATGGCCGGCATGGCAGGCATCACGAAGATCACCTGAATTTGCGCCCCGGCGATTCCCTGGCCGTGGGAGTCGGCCAGCTTCACCTGGAACGTATTCGCGCCCTTGCGGGGAGGCGAAGGTATGCTGTTGAATTCCAAACTATTCTGCGAGACGTTCATGGACGCGGCTGTGCCCGCTCCGGGCGGGGGCGGGATGAAGGAACCGAGCGCGGCCTGCAACTGGCTTTCGGAATCGATGAGGAAATTCGCCGAAGTCACGATGCGCTCTCCGGGTTTCAGCCCCTTGAGCACGATGAAGTCCTCGCCTGCCTGGGGGCCGACGACGATCTCGCGCGGCTCGATATAGCCGCCGCCGTGATCGACGAAGGCGATCTCGCGTGTCCCGGTCTGAAATACCGCGGAGGCCGGAACGACCAGCTGCCGGCCCATGGGAATTTCCAGGCCGACGTTGACGAACATGCCGGGCCTGAGCAGCAAACCGGGATTTGTGAACACCAGTCGCACACGTGAGGTGCGCGTGGTCATGTCGATGTCGGGATAAATGAAATCCACGCGCCCGTGGAACGTGCGGCCGGGATAGGAATCAACGGTGAGAGAAGCGGGCTGGCCGACGCGGACGCGGCCCAGGTCGTTCTGAAAGACCTCGGCGTTGACCCACACGGTGGAGAAGTCGGCCACGGTGTAGAGACGCGTTGAGGGCTCGACGTAAAGATTCGGCAGCGCGTTGCGCTCGGTGATGAATCCGGAAACGGGAGAATCGACGGTAAGGTATTGCTGCGCTTTTCCCGTGGCCACGAGCCGGGAGATCTCACGCTCCGGGATGTCCCATTGGCGCAGCCTCTCGATTGTCGCGCCGACCAGGGATTTCGCGCCCTCGGCGACCCCTGGCACGGTGCTGGCGGCGAGCAACTGCTCGTTCTGCCTTGCCAGCAGGTATTCACGTTCGGTGGTCACGAGGTCCTGGCTGTAGATGGTGAAGAGCGGCTCGCCCTTTTTCACGTACTGATAGTTGGCATTGGCGAAGACCTGCTGAATCCAGCCGGAGAATCGCGTTTGAACGAAGGCCTGTTTCCGCTCGTCCACGGCCACGTTGCCGGTGACGCGGATATCGTCGTGAACCGTTTTTCGTTCCACCGTCCCGACCCTCACCCCGATGCTGGCAAGACGTTGCGGGGAGAGTTGCAGGGGAACGAGGGTTGGCGCAGTGGTGCCCGGCGGGGGCGCGGTTGTTGCCTGCTCCGGGCCTCTGGCAACCACTTCGGATTCGGTGGCGCTCGCCGCCGGCGCCGGTGCCGGAGCGCGTCGCGAATGCCACCACCACGCTCCCGCGCCGGCGAGCAGAAACAGGTTCACGGTCATCGCCAGGAGAAATGCGGTTCGATAGTTTTTCATGTGCTTCCTCTCACTTCACAAGCTCGACGCCGACCAGCGGCTCGAGCCGGGCCAGTGCAATCTGGTAATCGGAGATTTGCCGGTAGTAATTCACCTGGAAATCGAGCGTGTTCATGAAATTGTCGAGCATGGTCAGAAAATCGGCTTGTCCGGTCTGGTAAGCGAGTTCGGAGGATTCAAGCGTTTGCGACGATTGCGGCACGATGGCCTGCGAATACAGCACCGCAAGCTTCGATGCCTGCCGCGCGGCGATGAATTGCTCCTTCACCAGGTAATTCACCGTCGTCCGCCGGTTTTCGCGCGAGCTGCGTTCACTCGCCAGATTGCGGCTGGCCTCCATGACTTCCTGGCGCTGCTTGGATTTGTAGAAGATGGGGATGTTCAAGGTGACGAAGGCGCCGTAGTTGTCTTCCATGTCCGAACGCTGCTGGTACATGTAGCTGACGCTGAAATCGGGATCGTAGGATTTGTGGGCCAGCCCGACCGCGTCCTGGTCCCGTTCGATCATCCGCTGGTCGCGCTGGAGGCCGGTGTCGTTGGCCTGCGCCAGGCGGTAGAGTTCATCGAGCGTGTAGGTGAGCTGCGTTTGCGCAAGCGGCGCGGGCGGTGCGAGCGGCGTTTGAGGATCGCGATCCAGGAGAGTGTTGATCCGCGCCACAGCCGTTTGCTCCTCTTCGCTCAGGATCGTGATGCGTTCGAGGAGCTGGGAAAGCTCCACCTGGCCTTTCAGCACGTCCTGCTGCAGGCCTTTGCCAGCCTCGTAGCGCGTTTCGGCGATCTTCGTCAAACGGTCGAGCAGAATGCGGTTGTTCTCGATGATTTCGAGCGCCTTGTGGAAGTAGGAGTATTCGAAGTAGGCGACCTTCACGTGGGAGACCACGCTTCGCCGCGCGGCTTCGTATTCCCACCACGCCGCCTGGCTTTCGCGATCGGCCACTTGGCCGCGCAATTTCAGCTTGCCGGGGAACGGGAAGGTCTGCATCGCCGAAACGCCGCGATAGGCCATCGGATCCGTGGAAGGGGAGTCGAACGGGATCGGCCTGCCCATCCATCCGATCGAGACGGTGGGATCGGGCAGTGCTTTCGCCTGCGGCACGCGCGCCCGCAACGCTTCGACGCGCAAATCGGCGGCCTTGATCTCCGGATTCGCGCGCAGGGCTTCGGCGACGAGATCGTCGAGCCGCAGCGCGTTTCCGGGCGCCGGCGGCTTTTGTGCCTGCGTGTTTTTCGATTGGCCCGCGGCCGGCGATGCGGCCAGCAAGGCGATGAACGTCGAGCAGAACAGCCAATGGCGAAACTTCATGTGCTTCTCTCCCGCGATCGCAAAAAGCGTCTTGTTGTTGAAATGCGGACGCGCGCAAATTCACACGCGTGCTGACGCGGAAATCAGGCGGGAGAAACTAGATGAGGAAAACGCAGAGCCGCGCCTGGCCGCCCGGAGGGGCCAAATCGGCAGCGGTGATGGTGCTGGGGAAACGGGCTCGGGAAGCCAGTTGATGCGGCACGGTTACGGAAGCAAAGCTTGAGGCAAGCAGTGCCGGCGCGGGACTCGCTGCGCTTTGAATTGCTTCGGGGGCTGGAGCGCCCGTTTGAATGCAGCGGCAAGAGACAGACGGACCGTTGTTCCGTGCGGCGAGCTGTGCTGCGGGGCCGCAGCGCATCGTCGTCGGGCACTGGCAGGGTCCGTCAAGTCCGGCGAGCAAGGCACAGACGGAAACAGGCGCAGGTACCAGTGCCACCAGACTCAAAGCCAAGGTCAGTATGAGACCACGTCGCCACATGCCACCAACAGCATAGCACGTCTCGTTCCGTAGTTTGCGAATTGCAAATCATCTGTTATCAGTGTGATATGCGCTGTTTGCGGGCGATCCGCGAACGGGCTTTGGGTCATCCGCCACAATGGCCGGGGTAATTGCCCTCTTTCGCAGCAAAGTTGACCGGATCGACCTTTACTTCGCGGCGCGCGTAAGCAAGGGACACACGACGGCAAGCATGAGCACATAGACGGCCGCGAACGGCTCAATTCGCGGTTCGTTACTGGCACCCAGGCCAGCGATGATGATCGAGAACTCGCCACGCGCCACGAGTGCGGTTGCGGCGCGCACTCGGCCGCGATGATCGACGCCGATCCGGCGAGCGGCCAGATATCCGGTGATGAACTTTGTCAGCAGTGTGACGCAGACCTCCCTTGCCAAATGCGAGGCCTGCGAGGAGGTCCAGGGGAATCGCGGAGAAACTCCAGCGGTTCGCCACGCGCGCCAGAATCGCCAGGCTGATGATGACAATACCGAGTTCGATCAGAACACGGGACAGGTCATGCATGGCGACGCTCCGGCGCTAGGATAACTTAATCTATCCGCGCTGCCGGGCGTTGTTGCAGACGCCTTGAGGCTTGGCCCAACAAGTTGAATTCTTCTCACGCGAAGCAAGAAATTTTCCAAATTTCGTGCGATGCAAACATCGGTACCCTGAGCGGAATTGGAAGTGTGCCTTGCCCTGTCGCTTCATTCTGCCTCCTGCGAAAAAGTTTTAGCGGCGGTTCGAGGCGAAGGGCTGAGGCGGGAGTGCAGGAAGGGGCAGCGGGAGAGGATGATTGCGGCGCGGCAGCCAGAGCTGCCGCACATCGATTTGCATGTCCACGTTTTTCCCCACCCCAACCCATTTAGATCCACGACAAGGTGACTACGAAGGAGAAGGGAAATGATGAATACATGGAAGAGAAAAGGGATTGGTTTGCTTGCCGCCACGGCGCTGGCCATCGGGCTGGGTGCGAGCCTGTTGACCGCCGGCGGTCAGCAGAAGAAGGACATCGTCGAAACCGCC
>JAGWOX010000094.1 GCA_028877145.1 Acidobacteriota bacterium | reverse complement strand
TGTGGTGCGCGCTGGCCTATAACCTGATGCACTTCGGTACGCACCTGTTGAGGTAAGCGGGGAAGAATCCGGCGAGCGCCCGGAAGAGCAACGAAGGAGCCGACCGAGAGAGCCGGAAAGGATGAGAACAGAACGCCGGCCCGCCCCGCGCCAAAGTCGGCGCAAAACTGGCCGCCCGCCAATTTAGTCACAGCCTCTGAGCGAAGCGAAGGATCCCGAAAGCTCCGAGGCATTGTCCTGCACGTAGATTGGCTGTCAAAAAGAGACAAGAGGCCCCTGCTGCTACGAGAGAAAAAAGGTTAGCCGTTGAAGCCGGAATCTGGGAATTGCCCTACCGGCTGCCCACGCGGCGTACGTCACAACGGCCACGCCTTCACGTCGCGGCCGCCGCCGCTTTCCCCTGAATAAACTCCGCCAGTTCGTCGGTGGTCGCGTGCCCCACCAGTTGCCGGTCGCCGACCTCCACCACCGGCACGGCGAGAATGCCCTTGGCCAGCAGTTCCGGCCTGTACGTAACGTGATACTTTTCCAATTCAAACCCCATCTGGTACCGCAAATGGGCGAGCCGCTGTTCGACCAGGGGGCAGAACGGGCATCCGCCCGCCGTGTAGAACTTCACCTTAGACTGCACTCGGGGATAGATCCCCTGGGTTCGCTTGTCCGATACGTCCCCGCATCCCAGAAAGGGCGAAATTTCCGGAAACAGCCGCATATACGCCACCATCCCCAGCGGCAAAAGCACGAGCCAGATGGCCGCCATCAGATCGTTCCCGATGCCGACCAGATACACCAACCCGCTCAGATACACCACCCAGTTCACGTAAATCAGCCACATGGAACACTGCTGCTTCATCCCTTTTCTCCCCGACCCCCCGACAGGTCGTTCCCCATCCAGCTCCGGAGCAGACTCCAGGGACCTTGCAGCCATTCTAAGGGCAAGTGTGTCCGCCGCATGTCTCGTTTGCGGGCACGCACCAACAAACAGTTATTTACCGAACCTCAAACCTCTCTTTGCGCTCAATACGCCTCCCGTGGCCGGCATGTTCACCGCTCCTGCCGCGAACCGCGCCGTAGGCGCGCGGTCTCCGCGCCCGGCCAAGCCAATGGACCTAGCCGTACACACCACGGCATCGGCCTTTCCCGCGGTTCTCGGCTGCCCGATTCCTTGCTATAGTTTCAATTCGTGCTGATTTTCCGGGGATATGTCCGCGGCGCCTCGCCGCGCCGGCACGAAACGCTCGCACGCGAAGGAATCCGTAGACATGAGCACAAGAACTCCCGAACATTTCGCAGACAAGGAACTTCGGATCGGCATCATCGGCTGCGGCTATGTCGGCTTGCCGCTCGCCCTCCGCTTCGCCGAAGTCGGCCAGCGTGTCACCGGCTTCGACGTCGATCCCGCGAAAGTCGAGAAGCTCAGCGCGGGCGAGTCCTACATCCGCCACATCCCCGCCGACGAGATTCGCCGCTGGCGCGACGCCGGCCGCTTCTCCGCCACCTCCGATTTCGCTCGCCTGGCCGAAATGGACGCCATCCTGATCTGCGTGCCCACGCCGCTCGACGAGCGCCGCCAGCCCGACCTCACCTACGTGGTCGATACCGCGCGCGAGATCGCCAGGCATCTCCAGCCCGGCCAGCTCGTCGTCCTCGAAAGCACCACTTATCCCGGCACCACCGACGAACTGGTTCTTCCGATCCTCGAGCAAAACGGCCTGCGCTGCCCCATCGCCCCAAGCGGCGAAGTCTCCACCGACTTCTATCTCGCTTTCTCGCCCGAGCGCGAGGATCCGGGCAACGTTCAATACTCCTTGCGCAAGATCCCCAAAGTCGTCGGCGGCATCAATCCGCCGAGCGTTCGCGCCGCCGCCGCCCTCTACGGCCAGGCCGTCGCGCGCGTCGTTCCCGTCAGCTCCACCCGCGCCGCCGAAATGGTCAAGCTGCTCGAAAATATCTTTCGCGGCGTGAACATCGCCATGGTCAACGAGCTGAAAATGCTCGCGCTGCGCATGAACGTCGATATCTGGGAAGTGATTGAAACCGCTTCCACCAAGCCTTTCGGCTTCATGCCGTTCTGGCCGGGCCCGGGCCTCGGCGGCCATTGCATCCCGGTCGACCCGTTCTATCTTTCCTGGAAGGCGCGCGAATACGATTTCGCCACGCGCTTCATCGAGCTCGCCGGCGAAATCAACACCGCCATGCCCTACCACGTCGTCGAGTCGGTGGCCGAGTCGCTCAACGAGCGCGAGAAGAGCCTGAAAGGCTCGCGCGTGCTGGTACTCGGCGTCGCCTACAAAAAAGACGTCGACGACCTGCGCGAATCCCCCTCACTGAAAATCATCGAGCTGCTCCAGCATCACGGCGCTCACGTCGATTACAACGATCCCTACTTCCCCCGTCTTCACAAAATGCGCCACTACGACTTCTCCCACATGCAATCGGCCGATATCTCGCCGAAAAACCTCGCCACCTACGACTGCGTTCTGATCGCCACCGACCATTCCGCCTACGACTACCAGGGCATCGTCGACGCCGCGCCCCTCGTCGTCGATACGCGCAACGCCACGCGCACCGTCACCCATCACCGCGAAAAAATCGTCCGCTGCTAGCGGCAATTCGCCGCCCGTGGCACAGGCGCTCCTGCCTGTGCGCCTTTTTTCATGCCCCTCACGCGCAAGCCAGTTTCTTCGCCCTGTCCCTCGACCGCCCCATACAACACAAGTCTTGTGGACTTCGCCGCGCTTCTCTGCTATCCGTAGAACAACAGACTGTTTTCCTCAGGGGCAAACATGCGCGGAACACGATTTACCTTTTGCAAATCCGCCGTGATACCCGTCGCGGCGATTCTCTTCCTGCTTTCGGCCGCGCCGCCCGTGGCCGCCCAGGGCTCGAACCTCCGATTCACGCTGTTCGGCGCCGGTTCGTTCCTCAAAGCTGATCGCACCTTCCCCGCCGAGGGCCAAACGTACCAGACCAATTTCGCCGCCGGAGGCCGAGCCGGCATTCGCGCCACGCTCGATATCACCCGCCATTTCTCGGTCGAAGGCGACTACTCCTACGGAACGAACAATTTCCGCTTCAGCAATCTCAACCAGGTGCCGCCGCTCGTCCGCGGCTTCGGCACGACCATGCAGCAAATCGACGGCGACGTCCTCTACTTCTTCAGCGGTCCGCGCGCCCGCATGCGCCCCTTTGGCACCGTCGGCTTTGGCATCCTCCGCGTCAGCCCGTCGAACGCCGCCAAGGCCGAAGCCTCCACCCAGGGCTTCATCGCCGGACCCGCAACGCTTTCCAGCGGCAACAAATTCGACTTCAACTACGGTTTCGGCGTCGAGCAGAGGCTCGCCTCGTATTTCGGCGTGCGAATCGACCTGCACGATTACGTCCTCTCGGTTCCCCGCCTGGGCGCGCCCCCCGGCCCCGGCGCTCCCGGCGCCGGTTTCTTCCCCGTAACCGGCCTGGCCCACGACCTGGAAATCTCCGCCGGAATCGTCATTTACACCAAGCCGTAGTTGTCCGCGAGAAGCTCCGAATCTTGTGTAGAGCCGCCCTTCAGGGCGGCATCCTGTCGCTCAAGGGGAGAAAAAAACGGCGGGCAGAAGCCCGCCCCCACATAACTTCGCACGTGCGTAACCAGGTTCCCTGCTCTACTGCACCCGAACCAGCACGCCCCTAACCGTCCCCACCGGCACATCCGCATCCACTTCCACCGGTGTCCGCGCCGGGTCGTTAGCCAGCCAGATCGTGAACTGCATCGACGCGCCGGAATCGCGCGAAGAAACATTGGCGCCGATTCGCATGGCATTGAACGTCCCGGCCGGCACGATCACCGAATCGTGCGCGGCCTCGATGTGCGCCATCATTTGGTAGAAGTGCGTGCCGTCGTAGACCGGCGAGAGCATCTCGGGCCGCCGCTGCCAGTCGTTCGCCCGCAGCGCATAGAGCACAGCCAGCGGATCGCGCGTCCCCGCCGGCGCCGAGACCTTGTCGGACCCCGGCCTGCCCTCGTTCAGGGCGAACTTCTTCGTCGCTTTCTTTCCCTGTTCGTTCAGGTACATTTCGTATTGCCGCGTCACCAGCGACCGCGCGTCGGCGTAGGAATCGAACTGGTCGTCGAGGATCATCACGTACCGCAGCGGGTCCTGCGTGTGCGCGACGGCCTGAAAATGCCAGGCGTTGTGCCCGTAGAAATCGAGCCGCGGCAGCACGCTCAGTTCCGCCGTCGCCGCCTGCGTCATGCTCATCCAGCCGACTTGATAAAAAAGCTTCTCACCGGTGCGAAACGGCGCCGCCATAGCAGCCCCGCCTGCGCCCGAACGTGTCAGCCCGCCCGCGAAGACGGTCGCGATTGCCCCGAGCATCGCCGCGGCAGCCACCAGTAAGACGGCAATGGAACGTTTCGCTTTCATCCCTTTCCGATTGGAAACGCGCCCTGTCGGCCGTGTTGCCTTCCGGGCCTTCCGCCCTGTTGCGGCCTCCGTACGGCGCCGCTATAGTCAGGCTATGCGTTCCCCTGACCTCAAGCGATTGTAGCGGGAACGGCGAGGCATCGCCGAAAAACTCCTGGGAGGAGAACCATTCGGTATCTGGTCACTGGCGGCGCGGGATTCATCGGCTCGGGAATCGTGCGCGAACTCGTCCGCCGCGGCGAATCAGTCGCCGTCATCGACGATCTCTCGACCGGCAAGGAACGCAACCTCGAAGCCGTCCTCGATCGCGTCGAATTCCACCGCGCCAGCATCACCGACCTCGATGCCGTCCAGCGCGCCGCCCGTGGTGCCGATTTCGTCATTCATCTCGCCGCGCGGACTTCCGTTCCCCGCTCCGTAAAAGAGCCGCTCGAAAATAATACGGTCAATATCGAAGGCACGCTGAAGGTCCTCATCGCCGCGCGCGACGCGCATGCGCGCAGGTTCGTCTACGCCGCGTCCTCATCCGCCTACGGCGAAACGCCCACACTGCCCAAAGTCGAAACCATGGCCGCCGCCCCGATCTCGCCCTACGGCGCCTCGAAATTCGCTGGCGAGCTGTACGCCCAGGTCTTCACGCGCGTCTACGGCCTCGAAACCGTCGCGCTGCGCTACTTCAACGTCTTCGGCCCCCGCCAGGAGCCCGGCTCGCCCTATTCCGGCGTCCTAGCCCGCTTCATGCTCGCCCTGATCCGCGGCGACCAGCCCGTGGTTTACGGCGACGGCGAACAGTCCCGCGACTTCACCTACATCGACAACGTGGTCGATGCCACGCTCCGTGCCTGCACCGCCCCGCCGGAAGTCTCCGGCCGCGTCCTGAACGTAGCCACCGGCTCCCGAGTCACCCTAAACGAAACCCTCCGCATCCTGGAACGCCTGGCCGCCCGCCCCGCCAAGCCGCGCTACGAGCCGCCGCGCACCGGCGACATCCTCCACTCCCAAGCCGACATCCACCTGGCCCGCAAACTCCTCGGCTACGAACCCACCGTAAATTTCGAAGAAGGCCTCCGCCGCACCTGGCAGTGGTATTTGTCGGAATACGCCCCCACCCAGCAGCGCCTCGCCGGTTCCTAGCTCCACCTGCACTGCCCGAACGTCATCACCCTGCGTCTTAGGCGCAGAGTGAGTTGCCGGGGTAGCCACAGTCAGCGCTCCCCTGACCGTGGGCCTTTTCTTCCCCCGGGCGCGCGGCCGAATTTGACCGGTCAATTTGAGCGAGTTGTTGACTGGGTATTGCATGGGACGGAGATCTGTGTAGAAATCTTCCTGCATGCCTGTTGCCTCCTTCGACCCGAGTGGCAAGCCAGGGCAATGGTTGGCCCTTTTTCTTACCACTGCGCTGGTCGTGCTCCTCTTGCCGGCCGTCTCTTCCGCTCAGGGGATTCCGGAACAAGAACTCAAGTTCTACACGCAACCCTACACGCCGCCTCCTCCGGTGCTTCTGCAACGGAAAGTGTTCTTCGTGGAAGCGGACGTAGTTGTTCGCGACGCGGAGGGTCACCAGGTCGCCGGCCTGCAGCGGAAAGATTTCAAGGTCTACGACGACGGGAAGGAGCAGGCCATCACGCAATTCGTGGTTGAGCGCGCCGCGCCCGCCGTCATCACCGGCAAGTCGTCATCTTCTTCTTCGGCGGCGGCAAACCCTTCCTCGCCGCCCGGAGAGCAGCCGCGCTTTATTGCGCTTTTCTTCGATGATCGGAGTACGCCGTTCCCCGATCTGCGACATGCCCAGTTGGCCGCGGAGAAGTTCGTCAGTGACGATCTCCACCCCGGCGACAACGTTGGAGTTTTCACGGCGTCAGGCGCGAGCACTCAGGATTTCACCACCGACCGGAAGAAGCTGCTCCAGGCGATCGAGTCGCTCCATGTGCACACGCTGGGAACGCCCGCCTTTCCTCCGTCTCCTTGCACCGTACACCCGCTCGGGCCTTACGCCGCCTACTTGATGCTCTATAACGCCGACACTCAGGTTCGCCAGCTCTACCTGTGCCAGAGCAACTCTCAGCCCAGCAGCCTTCCCCCTGGGGCTGCCCATGCCCCCATGGCGCTTCCACCACCGTCCCAGCCGGAACTCGATTATCAGGCTCGAGCCGTTTTATCCTCCGCGGAATTAATCTCCCAATCCATCCTCGGAAGCCTGGACGCCTTGACCGCGCATCTGGCCGAAATGCGAGGACGTCGCGTCCTGGTGCTGATCTCTTCCGGTTTCTTCACTTCTCCACTGGCGCGGACGATCGACGAAGCAACGGAAAACGCGCTCCATGCCAACATCGTGGTCAATGCGATGGACGCGGAAGGCCTGAACGCTCCAAACTCCGCGCCTGAAGCCTACTCACCCTTTGCCCCGCCCGAATCTACATTCGAGAAACAGCTTCAAAGCGGTCAGCGAAATGAAGTGGAAGACGTAATGGCGGAACTGGCGCGGGATACGGGAGGAACTTTTTTTCACAACAACAACGATCTCGCCTCCGGCTTGCAGGAGATGACGGCCGTTCCGGAAGTCTCCTACCGGCTCGGGTTTTCTCCCGCCAATCTGCGCGATGACGGGCGCTTCCACAATCTGAAAGTCAAAGTGACGGCGCCCGGCTCGTTCGCGGTTCGGGCCCGGCGCGGCTACTATGCCCCGACGAATGCCTCCCAGCGCGCGCAAAGCAAGCTGGATAGATTCAACGAAGAGGTACTCAAAGCGGACACGATCGAGGAAATACGCGCGCAGGTGGGAGCGCAGGCGGGCAGGCTGCCCTCAGGCAAAACTGGTTTTCAGATTTCGTTGCGCATGGACGCGAGGGAACTCGGCCTCCACAAGAGCCACGGACGAAGCATGGACGAATTGAGCCTGGTCACCGCCCTTTTCCACAACACAAAATTCGTCGCCGGCGAGATCGGCCTTGTGGACATGGCACTTGGAAAAAAATCGCTGGAGAACCTGACCAAGCGTGGCATCAACGCCACGATCGTCTTGCAAGCCCCAGAGGGTACTTATCGCCTGCGCGTCGTGATCGAAGACCTGAACAACGGAAAAATGTTCGCAACGACGCAATCTGCCAGTATTCCGTAGGCCAAATCCGTCGGACGGAAGAGCCGCTCGCGGAGCCGCGGCTAGCCCGCATTTCTCACAAGAACTTTTCTGTCCACGAGCGATTCGGCTCATTCTGCCTCCGCTCGGAGCTTGTGTAGCGCCGCCTTTTAAGGCGGCACATTGTCGTGCAAGGGGACGAACATATCGCGCGCTGTGCCCGCCGCCACACAAACTCTTCTGCGCTTGGCCCCAATTTCTTGTGAGAAATTCGGGCTAGCGGGTGGCGTTGCCGTTGAGGCAAGCAGGCAGATCGGCAAGCGAATCCAGCAGAACGTCGGGCGGCAGTGTTGTCAGCTTCGCGCTACCCAGCCCGTAGGTCACACCCGCGGCCCAGGTCCCGGCATTGCGAGCCGTCTGGACATCGACGATGGAATCGCCCACGAGCATCGCTTCGCGCGGCGCGCTCTCAAATTCAGTGAGGAGCGTGTTCATGCCCAGCGGGTCCGGCTTCTTCGTTTCGAAGCTGTTCCCACCGTACACCCGGCGGAAATAGGAAGCGATGCCCAGCCCCTCGAGAATCGCGCGGCTGAATTTCACCGGCTTGTTCGTGAGCACGGCCAACGGGCGCGAGCGCAGCGCCTCGAGCGCCTCGCGCACCCCGGGATACGTAACGGTGTTATCCAGCATGTGCTCGCGATAATACGAGAGGAAGAAGGCCATCCCCTCCTCGATGTGCGCCATCGTGTAGCCTTCGCCCAATGCGCGCTCCACCAACTTTTGCATGCCGTCGCCCACGTAGCTCGACACCACATCGTCGTCGAGCGCCTCCAGATGCATGTGCCGCCGCGTCGCGTTCACCGCCAGCACCAAATCGCGCTTCGAATCGATCAGCGTCCCGTCCAGGTCAAAAACCAGCGCCTTCACTTCCGGAAAACCCTTGGACACGTCCTTCCTCTCCCCTTTTCTCTCTGCGACTTCGCGAACCACCGGTGTCATTCCGAGGAGCCGAAGGCGACGAGGAATCTGCTGTTCCCCCTCCACATCCGGAGAAGCAGATTTCTCGCCTCGCTCGGAATGACAAGTGAAGTACTTCTTCCGCAAGCGTAAGGCCTCACCCTGATGGCGGATGAATTTGCCCCGCCGCTGCCGCCGGGCTCAACTCCTAGAATGCCCGGCAAATTCTAGCCGCGCAAATTGGCGCGAGCGGGCGGCGCTGATAGAATCATCGGTTCCCATTCCGCATCGGACAACCAAAATGGCCGAAATCCTTCCCTTTCACGCTTGGCGTTACGATACCCACCGGGTTCGCCCGGCCGACGTCGTCACGCAACCGTACGACAAGATCACCCCGGCGATGCAGGAGCGCTACCTCGCCGCAAGCCCCTACAATTTCATTCGCGTGGAAAAAGGCCTGCCGCAGCCGGGCGATTCAGCCGCCGAAAACGTCTACACGCGCGCGGCATCGACGCTCGATGCGTGGACCAGCGAAGGCGTGCTCGTGCGCGACGCGGCGCCCGCCATCTATCCCTACTTCCAGGAATACATCGTTCCCGGCACGAATCATCGCCGCACGCGCAAAGGTTTCATCGCGCTCGGCCGCCTGGAAGAGTATTCCGCCGGCGTGGTTTTTCCCCATGAACGCACGCTGCCCGGACCCCGCGCGGACCGGCTGGAGCTGCTGCGCCACACGCGCACGCAGACCGGCTTGCTCTTCCTGCTCTATCCCGATCCCGAGCGGAAATCAGACAAAATCGTGAACGAAGCCGCGCGCCGCGAACCGCTCGTCGAGCTGACCGACGAAAACGGCGTGATTCACCGCCTGTGGGCGCTGGCCGATCCCGAGGCGCTCGCGGCGCTCGCCCGTGTCATGGCCGGGAAAAAACTCCTGATCGCCGACGGCCACCATCGCTACGAAACCGCTCTCGCCTATCGCGACGAATGCCGCCAAGCGGCGGGCGCGATCGATCCCAACGCGCCGTCGGAAAAAGCGATGATGGCGTTCTTCAACACCGAGGGCGAGGGACTGACGATTCTTCCCACGCATCGCCTCGTTTCCGGCGTTGCCGGCTTCGACTTCGAAGCGTTTCGTCGCCGCCTCTCGCCGCAATTCGACTGGTACGCCTATCCCTTTGCCGACGCCGCCGAGCGCGAAACGGCGCTCGCGGAATTCCGCCGCGACCTCGAGGGCCGCAGCCGCGCGCGCCGCGCCCTGGGCGCCTACGCCGGCGGCGGGGCCTTCTACCTCTTTCTCCTGAAAAACGAAGCGGACATCGAGCGCAAGCTTCCCGACCTCTCGCCGGCCGAGCGCCGGCTTGATGTGGTGCTGCTGCATCGTGTGATCCTCGAGCGAGGGCTCGGGATCACGCAGAAAGAGGTCTCCGGAGAGAAACAGGTAGGATACGAGCGGGAACTCGAGGCCGCCCTTGCCGCGGTCGACACCGGCCGGGCTCAACTCGCGCTCCTGCTCAATCCCGCGCGCATCGACCAGGTGGCCGACGCGGCATTCGCCGGGCGCGTGCTTCCCGAGAAATCGACCGATTTCTACCCCAAACTGCTGAGCGGCCTCACCCTGTACCGGCTCGACGTCTGAGCCGGCCTACTTCGGAAAACTGGAGATCGCGGCCTGCTCGGTGTCGTACACCTCGAACACGGTGAGCAACTTGGTCACCTGAAGCACCTCGCGGAACTTCGAGCCGAGGTTCACCAGTTTGAGGATCGCTCCCTGATTCTTCGCGCTCGTATAGGAGGCGACCAGCGCGCCGAGTCCCGCGCTGTCGATATACGACACGTTCCCCATGTTCAGCACGATCTTCTTATGGTCTTGCCCGAGCAGGTTCTTCACCCGCTCCCGCAGCGCACTGGATTCCTCTCCGAGCACGATCCGCCCTTCGAGATCCAGCACCGAAACTCCATCCACAGTACGCTCGGTCATTTTCAGCGGCACGTTCGAGCCTCCTCACCCGTCAAAATTCCGAATTCAATATGTCTTTGCCGTTTTCGTGGTCGCCCGGATTCACTAATAGTAATCCGAACAGGACATGTAATATCCGCATTCGGGACAAACTAGCTTGCAGGAACGCCCCTCGAGCCTGCGCGAACACACCGGACAGTAGTCGGAGGCGTTCTCGCTTTTCGGCCTCCGTTCCCTGACAACCGACTCTGTTTCCTTCTCCACCATCCGATGGGCCAAAATTTATAGCACAGCCGGGAGATGACGCAAAGCCGATTTCCCAAGCCTTTTACCATACCCTGCCCGGCAGCAGAGTTACAATATACATGTATCCGGACCCCGCGGCCCGGCATCTCTCCAGAAGGAGGGTACGGCGATGCGCGGCATGGCTGTTTTGACGGTAGCGGCAATCCTGGCTGTAGCCATCCCCTCCGGAGCGCAGGTCCGCCAGATCCCCGTGCGCATGGCCGCCCCACCGGCGCGCCCGGTCATGATGCCCAATCGTGGGATTACCTTTGTCCACCCGGCTCCCCCGCCCGTGCGCGTGGTGGACACGCCGGCGAGGATCATCCGCATGCCGGCCCAGCCGCCGATCGTGCAGACGAGCCCGGTAAGTCCCGCCGCTGTCTCCACCACCCTCCCGCTGAGTCCGGTAGTGAGCACCCTCGGTGGCACGCCAATCTCGCTCGGCCAGCTTCTCAACCCCACCCCCGGCCTTGGCTTTGATTTCAATCACCTGGCCGCCATCAACAGCAACCTCGGCGTCCAGGCGATCATCGACCCCCTGACGCAGCACGAGCTGGCGCTGGCCCTGCGCCTGTCGCAGGTGCAGCCGGTGGTGTTCTTTGGATTCGGAGGATTTGGGGGATATGCGGAGCCTCCGGTGTACGTCCAACCCGCCCAGCCGCAGATCATCGTCCTGCAGCAGCCCGCGCCGCAGGCGGCTCCCGCAGCCGAAGCCGCGCCCGCGCCTGTAGCGGCCGCAGCACCCGCTCCGCCAGTGCCGGACATCGGCCAGTTCCTGCTCGTCCAGCGCGACGGGCAGGTCATTCATGCCGTCGCCTTCAGCGTCGTCGGCAAGAATGTGGTCTACATCACCAGCGACGGCCTCCGACACATCATCCCGCTCGACCAGCTCGATAAACACCAGACCGAGCAGCGCAACGCCGAGCGCGGTACGGTGCTCCACCTGAACGATTAGCGTTCCGCTCCTACGTCGATGAAACGCCGTCCCTCATAGCCTCCGTTTGTGACCCACCCCTCACGAGCTTCCGTTCGGAGTCAGAATCGCCCCCTAACCCGCATTTCGCACAAGATCTTTTCTGTCCACGAGCGATTCGGCTCATTCTGCCTCCGCTCCGAGCTTGTGTAGCGCCGCCTTTCAAGGCGGCAGATTGTCGTGCAAAGCCACAAACATTTCGTGCGCTGTGCCCTCCGCCACACAAACCATTCTGCGCTTGGCCCCAGTTCCGAGTGAGCAGTTCGGGCTAAGCGCCCCTCCTCGTGCCTTTCTCCAGACGGCTTCCGCGTCCCTTCACACGCAAATGGCGCGACGCCAGCCGCTTAACGTTTCAGAAGGAATTTGTAGCGGCATACCGGTACATGTGCTGCCAGAGCGGGACTACAATGTGGCGATGCTCCGAGCCGCCGCCATAGCGCTTCTGCTCGTCGGCACATCTGCCTTCGGTTCGCCTCCCGACCCGTGCTCGCTCACCTCGACGGCAACAGATGCGAAAGTCACCATCTCCATTCCGGCAGGCCAGACCTCCTTTCGAGAGGGTGAGATCATTCCGCTGGTGCTGTCGTTTACGTCCACGGCGGACAAACGCTACTGGGCCGAAAACCGGGGTTATGACCGCAGCGGCCGGCTCAGTACCGAGACCTACTGCGTCGAACCGGCGGCACGCGATCCTCTCGCCGACTATTTCCGCACTGGCGGATTCATCGGAGGGGGCCTGGGCAGCGACCAGCAACTCTCTGAAAAGCCGTTTACCGCGACCGCCGAGTTGAATGAGTGGCGACAACCGGGGCCGGGCCACTACCGGCTGTACGTTGTGAGCCATCGCGTGTGGCGTCCGCCGGACCCGGGCGAACCGACGCCTTACGGCAGGGTGTCGGTAACGCTGCGCTCGAACACAATCGAGTTCGACGTGATGAAAGCCGGCCCTGATTGGCTCGCCGGGCAATTGCAGGAGGCCACGGCGGCCTACCAGAACACGACTGGCGAGCAGCAAAAGGAAGCCGCAAGGCGACTCCGCTTCCTGAACACGAAAGAGTCGACGGAGACGCTCGCGCGGCTGTTCTGGGGCCTGAACGATCAGCCCGCCGGGTTCGATCTGATGTTCGGGCTCTTCGGCTCGCCGTACCGTGCGGAAGCAATTGCGGCGATGCAGACCGAAATCAACGATCCCGATCATCCGATCACGCAAGGTTTCCTGTATGCACTGACAAAGCTGCAAATCGAAGCGGACCCGGCGTGGGACCCTCCGACATTCAATCCCGCGAGGACCGATGCCTGGCAGGAATACTGGGGCAAAAGGCGGGCGCATGAGCGTGAGCTTATGCGGGCCGCCGTTGCGGCTACCGCGGCGGCGCTGCCGCAAAAAACGGGGAGGGCCCGGGCGCAGACCGTACTGGCGCTGGTCGCGTCTTCCGATTTGCTCAGTCCGCCGACGGCGGCGCAAATGCGCCAGCAACTGATCGCTGTGTGGGGCGACCTGCCGGAGAACACAAAGCTGGAACTGATCCAGTTTGGTTGGCCCGTGATCGGAGGGCCGGACATGCTGCCCATCCTGAAGGAGTTTGTGTCCCGTCCGGTGCCACCACTTCAATCCGTGGCGGCGACGGCACGCGATGCGGCGCTGAAGCATATTTTCGATCTCAATCCCGACGAGGGACGATCGTTGATCCTGCAAGACTTCCGCGATCCCAAAGCGCAGCCCTCAATTTCGCTGGTCAAACTGCTCTCGGCCGATGATCTGCGGCCGATCGTGCAGCAGGCAATCGAGCGGATCAAGAAGAATGACGCGCGCGACCTGGACTTTCACTTGCTCGAGTTGTTCGGGGACAAATCGGCACTCAGCGCGGTGGAGCATGTTTACAATGATCGCGCCGGCCAATGGGCGTGCGATCCGCAGGATGCGATGTTGCGGTACTTCCTCCGGCTGGATCCGGAATTTGGTGCGAGTGCGGTCGAAGCATCTCTCGCCGCAAGGAAGACGACGGGCTGCTACCGCATGCTGCTGCAGGATTTGGGAAAGGTTCTGCCGCAGGTGCAGCAAACGGCGATCGGCGCTCTTGACGACAAAGACCTCGAGGTCGCCAATGACGCGGCCCTGGCGCTGGGACGCTGGGGAACGCCAAAAGCCGAGGCTGCGCTGTGGGCGCGGCTGGAGCGCTTTCACAAGGAATGGCAAGGTCGCGAAGCGGAATTACGCTTCACGCCTGATTACCAGAGCTCCGCTGCGCGCGCCGCGGCCTTCGAGAGCACGCTCGTCAGCTCCATCGCGACAGGCACAAACTGGATCTGCGGTCCCGAAAAGCTTGAGCGCCTGCGCGCCTTGGCTTCGCCGCGAGAGCAGATGCAAATAGCAAGCTGGAGTAAGGGATGGGGGCGGGGCGTAGCGTCGATTCTTCCGAACTGGTTTCCCGAGGATCGGGTGAGCTTCGGGGTGCTGCAGTACTCGAACCTGGATGAAGAGCAGTTCCGCGCGAAGCTGTCGCAGTTACCAGCCGGGATGAAATTGTACTTTCAGATCTGGAAACCGGGACAGATCTCCCCGCCGGTGAGCATGGAGAAACAGGAAGCAGTGTTCCAAGCGCTGCGCGACTACGGGGCCCAATTCGGGGTGACCATCGAAGAGAAGATCGGGCGATAAAGTTAAAGTCCTCAGAAATCGCGGCAGACTGCGCGGCTTGCACAACGCTTGTCAGAGACTCGCGACGACACTCGTGCACCTTCCGTGTCAATGTTAGCCGGAATCAAGGGGAACGAAATCCCTGTCA
>JAGWOX010000093.1 GCA_028877145.1 Acidobacteriota bacterium | reverse complement strand
TGTCAGTGCGAAATGGGCGGCAAGAATCCCCTGATCGTTCTGCGCGACGCCGACCTCGATCTCGCCGCCGATGCCACGCTCTTCGGCGCCTTCGCCTCCACCGGCCAGCGATGCACTGCCACCAGCCGCGCTGTGGTCGAGGAGGAAGTCGCCGACCGCTTCGTCGAAATGGTCGCCAGCCGCGCCCGCGCCTGGAAGATCGGCAACGGCCTCGATCCTGAAGTCGACATGGGCCCGGCGGTGAACGAGCAGCAGCTCGAAACCGATCTCCGCTACATCGAACTGGGCAAACAACACGCGCAGCTCGTTCTCGGCGGCGACCGTCTCACCGGCCCCGCCTACGATCGCGGAAATTTCGTGACGCCGACGATCTTCGACCGCGTCGCGCCCGATAGCCCGCTCGCCCAGGACGAAATTTTCGGCCCGGTGCTCTCGATCGTCCGCGTCCGCGATTTCGACGAAGCCGTCGACGTCGCGAATTCGGTTCGCTACGGCCTTTCCAGCTCGCTCTATTCGAACGACGCGGCCCGCATCTTCGCCTTCATCGACCGCATCGAAACCGGTATCACGCATATCAATTCACCAACGGTGGGCGGCGAGGCGCATCTGCCCTTCGGCGGCATGAAAGCCACCGGCGTCGGCCTGCGCGAAATGGGCCACGTCGCCGTCGATTTTTATACGGAAGTGAAAACCGTCTATATCGACTATACGGGCGGCAAACGCGAATCCCGCGCCTACTGAAACTCATGGAGTTCCGATGATTCGAACGAAATCCGGCGTCCTGGTCCCGTCAGCCATCCTGGCCGCTCTCATCCTCATGGCCGTCGCGCCGGCCGCCGCCCGCGACAAGAAACTCCTCTGGAAACCGGTCGACCAGGTCCTGCTCAAGCTCAACAACCATCCCGTGAAGACCTGGAACGTCCTCCAGGCCGACAAGAACCGCAACCTCGTTCTCGTCCAGTTGCTCAACGACTGGTACATCCTCAATCTCAAGGAGAAACGCGCGTACAAAGTCGATCGCAAGGACTTCGACTCCCGCGGCGAAAATCTCGCCGGCCCGGCGCCGGACAAGAACACGCCGGTCGCCAAAACCGACGGCTGGGATTCTCACGACATCGGACCGGCGCAGCAGATCACCGTCAAGTTCGCCGACACCGGCGACGTGCTGGCCATCGAGCTGCCCCATCCCCTCGCCATCTACTGAGCTTGGCGGGAGCGTGACGAGTTTGTGTAGCGGCGGGCTTCAGCCCGCCATCTTTTCTGCCGCGTGGCCAGGGTGCCACCCTGAAGCGCGGCGCCGGAAGACATGCGGTTGCGATACAAGTTGGAGGGGGATCGATGAATTTCGGCATTACGCTCAAGCCCGACGTCTCGATCGACCGGATGCTGAACCTCACCCGCCAGGCCGAGACGGCCGGCTTCACCTACGGCTGGCTTTTCGATTCCCACGTACTCTGGAAAGACCCGTACCCTCTGCTCACGCTGATGGCCACCGGCACGCGCCGCATGCGCCTGGGCACCTGCGTGACGAACCCCGCCGTGCGCGACGTCACCGTCACCGCCAGCCTGTACGCCACGATTAACGAAATCTCCGGCGGCCGCATGGACCTCGGTATCGGCCGCGGCGACAGTTCCCGCCGCGTGATGGGCAAGCGCCCCACCACCATCGCCCAACTCGAAGAAACCATCCGCATTTTCCGGAATCTCACCGCCGGCCGCGAATCCGTTTACGACGGCACCTCCGTGCGCATGCCCTGGGCCAAGGGCCGCACGCCCGTCTGGGTCGCCGGCTACGGTCCGAAAGTTCTCGAAATGGCCGGGCGCGTCGCCGACGGCATCATTCTCCAGTTCGCCGATCCGCATCTGATCGATTGGTGTCTCGGCTTCGTTCGCAAGGGAGCGAAGGAAGCCGGCCGCGATCCCGCCACGATCGAGGTGATGTCGGCCGCCGCTGTCTGGGTTTCCGCCGACCGCGTCCTCGGCCGCGATCGCGTCCGCTGGTTCCCCGCTCTTGTCTCGAACCACGTCGTCGATCTCATCTCGCGCTACAAGCCGGAAGAATTGCCGCTCGAGCTCACCGGCTACGTCCGCAATCGCGAGGGCTACGATTACCAGCACCACTGCGAAGTCGAGAGCAGCAACGCCGATTTCGTCTCCGACGAGGTGATCGACCGGTTCGCGATCCTCGGCACCGCCGAGGACCATCGTCACAAGCTCAACGCGCTCGCCCGCGTCGGCGTCACCCAGTTCAACATCTACCTGATGTCCGGCGACGAGGAAGCCACGCTCGACGCCTACGCGCGCGACGTCCTTCCCCATTTCTCGTCAGCCGGATGAACATGGCTGGCCACGCTCTTTTTCGTAAGGCCACGGCTTCAGAATTGCGGAATAGGAATGGAACTCGGGGTTCGCGGCTTCAGCCGCGACATAAAGCCTGCAAGATCAGGGGGCTTTAGCCCCTGAAGCTGCTCAAATGAACTTTTTCCGCAAACTTTTTAGTCGTGGCTTTGGCCGCTGAGAGCTTTGCTAGCAACTTGCCAGGCAGAAACTGACAGGAGGCAGTTCATGTCCTTCGACACGCTCATACGCAAAGGCACGATCGTCACCGCGACCGACACCTACGCCGCCGACCTCGCCATCGCCGATGGAAAAATCTCCTCCATCGGCCGCGACCTCCCGCCCGAAAGCGCCCGCAAAGTCATCGACGCCACTGGCCTCTTCGTCATGCCCGGAGGCATCGACGTCCACACGCATCTCGACATGCCCTTCGGCGGCACCACCAGCGCCGACGATTTCGAATCCGGCACGCGCGCCGCCGCCTGGGGCGGCACGACCACGCTCATCGATTTCGCCATCCAGTATCATGGCCAGAGCCTGCATCAGGCCTTCGATACGTGGATGAAAAAAGCCGACGGCAAAGCCACGATCGACTACGCCTTCCACTGCATCATCACGGAACTCGACGACGAGCGCGCCCGCCAGATGAAGCAGCTCGTCGCCCAGGGCGTCCCCAGCTTCAAGCTCTTCATGGCCTATCCCGGTGTCTTCATGCTCGACGACGCGTCGATTTTCCGCGCCATGTCCGTCGCCGCCGATTCGGGCGCCTTCATCTGCATGCACGCCGAAAACGGCGGCGCGATCGACGTGATCGTTCAGCGCGCCCTCGCCGAGGGCAAACGCGCCCCGAAATATCACGCCCTCACGCGTCCCACCGCCGCCGAAGCAGAAGCCACCGGCCGCGCCATCGCTCTCGCCGAAATGGCCGGCGCGCCCGTCTATATCGTTCATCTCTCCTGCGCCGAAGCGCTCGAACGCGTCCGCGAAGCCCGCGAGCGCGGCCTGCCCGTCTACGCCGAAACCTGCCCGCAATATCTCTTTCTCTCCATCGAGAATTTCGACGTGCCCGGCTTCGAAGGCGCGAAATACGTCTTCACGCCCCCGCTCCGCGAAAAACATCATCAGGATAAACTGTGGAAGGGACTCGCCCAGGACCAACTCCAGGTCGTCTCCACCGATCACTGCCCCTTCTGCTTCAAGGAACAAAAAGAGCTGGGCAAGGACGATTTCACCAAAATCCCGAATGGCGGTCCCGGCGTCGAGCATCGCCTCAGTCTGGTCTACAGCGGCGGCGTCCACGGTCATCATTTCTCGCCGAACCGCTTCGTCCAACTCGTCTCCACCGCCCCCGCCAAACTGTTTGGCCTCTATCCGCGCAAGGGCACCATCGCCGTCGGCTCCGACGCCGATCTCGTCCTCTTCGATCCCGAAGCCGAGAACGTGCTCAGCGCGCGCACCCATCACATGCGCGTCGATTATTCAATGTTCGAGGGAATCCGCGTGAAAGGCGTAGCCCGCACCGTCCTAAGCCGCGGCGACGTAATCCTCGACAAAGGAAATTTCCTCGCCCGCCCCGGCCGCGGCCAATTCCTGAAACGCCAAACCCACGCCGGCATTTAGCGCCAAACGTTTCTCGCTGCCGCCCAAAGTCCTGTCATCCTGAGAGAGTGTGACTTTTTAGATTCTCGGCGGTTTTTCCGTCGGGTGCCCCAGGCGCCGTCGTTGCCCCTGGGGGTGTTGTCTTCTCATTCCACACCCACTTCAGCAATGAACAGAGTTCCCGTTTCTACGCCTGCAAACTTGTGTCATCCTGAGCGAAGCGAAGGACCCAGTTCGCGGTGAGTCAGGGTAAGCCTACGTAGCGACGGGATGCTTCGCTTCGCCCAGCACGACAAGAGAGGTTCACCGAATTCAGCCGAACGCAATGCTCAAATTCACAAATTCCCGCCGTTCCCCGCGCCTCCACTCGCGTTCGATGAAGGCGCCACCACGCCCGCCACCCAAGGAATCCCGATCCCCGGATGAATCTCCACCACGACGCTCTGCCCCACCGCAAATCGCGAATACTCATCCCGGCTCACCGGAACGCGCTCGAATTCGTGCCCTTCGCGCCACGACCGCACCACCAGCCGCCGCGTCGGCACCATCGCCGCCATCGAGAATTTCCCCACAACCCGCGTCCGGTAATCCTGCACCGGCCCAGTATCCAGCTTCGCATTCACCACCAGCAACGCGGCCAGAAGCCACGGCACCGGCACCAGCGTCATGAACAGCCGCTTCCGAATCGCAATCTGGTTTCCCCGCAACGCCCCCCGCTCCACCCACACCGCCAGCCCCAGCCCCACAAAAAACACCACGCCGCAAAACACCAGCATCCCGTCGGTTTCGAGTGGAGGGAAACGATAGGTCGCGGCCACAAACGCCATCGAGCCCAGCAAAAACAGCCCCGTCCGAAGAATCAGTCTGCGCCGAAGCACCAGGCTCGCAGCCGCCTGCGTCAGATCGCAACCTTCGCAGATTGGCCCTGTGATGACCGTGTCGCAATTCAGGCAGCGCTTTGCGCCAGAACGGAACATTCTGCTGCGATGCTAGGCGCCGCACGCAACAAATGTCAATCCGCGCCGGAAAATCCAGATTCGACACTTCTCCGGAGCCTTCGAATGTTCCGCTCGCCTGGAGTTCGTGTAGCGCCGCCCTTCAGGGCTGCATCTTTTCATGCAAGGGGGCACAAATGGGGCCCACAAAGGGGGGCCACAACCCGCAAGGAATTCGCTTCTTAGTGCGGCAGTTCCTGAACCGAATCCGGCTCTTTGGTAGTGCACACCATCAACTGGTCGCGATTGGAAGAGATCAGCCCGCAATCGATCTGCATGGCGCTCTCAATCGCCTCTTTCGCCGTCTTGCCCTCGGCCACGGCGCAGTGGGAGCGCCCGCCGATGCTCATGCACACGCGATAGCGCGTGCGCGTGGCCTGAAAAGAGGAAAACCCGATCACCGCCAGAAAGACGACGATGAAAAAAGCAATCGCCAATTTCATTTTCGTGCTCATGTGCGATTATCTTGTCTGAATACGCGGGAAATTGCAAAACCTTGCTGGCTCACACCCCTGCTGCCCCGCAGTCCCTGGTAGCCACGGTCGGTGCCTTTCCGACCTTGGGCCTTTGCCCCAGGGAACCAACTCTTGCTTACCCTGCAGCGATGCCTCGCCGCAAAGCCCTCTGCGCGGCCGCCATCGCCGGCGAACTCTTCGCTGCCGTCAGCCGGGCCCCCGCTGCCAGCCTGGTCAACCGCTCCTCGATCTGACGATCGAAATATGTCGAACGCCCGAAAATTCCTCCCACGCGCCCGAGCGCGAATTCCGAATGGTCCAGCTCCAGGCTCCGAATCACCACGCCGGCCAGTCGCGCCAGGCTTTCCGCCGCCTGGTCGAGAACCGACCGCGCGGCCTCTTCGCCGCCATCGGCAGCTTCGGCAACCGCAGGAAAAACGGCCGGCAGGCGAACGAGCGGGCGCCGCAAGACGAGATCCACAATCTCGTCCCAATCCTCCACTCCGAGCGACGCGGCCACAGCCGTCTCGAAAGCGCCGGGCGGCGCCCCGGCGTCGTGCGCCCGCGCCAGCACGACGAGCGCGCCGCGTCCGATGTCGAACGCGCTTCCTTCATCGCTGAACCATGGTCCCCATCCGCCGGCCCGCGCCGTTCGCCCCGCCCCGTCGCGCCCGAAAGAGGCCGAACCCGTGCCCGCCACCACCACCACCCCGGCGCCTTCGGCGGAAACGGTTTCGAGCGCGATCTCGAGATCCATGAGCGTTTCGATCTCCGCGTCGCGAAACCGCGTGGTGAGAAACGCCCCCACGCGCTTGGCCACACGCGGCTGTCCCGCGCCCGCCAGGCCCGCCGAAATGCCTCGCACCTCCGTGGCTTCGATCCCTGCCGCGGCCAGCGCCCGCGCCGTCACGTCGTCGATCGCCGTGAAAGCGTGAGCGAAACTCGAGCGCAACGGATTCGACGCCTTGCCCAGCGTCTGGGCCACCAGGCGCCCCGTCTCGTCGACGAGCGCCGCTTCGGTTTTCGTTCCCCCGCCGTCTATGCCCAGGTAATAGTTCATTCCCGCTCCCGCCCGTGGAAATGAGCTCGGAATGTCCCGTTCAATCCCACGCCTTCATCTTGTCCCACACGCGGCTGAACGGCGCCTGCGGCCCGCGGCAATAAAAGATCGGCCCGTTTTCGTACGGCATCGCGTACCGGTTTCCGATCTTTCCCGCCGGCTCGACCCAGGTGAAATATCTCTCCAGGTCTTTCCGGCTGAACCCGACCGCGATAACGCTGTTCGTCGTCGCCGTGCCGGGGCCCCATACGTAGAAGTTTTGATGCGGACTGATGGCCAGGGGAAGCCCGAGCTTCGCGCCAAAAAAGTCAATCGCCGACGCCTCGCCGTAATTCGAGCAGAAAATCACGGTTCCCGCCCGCATCCCCGGCGGAATTGAGTTGTAGAGCCTTGCGACGGTCGCCGCCATTTCCGGCCAGCCGAACATGTCCGCGTAAATCTGCGGCAGCGGTCCGCCCTTCTGCATCTCGAGCCGCGGCGGCGCAAGGTGCAATGTTTTCGAGTAACGAATGTAAGTTTCGACCGGAAGCACCGGCAGCAGAATCGGCGCCAGCAGCGCGCCAAAGACGAGCAGCGCCGCAACGTACGCCGGCCGCAGCCACGCCTGCCTGCGCGCCGCAAACCAGCTCTCCAGGCCCACGCCGCCCGCCCCGAACAGCATCGGGTACGCTGGAAACAAATAGTAAACGCGCCCGTTCAACGCCAGCATGCAGCCCAGAATCACCAGGTAGATCCACGCCAGCACGCGGTACCGCTTCCCTTCCCGCCCGAAGCACCACGCGATCCCGCCAAGCCATACCGGCAGCGCCAACGGGTTCATCAGAAATATCTGCTGCGCCAGAAAACCGGCCGCCGAAAGGGAAACGTTTCTCCCGCTCGCCGCCACGTGCCGCAACAACACCAGCGTCGGAAATCCGCGCGTTGCCTCCCACGCCAGATTCGGCAGGAAAATCAGAAACGCCAGTACGCCGCCCAGCCAGAACCACCGGCTCGCCATCAGCCGCCGCTCCGGAACGAGCAGCAATCCCACGACAGTGGCGAAACCGAAAAACAGCATCGAGTGCTTGTTCTCGAGCCCAATCCCCGCCAGCAGCCCGTAGACGAGCCACAACCGCGTCTCGCCCGTCCGGATCATGCGCACGATCAGCCACGCGCAGCCGGTCCAGAAAAGCGGCTCGAACGCATTCATCGTGAGCAGATTGTCGATGCCCAGAAAGCCCGGCGCCGCGAACACGGCCAATGCCGCGAGCCCCTGCGCGAATCGCCGCCCGCCAAGTTCCCGCGCCACCAGCCCCGCCAGCAGAATCGTCCCCGCCCCGGCCGCCGCCGGCAGCAGCCGGATCGCGCGCAGCGAAGCGCCGAACAGCATCACGCTCACCTTGGCGATGAGCGCGATGAGTGGCGGCTGGTCCACATATCCCCACGCCAGATGCCGCGCGCAAATCAGGTAATACAGTTCATCGCGGAAATAGCCGTAATGCCCCGCGGTGTAGAGATGCAGCAGAAAATCCGCCAGCGCGACATAGGCCACAATCGCCGGCCCGCTCGCCCACCTCGAATGTTTCGCATTGCCCGTCCGCGCGCCGTCACCGGAGCCCATGAACTCTCCTCGCCGCGTGAAAGGAAACGCGCTCGGCAAACGACGCTTGACTCACCCGCTGCTCACTCGCTACCATCGCGGCCCTTCGCGCAATGCGCATCAGCGAAATCGATCTCGGCATCGTCGTCACCTATCTCGTCGGCGTGACTCTCTTCGGAATTCACTTCCGCCGACGCCAGACGAGCCTGCGCGAATATTTCCTCAGCAGCAATGCCGCGCCGTGGTGGGCGCTCGCCGGCTCCATCGTCGCCACCGAAACTTCGACCCTCACCATCATCAGCACCCCGGGCATCGCCTGGGCCGGCGATCTCGGCTTCCTGCAACTGGTGATCGGTTACCTCGTCGCGCGCGTCGTGCTCTGCCTGCTCTTCATTCCCCAGTATTTTCGTGGCGAATTCTACACGGCTTACCAGCTCATCGGGAAGCGCTTCGGCGAACGGGTAAAGACCGCCGCCGCCTCGGTTTTCCTCATCACCCGCGCGCTCGCCGAAGGCGTGCGCATCAACGCGATCGGCAAGGTCGTCAGCGTGGCCTTCGGCATGGGCGAGCGCGTCTCGGTCGCCATCATGACCGCGCTCACGATTCTCTACACGTTCGAGGGCGGCATGCGCGCCGTCATCTGGACCGACATGGCGCAGGTCGTTCTCTACATTGGCGGCTCCGCCATCGCTTTCTTCCTCCTGCTTCACAAAATTCCCGGCGGCTGGGCACACGTAGCCAGCGTCGCTGCCGCCTCCGGTCACAAACTCCGCGTCTTCCATTTCAATTTCAGCCTCACCCAGACCTACACCTTCTGGTCCGGCGTCATTGGCGGCACCTTCCTCACCATGGCCAGCCACGGCACCGATCAGACGATGGTGCAGCGCCTGCTCGCCGCCCGCAACGAGCCCGACAGCAAGAAGGCCCTGCTCGCCAGCGGCGTCATCATCTTCGTTCAATTCGCCCTCTTCCTCGTCATCGGCGTGATGTTGTATGTTTTCGCCCGCCACACGGGCATCCTCGCTCCCGGCGGCGATACCGACCGTCTGTTCCCGGAGTTCATCGTGGCCGATCTGCCGAGGGGGCTTTCGGGTCTGGTGCTCGCGTCCATCTTCGCCGTGGCCATGTCGAACGCCAGCGGCTCGCTCAACTCGCTCGCCTCATCGAGCATCGTGGATTTCGAGCGCCTGCGCGGCTCCTCGGCTCTTGACGACGCCAGCCTCGTGCGTGTCTCGCGCTGGGTAACGGTCGGCTGGGGACTTGTGCTCGGCTTGCTGGGCCTCGTGCACTGGGGCGTGGTGCTCGTCGCGGGCTTGACCATCGCTTCGATCACGTATGGCGGTTTGCTCGGCCTGTTCCTGCTGGCCATCGTCAGCCGCCGCGCCACGCCGCGCGGCGCGCTCAGCGGCCTGCTCACCGGCCTCGCCGTGATGGTTGGCGTTCAGTACGCGCGGCCTCTTCTCGCGATTTTCGGCATCCATGTCCATGCGACAATCGCCTGGACGTGGTACGTGCTCCTGGGCACGATCGTCACATTCTCGGCGGGCTGGCTCGTCAGCCGGCTCGCCCCCGGCCCCGCTGGACCCCTGGAGGTGCTATGAGCGAAGAACGCGACCGCGGCCTCGTTCGGGCACTGGGCCCTTGGTCAGCCGCGGCGATCGTCGTCGGCATGATCATCGGCACCGGCATTTTCATCAAGCCCGCGGACATGGCACGCGAGGCCGGCACGGTAGGACTGGTCACCCTGGCCTGGGTGTTGGGCGGCGTGCTCTCGCTCTTCGGAGCGCTTTGCGCGGCGGAACTGGGCGCGGCCATTCCGGAGGCCGGCGGCACATACGCATACTTGAATCGTGCGTTTGGGCCGCTGTGGGGATATCTGTTCGGCTGGACGTATTCGATCATTGGTGCGCCCACTTCGATCGCCACGCTCGCGGCCGGGTTGCTCGTGTTTGCCAGTTTTTTGTTTCCGGTGGTCGCAACGCCCTTGAGCGTCTTTCACTTTTCCCTGCCTTTTCTGCATGCGCCCCTTCATTTCACTTTCACGTGGGCGCAGCCACTCGCCGTGGCGGCGATCGCGCTGGTGACGCTCGTCAATTATTTCGGCGTGAAGCTGGGCGGGCAGGTCCAGGTTGCTCTGACGGTGGTTAAGATTGCCGCCGTCCTCGCGGTCATCCTGATCGGCTTTTTCCTCGGCAAAGGAAGCGTGGCGAACTTTCATACCGCTTCCAATTCCCTGAGCCATCTGGGAATTGCTGCGGCTCTGCTGACGGCGACTGCGAGCGGCCTTTGGGCGTACGACGGCTGGATCAACCTGGCCTTTGTCGGTTCCGAGGTAAAGAATCCCGGCCGAAACATCCCCCTGTCGATGATTTTCGGCGTCATCGCCGTCTGCGCCATCTACACGGCGATGAGCACGGCGTGCTTTTACGTGCTGCCAATCGCAGAGGTTGCAGCGTCCCAGCACATTGCCTCCGACGTCGTCGCGCGAGCGACAGGGGCGAACGCCGCCACCTGGATGACGATTGTGATGATGATCTGTGCTCTGGGTTCGCTCAATTCGTCCATCCTGACCAATGCCCGCGTCGATTACGCCATGGCGCGGGACGGCCTGTTCTTTCGCGTCGCGCGCGGTGTGCATCCGCGTTTCCGGACGCCAGCGAACGCGCTCATCTTTCAGGGAATCCTGGCTTCGGTGATGGCTCTGACCGGAACGTTCGAAAGCCTCTCCCTGCTCTATATCTTTCTGGTGTGGATCTTCTACGGCGCGCAAACTGCCGGCCTCATGGTCCTGCGGCACAAGGAACCCGATATGCCTCGGCCGTATCGCACGTGGGGCTATCCGATCGTGCCCGTAATTTTTATTTTGAGCGCGCTGGCGCTCACAGTGGTTTTGCTGGTGGAGACGCCGCTGCGGGCGATGATGGGACTCGCGGTGATGCTCGCGGGACTTGCTCTGTACACCTTCTGGCGCCGCCGCGCTACGTCGCAGCGCGAGCCGCAGTAGTTCTCACGCGTGGCGAACTGCCGTTGCGTGGCGCGGACCGGAGCACGAAAAGTAGCCAGGTCCCCCAATCAGCCCTTAGCCCACCGAGCCGGGTACCCCACCCTTGCGCCTTCCAGCAAGGGTGGGTGGTTTTCCCCCACCCCCGCAATCAGCCCCAAGCTACCGTGCCCGTTCAGCCGGCGCCACCGCCCCCGGCGGAATCGGGTCGATCGCCACATCCGGATGCAAAATCCGCGCCAGAATTTCCACTCCCGCCGCCAGCCGCGGCCCCGAGCGCGAAAAGTAACTATTCGCATCCACCGCCGAAACGCGCCTGCCGCGCACCGCCGGCAATTCCCACCAACCCTCCGGCAGTTTCGCCTGGGCGTACTCGGCAAGCGTCCTTTCGAGGTTGTACCCGCACGGCATCAGCACGATCGCTTCCGGCCGGCTCTCGATGATTGCCTTCCAATCCAGCGCAACCGACGGCTCCCCGAGATTCGCCAGCAAAGGTATCCCGCCCGCCACTTCCACCATCTCTGGCACCCAATGCCCGGCCGAAAACGGCGGATCGAGCCACTCGAGGCACAGCACGCGCGGCCGCGGAAGCTGCCGCATCCTCGTTTCGACCGCCCGCACCCGGTCCTCCAGACGAGACGCAACGTCCTCCGCCACTGCCGCGCGCCCGGTCGCTTCGCCGATCATCCGGATGTCGTGCCAGACGTCCGCCAGCCTGCTCGGAGCAAGCATCACCACCCGCGGCTGCTTTTCCATCCGCCCGAGCACTGCCGCCAGATCGTCCGGAGAAGCCGCGCACACCTGGCACAATTCCTGTGTAACAATCAGGTCCGGCGCCAGCGCGCGAAGCCGCTCGCCATCGATCGCGTACACGCTCTCGCCCCGCTCGACGCACGCGCGCACCTGCCGGTCAATCTCGCCCGCCGGCGCCCGGGGATCGATTCGCGGTCGCACGAGCACCGCGCGTCCGGCCACCTCAGCGGGAAAATCGCATTCGTGAGTGACGCCAGCCACGTCGTCGCCCAGCCCAAGAGCGAACAGGATTTCGGTAGCCGCCGGAAGCAGTGAGCAGATGCGCATGGAATCGAAAGACAAGTATAGGCTGTCCGCCGTACCTGTCGAGACCACCCCTCGCCATCTGCTAGAATCCAAGTCAGTGCGGCGGGCGGAGGGAAAGGTCATGGCGTCGAAGGCCCCGGGAATTTTCCATTCCAACAGAGGATTCTGCATCTGCCTCGCGCTCGCCCTCGCCGGCGCTCTGTCTTTCTGCGCAAAAGCAGCTCTCGCGCAATCCGCTGCCCAGCCCCCCAAGCCCGCGCAAACTTCCCAGCCCGTTCTCGCCCGTCTCCCCGCGAACCCACCTGCGCACTCAGCCGCGGCGAAATCATCCGCTCCCGCCGGCAAGATCGATCTCATGGTGCCCTCGGGCACTCCGCTCCGCGTTTCGCTTCTCAAAAAAGTGAAAATCAGCAAGGTGGACGACCCGGTAGTCGCGGAAGTGACCGAGCCCGTCTACTCCTTCGATCGCGTAGTGATTCCCGCCGGCAGCAAAGTGACCGGGAAAGTCGCCCAAATCATTCCCGCGACGAAATTCCGCCGCACCGAGGCCATCCTCAACGGCGATTTCACCCCGCTTAAAACCGCCAAAGTCGAATTCGACACACTGATCCTCAGCGACGGCGCCCGCATGCCGATCGAAACCACCGTCTCGCCCGGCATCCAGGACGTAATCCGCCTGGTCACGAAACAGGACGCGCCCAAGAAGCCGGGATTGGTGCACGAGGCCGAACGCGCCGTCGACGCACAATGGCACGGCGCGATTCATGAAGTGAAAACAGTCGCCAGCCTCCACTGGCTGAAAAAAACCGCCCTCAGCGAGTTGCCCTACCATCGCCAATATCTGGGCGCCGGCACCGTCTACGAAGCCGAACTCGTTCACCCGCTCGATTTCGGCAAGGAAACGATCGCTCCCGGCGCTCTTGCCGACTACGGCGATCCGCCGCCGCCCAATAGCGTCGTCCACGCGCGCCTGCTCACCGCGCTCAGTTCCGCCACCGCGCACAAAGGCACGAAGGTCGAAGCGGTCATGACGAAACCGCTGTTCTCGGAAGATAAGCACCTCCTCCTGCCCGAAGGCACTCAGCTCCTCGGGGAAGTCGTTCAGGTGCACCCGGCGCGCGGCATGCATCGCAACGGTCTGCTGCGCATCGCCATCCGCAAGATGGAATTGCCCTCGGGCGCCACTGCCGCGGTGGACGCCAGCATTCAGGGTCTCGCAGTGAGCCGCAAATCCAATATCGCGCTCGATTCCGAAGGCGGCGCCAGCGTTCCCGAACGCAAGCAACGTTATCTCGACACCGCCCTTTCCCTCGCCATCGCCACTTCCACCTTTGATTCCGACGCCGGCCGCGTCGGACATCAAAATGGCGATCTCAGCAATCGCGGCGTCGCCGGCGGTTCCGGCTTCCGCCTTGTCGGACTCATTCTCGGCGTCGCCGTCCAGTCGCGCACGGTTGGCCAGGTTCTCGGCATCTACGGCGCCGGCTGGTCCGTCTACGACCATTTCATCGCCCACGGCCGCGACGTAATCCTGGCCAAGGACACGCCCATGACCATCGGCTTCGGCTCTCAACAACCTACCGGCCGCTAGCCCCCCGTAAATGTGAGTACTACGGTCGGACTCGGCTGCATCCTGCGATCTAGGAGAGGCGAATGAATCCAAATTTTAACGGCATTTGGAAGGCAGACCTTCAGAGGAGCAGACTGCTAGGTCCTGGTCCGAAATCCTTCGCGATGAGCATCACGCATTCTGACACGGACCTCTCAACAAAGATGGAAATCACCCTGCAGGATGGCGCCGAACATCAAATCTTCTTCAAAGGATCCATCAACGGCGAGGAGGTCACAAATGATGTGCTCGGTCAGCAATGGCGAAGCCGGCTCCAATGGGCTGGTTCCGAATTGCTGATCGACTCGAGGGTGAGCACAGGCACAGAAGAACGCCATTTCCGCGACTTCTGGTCCATAGCCGAAGACGGCCGGACGCTCATCATGGAACACCGGGATGATGACCTCAAAGGACAGATCACATTCCTGGAAAAAGAGCCTTAAGAAGTTGGAAGCGCCAACCTTTACCGCCAGACGCTGCGGGCGAGCCTTTGAGAGCGCGGCGTAGCGAACACACGGACCGCTCAGGGCCCAGCCCCGCCGGCAGGTAGCAGGTCCTTGTAAACGAAGCCTTCCCGTTCCACCGCTTCCCCAGTGACAATCGGAATCGCCGATCGAAACATCGGCCCCGCGCTAGCGAACGTGTGAAACTCCCCGTATTCCCCGCACCGGTCGATCCCCGCCGGCAATTCCTCGAGCAACCCCGCATCGAATTTCCGTCCCGCGAACCCGCGTTCGAGCTTCCGTGGATCGATGCAAGCAAGC
>JAGWOX010000092.1 GCA_028877145.1 Acidobacteriota bacterium | reverse complement strand
GCGAAGCATGTGGCAAGCGCGGGAGATGATAGCGTCTACAGTCCAGGGGTCCGGTCATTGTTACATGGAGGAAGATGAGCAAGCAATCAGCCGGGATTCAACGATTTCACGCTGAGCGGCTCCGCCAGCGCAAATTATCTGACGTGAACCCCGTGGTCTGTCATCCTGAGCGAAGCGAAGGACCCCGACACTACATTTGCGTTTGATTTCAACCCGTTCCATCGATTTCAGGAAGACCCGTGCAACTTGAAAAACTCTGCTGCGCGCGGAAACGAACTGCTGCAAGTGCCGCCTCACCTCCCGTTCTATACTGTTCCTTCGCCAAACGACTGAGAATTCGTATGCAGGGGGGTGGCATGAAAATCGATCTCTTGGTGATAGCGGCTCATCCCGACGATGCGGAACTGACGAGCGGCGGCACTCTGCTCAAAATGGCCGCCGCAGGCTACCACACCGGAATTCTCGATCTGACGCGAGGGGAGACCGGAACCCGCGGCACGCCGGAAATTCGGCTGCGCGAAGCGGCGGCTGCCGCGAAAATCCTGAGCCTCCGCGTGCGGCGCAACCTGGAACTGCCCGACGCGCGTTTGCGCGTCTGCGACGAATACAAAGCGGCCATCGCCCAAGTCATCCGGGAACTCGAGCCCCGCACGGTAATCGTCCCCTATTGGGAGGAACGACATCCCGATCACTACACGGCGTCGGCCCTCGCCTACGAAGCCTGCTTCATCGCCGGACTCAAGAACTTCGGCCTTAAAGGCCAGCCGTTTCGCCCGTCGAAAATCCTCTACTCGACGGCCTGGTGCGACGTCCGGCCCACCTTCGCTGTCGACATCACGCCATACTACGAGAGCCGGCGTCGCGCGATTCTCGTTTACCAATCCCAATTTCGCCCGCGTCCCAAGGACCGCCAGTCCCGCGTTCATATCCCGCTGGACGATCTGGAGGAACGCATGGGCCTGCAAACACGGAATTACGGCCGGATGATCGGTGTCCGCTACGCCGAGGGATACATCGTGAAGGAAGTGATGCAGGTGGATGACGTGGTGAAAATGCCGGTACGGTCCCTCTGACCGCTACTTGGCGGCTCGCGCCTGGATCGCAGCCAGCAATTCATCGATTTCCCGGCGCGCGACTTCGCCAAGCGGACGCAACGGCTCGCGCACCGGCCCGCCGTAATATCCCAGCCGGTCGAGCGCGTACTTCATGCTCGTCGCGCCCCAGCGCGAAACGAGCGCCTTCGAAGCCGGCAGAATTCTTTCCTGCAGGGCGCGCGCTTCGGCAATCTTCCCCGCCATCGACAATTCGTAAAGCTCGACGCACGCCTCCGGCAAGGCATCTGCGAGCGCCAGAATGCCGCCGGAGGCGCCAACCATGAGCGCGGCGAAAAACGTGCTTGCCGAACCCACCAGCACGCGGAAATTCCTCCGGGCCACACTCACCAGTTCCGCCGCGCGTTGCACTGAACCGGAACTGTCCTTGATGCCGGCGATATTCGGATGCTCGGACAGCCGCTCAACGAGCGGCGCCTCCACTGTAATGCCCGTGTATTGCGGGATCGAATAGATGAGGATCGGAATCGGCGAGGCGTCGGCGACGCGGTGGTAGTAATCCGCAAGCACTTCGGGCGTCATTTGCGACTGGTAATAGTGAGGAGTCCGCACGAGGGCGACTTCGAAACCGAGATCGGCGGCGCGCCGCGTGCGCAGTATGGTTTCCTTTGTCGTTTCCGCCGCCGTTCCGGCGATCAGAATCTTGTCCGCGGCTGCCGCCTCAACGACGGCCGCCCACAATTCCTCCGTTTCCGCCCAGCTCAGCAGGATCGCTTCGCCGGTCGACCCCGTAATGACGTAGCCGGCCAGTCGCGTCGCGTTGTAGCGCGCCAGATTCTGGCGCAGGCGAGGAAGGGAGAGGTGATCGTCGGAATCGAACGGGGTGGTCAGCGGGGCGAAGACCCCGCGCAGTTCGCGGCGCTCAGGCATCAGCGTTCCTCCGGGCATCCTTCATTTCCGGGGCGCTGGCCGGGACCGGCTCCGCCACACATTTTCTTCGGTGCAGGTCCTGCAGCGCCTCCACCTCAAAAGTATGCGTCTGTTGCTCGCGAATAGCGAGCGCGGCGGCGTGCGCGGCGGCAAGGGTGGTGATGCAGGGAAGGTTGTAACGGATCGCGGCGCGACGAATCGAAATCTCGTCGTAAAACGATTCCCGACCGAGCGGTGTATTGATCACCAGATGCACCTTGCCCGTCTTGATCCGGTCGATGATGTTTGGCCGGCCTTCGTTCACCTTGAAGACGGTTTCGACATCGAGACCGGCGGCGCGGAGAGCGGCCGCCGTGCCCCGCGTCGCCACCAAATGGAAGCCGGCCGCCGCGAGGGCCGCGGCGATCGGCACGACGCTGGGCTTGTCCCGATCGTTCACGCTGACGAACACCGTTCCTTCGTTCGGCAGCGAAGCCCCCGCGCCGGCCTGCGCCTTCGCGAATGCCTGCGGGAATGTAGTCGCGATGCCCATCACCTCGCCCGTCGACCGCATCTCCGGCCCGAGGATGACGTCCACGCCGCGGAATTTCGAGAACGGGAACACCGGCGACTTCACCGAGAAGTAGTCGCGCACAGGAAGCTCCGGCACGCCGTTCGGGCGCACAAGCGGCAAATTCATGTCCGCCAGTTTCTTGCCGGACATCAGCAGTGCGGCAACCTTGGCCAGCGGCACGCCAGTCGCTTTGCTCACGTAGGGAACGGTGCGCGAGGCGCGCGGATTCACTTCGAGGACGTAGACGATGTCGCGCTGGATGGCGTATTGCACGTTCATGAGGCCGACGACGTTCAGCGCCCGCGCCAACTGCGCCGTGCATTCACGAATCCGGTTCATCACGTCCGCCTTCAAAGTCGCCGGAGGCAGAACGCAGGACGAATCGCCCGAATGGATGCCCGCTTCCTCGATGTGCTCCATGATGCCGCCGATTACCACGTCGGTGCCGTCGGCCAGCGCGTCCACGTCGACTTCCGTCGCCCGTTCAAGGAACTTGTCGATCAGTACCGGCCGCGGCGGCACCATTTGCGCCGCGCGCGCCACGTAGTTGCGCACCGTATCGAGGTCGTAGGCGATCACCATAGCGCGCCCGCCCAGCACGTAGCTCGGACGAACGAGCACCGGCAACCCGATCTCGCTCGCTACGCGGGCAGCAGTATCCGGGTCATAAGCGATTCCGTGCTTCGGCTGCGGGATTCCCAGGCCGTCGAGCAATTGGCTGAACCGCTCGCGGTCTTCGGCCAAGTCGATCGATTCGGGCGCGGTGCCGATGATCGGCGCGCCCATCGCTTTCAGGTCGAGCGCCAGATTGAGCGGTGTCTGGCCGCCGAACTGCACGATCACGCCGGTCGGCCGCTCCCGCCGGATCACTTCCATCACGTCCTCGAGCGTCAGCGGCTCGAAATACAGCCGGTCGCTCGTGTCGTAGTCGGTGGAAACGGTTTCCGGGTTGCAATTCACCATCACCGTTTCGTAGCCCGCTTCTTTCAATGCGAACGCCGCATGGCAGCAGCAGGAATCGAACTCGATTCCCTGCCCGATGCGGTTCGGGCCGCTGCCGAGAATCATGATTTTCGGCCGCTCCACCGCGTCGGCTTCGTCCTCGTCCTCGTAGGTCGAGTAGAGGTAAGGCGTGTAGGATTCGAATTCCGCCGCGCACGTATCGACGCGCTTGAAGACCGGATGCAAGTCCCATTCCGCGCGCCGCGCGGTCACCCGCGCCGAATCTACGCTCCAGAGCCCGGCCAGAAATTCATCGGAGAGTCCGGCGCGCTTGGCGGCCAGCCACTGCTCCTTCGTCGCGGCATTGAACCCTGCGATGGCCATCTCCCGCTCGAGCGCCACAATTTCCGCCATCTGCCCGATAAACCACGGATCGACCTTCGAGAGGTTGCAAATCTCCTCGGCGCACATGCCGGCGCGCAGCGCGGTGAAGATCCAGTGAATGCGATCCGGGCGCGGCACGAGCAGCTTTTCGTGCAGCTTGGCGCCCGTCACATCGTTCGCGGCGCGCCACGGTGCCGCTTCGAGCGACCGGATGCCCTTGCCCAGCGCCTCCTTGAACGTCCGCCCGATCGCCATCACCTCGCCCACGGACTTCATCTGCGTGCCCAGCGTCGTGTCCGCGCCGGGGAACTTCTCGAATTGCCACTTGGGAATTTTCACCACGACGTAATCGATCGTCGGCTCAAAACAGGACGGTGTTTTCCTCGTGATGTCGTTCGGGATTTCATCGAGGAGCAGGCCGACCGCGAGTTTCGCGGCGATTTTCGCTATCGGGAAGCCGGTCGCCTTGCTCGCCAGCGCTGAGCTGCGCGAAACGCGCGGATTCATCTCGATCACGACCATTCGGCCGTTCTCCGGATTCACCGCGAACTGAATGTTGGATCCGCCCGTTTCGACGCCGACTTCCCGGATGATCGCCGCGGCCGCATCGCGCATCCGCTGGTATTCCTTGTCGGTGAGCGTCTGCGCCGGAGCAACGGTGATCGAATCGCCCGTATGCACGCCCATCGGATCGAAGTTTTCGATCGAGCAGATGACGACGAAGTTGTCGCGGGAGTCGCGCATCACCTCCAGTTCGTATTCCTTCCACCCGAGCACCGATTCCTCGACCAAAGCCTCGTGCACTGGGCTCGAATCGAGTGCGCGTGAAATCGCCTCGGCAAACTCCTCGCGGTTGTAGGCGATCGAGCCACCCGTTCCACCCAGCGTGAAGGAGGGCCGGATCACGATCGGATAGCCCAATTGCTCGGCCACGGGCAGCGCGTCCTTCACGTTGTTGACGAGCACGGAGGCCGGAACGTCGAGGCCCACCTTGCGGCACGCATGCTTGAACCAGAGGCGGTCTTCGGCCACCTTGATCGCGCGGAGCGAAGCGCCAATCAGTTGCACGCCGTATTTGTCCAGAATGCCGCGCTCGGCCAGTTCGACAGCCGCGTTCAGGCCGGTTTGCCCGCCAACGGTGGGGAGCACGGCATCGGGCCGTTCGGCGGCGATGATTTTTTCGAGGCTGGGCGCGGTGAGCGGCTCGATGTAGGTGCGATCGGCGATTTCAGGATCGGTCATGATGGTCGCCGGGTTCGAATTCACTAGCACCACCGTGTAGCCTTCCGCCCGCAGCGCCTTGCAGGCCTGCGTGCCGGAATAGTCGAATTCGCACGCCTGTCCGATGACAATCGGCCCCGAGCCGATAATCAGAATTTTCCGCAGATCAGTCCGTTTCGGCATCTTCAGCCCGCCCAACCCCTCTGCCGTAGCATTGATTTTCCATCAATCTCTTCTCTCGTCTCGCCCTCGCCCTGCACGATCTCCCCTGCACTCCATAAGGGCACGACTTTAGTCGTGCCGGCCAGCCACGCCGCTGCGGAGCGGCTTTAGCCGCTGAGGGAATTCATCCATGGGCCAGCGCCCCGAAGCCGAGGACCATGGGTATTGTTCTGCCTCGCTCACGAGCCCTTCCTTCATTGGGTTCATATGAATGTAATTCACGTGCCCGTCAAAATCGGCGACATCCCGAATTCGATGATCCGTAAACCCTCGCTGCCAGACCGGGAAGCGAAGTTGGAGCGTTTCTCCGAGGGCGTGCGACGATCCGCCCTTCACGAGTTGCACAACGCGCTCCAACGTGAGATCCGTTGTCGGAGTCAATAGGGCGTGAAAATGGTCCGGCATGACCACGAACGCGTGCAGCGAGCATTTCTTGTCATCCCGATGCCGCATGAGATTGTCCACAAACACTCCGCAAGCCGCGGGCAGTTGGAAGATCCTCCTGCTCTGCCACGTGCGGGACGTGACGAAGTACGTTCCCGGTTGACTTGATCGTCGGCTCGGTATCGCCACAGTCCCTCAGCGGCTAAAGCCGCTCCCTCCTCGCTCGCTTGTCGGCACGGCTGAAGCCGTGCCCTTACGAGGACACCTCGACGGCAAGCCTAAGGACGCCTTCCCAGCTCAGGCTTTCGTAAGTATCACACCATGGAGGCGCCGTTTGCGGGGCCATCATCTGCGCGCCTCCCGCATCATGCCGACGAAGCGGCCGAACAGGTACCGCGCATCGTGCGGACCGGGCGAGGCCTCCGGATGATACTGCACGCTGAAGAGTGGCAGGGTGCGATGACGAATCCCCTCGTTCGTGCCGTCGTTCAGGTTGACGTGCGTGATCTCCACCTCGCTCGACGGGAGCGACTCGGGATCGACCGCGAAGCCATGATTCTGCGCCGTGATTTCCACCTTTCCCGTCTGCAAATCCTTCACCGGATGATTCGATCCGTGATGGCCGAATTTCAGTTTGAATGTCCGGCCGCCGAGCGCCAGCCCGCAGAGCTGATGCCCCAGGCAGATCCCGAAAATCGGCACGCGCCCGGCGAGTTTGCGAATCGCTTGAACAGCGTAGGTCACTGGTTCGGGATCGCCCGGACCATTCGAGAGGAACACGCCGTCGGGCTTCATGCCGAGCACATCCTCGGCCGTGGTCGCGGCCGGCACGACCGTCACTTCGCAATTGTGGTCAACGAGTAGTCGCAAGATGTTCTGCTTGATCCCGAAATCGTAGGCGACCACCCGAAATGGCGCCTCGCCTCCTTCGGCTGCTGGTCCGGCAATCGGCCGTCCCAGGTCGATCGATCCTTTGGTCCACGGGTACCGCCGCTCGCAGCTGACTCGGCCCGCCAGTTCCAGTCCGGCCATCGAAGGCAGAGCCCGCGCCTCTTCCACCAAGCGCTCCGGCGACGTGCCGTCGGTGGAGATGATGCCGCGCAGGGCGCCGACTTGGCGGATGTGCCGGACGAGCGCGCGAGTATCGATATCCCAGATGACAGGTACGTTGTGCCGCTCGAGGTACCGTTGCGCCGTTTCGGCCGAGCGCCAGTTCGAGGCGAGTGCGGAGAACTCGCGCACGACCAATCCCTCGATGTACGGCCGCGGCGACTCCTCATCGTCAAGATTCGCGCCCACGTTGCCGATATGCGGATAGGTGAGGCACACGATCTGCCCCGAGTAGCTGGGATCGGTGAAGACTTCCTGGTATCCGGTAAGGCTCGTATTAAAAACGACTTCGCCGCCGCGGCGGGTAAACGCACCCGCCGGCCGGCCTTTAAAGATCCGCCCGTCCTCGAGCGCCAGGATGGCGCAGTTGTCCTGCGGCTGGTTCAGGGAATCCTCCTGGGGAACTCATTTCGACGACTCGGCTGCCACATCGCCGATCGACCCGAAGCGGGCCATCGGCCAATAGGCAAAAACGGCCTTCCCGTAAATATAGCGGCGCGGCACCGGCCCGAACGCGCGCGAATCGTAAGAATCGTCCCGGTGGTCGCCCATGACATAGTATTCGCCCTTGGGCACGATGATCGGCGCATAGCTGCCATCACTCACGTACCGCGGCAGGACGTAGGGCTCGCGCATCTCCCGTCCGTCGACGTAAACGTGGCCATCGCGAATCGCCACCGTCTCGCCCGGCAACCCCACCACCCGCTTGATGAACGATTTCGACGGATCGAGAGGATACCAGAAGACAACCACATCACCCCGCTGAATCGGCTCGAAGTGGTAGATGAACTTGTTGATAAAAAGATGCTCCTGGTCCGACAGCGTCGGCGCCATGCTGGTTCCTTCGACGTTCACCGGCTGATACAGAAAAACCACGATGAACATCGCCAGGCCGAGCGCAATCACCAGGTCCCAAAGCCAATAGCGGATTTCTCGTCGCAGCCAGCCGGAATCTGTCGGCCGCGAGTAGGCGGATAGCGAAGGATGGGGTTGCTCTTCCATTTCCTCCGTCGGTCTCTCCATTCTATAACATGTTCCGGACTTTCGTTCCAATCCTCCTTCGCAAGGTATGCAATTTCTTCCTGATTTTGGCGTGGCGCGGGCACTCCAGCCCGCGCGCCTTGCGTTCCATCCCTCCAGTTTCACGTTTCCAGCCGGAACGGTAAGATCACCAGGACGGACCATGCGCTTCGCCATTCTGATCCCCGCACGAAACGAGCAGGACGCCATCGGCCCCACTCTGGCCGAACTCCGCTCCTGCGGCGCCGATCAGATCATCGTTGCCGACAACGGCTCGACCGACCAAACGGCGTCGCGTGCCGCCGTCGCAGGAGCAACGGTGGTCTCCGAACCTCGCGCCGGCTACGGCCGAGCCTGCGTGGCCGCCATGCGAACGCTCGATCCTTCGATCGAAATCGTCGTTTTCATGGATGCGGACGGCAGCGACGATCCCACGTTTCTGCCCCGCCTGCTTGATCCAATATTTCAAGGGGAAGCCGATTTCGTCATCGGCTCCCGCGACGGGGCGAACCGGCAATCCGCCACGCTCCCCGCACATCAACTGTGGGGCAATCGTCTGTCAACGGCATTCCTTCGGCTACTGTATCGAGTTCCCTGCACCGACCTTGGACCCTTCCGCGCCATCCGCCGTGAGGCGCTGACGCGTCTACGCATGCGCCATCCCGATTACGGCTGGACAGCCGAAATGCAGGTGAAAGCGGCACTGGCCGGCCTCCGCGTCCGCGAAATCGCCGTTCCGCACCGGGCACGCCGTGCGGGCGAGTCCAAGGTTTCCGGTACCGTCCGCGGCAGCATCCTCGCCGGCTCGAAAATCCTTTGGACCATTTTCCGCTACCGCTTCCTCCCTCCCGCCGACACGCCGACTCGTTCCTAGCCGTGTGGCCGATCCTTCTATTCCGCCTGGGTAAAACCACCGTCTACTACGAAAGCAACACCCCGCCGCTTATTTTTCCCGGCTCGTTGGGCGTGTGGTATAAAGCCTTCATTCACCCTATAAACTGGAGGATGTGCGAACCTCCGGTCACGCGGGGGTTCGAGCACGATGGAAGCAGTCACTTTCGAGGGTGTGACCAAGAGCTACGACGGCCTAACCGCTGTTTCCGGCCTCAACCTTCAGATTCGCCAGGGATCGTTCTTCGGCTTGCTGGGCCCGAATGGCGCCGGCAAAACGACCACCCTACGCATGCTCCTGCGCATCATCGTTCCCGACCTGGGAAAGATTCAAATCCTCGGCCAGCCGCTCGCCGCGGCCACGCAGGACCGCATCGGCTATTTGCCCGAGGAGCGCGGCCTGTATCCGAAAATGCAGGTTCGGCAGGTGCTGGTCTACCTGGGCGCGCTGAAGGGCCTCACCGAGGCCGAAGCTGACCGCCGATCCAGTATGTGGCTCGAGCGGATGGAAATTGCCGATTGGTCCGAGCGCAAGGTCAACGAACTGTCCAAAGGGATGCAACAGAAGGTGCAGTTCATCGCCGCGGTCATCCACGAGCCCCCGCTGCTCGTCCTCGACGAACCGTTCACCGGTTTCGATCCGGTGAATACGGCCGCGGTGAAGGACATCATGGTGGATCTCCGCGACCGCGGCACGACGATCATTCTCTCCACCCACCGCATGGAACAGGTTGAAATGATGTGCGATTCGATCTGCCTGATCAATCGCGGCCGGCAGGTGCTCGACGGCGACCTGCGCGAGATCAAGCGCGCCTACGGCAAGAACACCGTCCGCGTCGAGTACGCTGGCCGCGACATGCTCGACCTCTCTTGCTTTGCATCGAGCGTCAACCGCTTCGGTAACGTCGTCGAGGCCAAGCTCCGGCCCGGAGTCGACCCGCAGCAGATACTGAAGGCGCTCGTCGCGCGGAACGTGCCGATCGCCCGCTTCGAGCTGATCGAGCCGCCATTGGCCGACATCTTCGTCGAGAAGGTGACCACCGCGAATGCGTAAGCTCTGGCTGATCATCCACCGCGAATACGTCGTGCGCGTCCGCACGCGGACCTTCATCGTCAGCACGGTCGGCCTGCCAGCCGTGATGATCGCGCTCCTCGTGGTTCCCGCGTATTTCGCCAGCCGCCACTCCCAGCATACGGTCGACATCGCGATCGTGGACCAGGCCGGCGGCCTGGCTTCGCTGGCCGCCAAGCGTCTCGAAACGCACTCGCTCCCCAACGGCGAGCCCGAGTTCACGGTCGTGAAAACCTTCGAGACGCCCGCCGATCCTTCCAGCACTCTCGATGTCTTGCGTAAGCAGGTCCTGGCGGGCAAGATTGACGGCTTCCTGCTGTTCCCCTCCGATGTCCTCACCGGCGCTAGCGCCGAATTCCACACGCGCAACCCGGGCGATTTCGCCTTCGCCAACGCGCTCGCGGACGCGGCGACGCAAGCCGCCATCGGCGGCCGGCTGGCGCAAGAACGGGTGCACGTCAGCGATCTCGACCGCGTGCTCAAACCCGTGAAAATGGATGTGGAAAAGATCAGCGGCCAGGGAGAAACGCGCGAAAAGGGGCAGACGTTCCAGGCGGCGATGTTGCTGGCGATCATTCTCTACAGCAGCCTGCTGATGTACGGCATCACCACGATGCGCTCGATTCAAGAGGAAAAATCGACGCGTGTCATGGAAATCCTGCTCAGCTCCGTGCGCCCGTTCCCGCTTCTCGCAGGGAAAATTCTTGGCGTCGGCGCCGTCGGCTTCACCCAGTACCTGATCTGGGCGCTCGCCGGAGCCGGGGTGTTAACCTACGGAGCGGTAATGTTGTCGGCCTTCAGCGCCGGTGGGGCGGCTTTCCATCTGCACTTCCCCCTCGGTCTTTGGTTTTGGTTCGTGATGTATTTTCTGGGCGGGTATTTGCTTTTCGCCTCTCTGTTCGCCGCGGTCGGCGCGGCGGTATCAAGCGAGCAGGACGCGGCTCAGGCGCAGATACCGATCACGATGCTGCTGGTGGTTTCCTTCGTGATGTTCCCCGTGGTGGCCAGGAATCCGGGCTCTCATCTGTCGGTGGCGCTAACCATGGTCCCCTTTTTCTCGCCGATTCTGATGGTCTTGCGCATCGCGCTCGATGCGCCGCCCTTGTGGCAGCTGTTGCTCTCGTTTGGCCTGCTGGCCGCTACCACGGTAGTCATGGTCTACCTGTCGGCGAAAATCTACCGCGTGGGCGTCCTTATGTATGGTAAGCGGCCGACCCTGGTGGAAATGATTCGCTGGCTCCGTTACACGTAGGGAAAGTATCCAAGAACCATCGAAACGAAGGCGTGGGGAAATCTTGTGTAGCGGCGGGCCTCAGCCCGCCAGCCTTCTTTGGATGGACACGCTGCAGTCCTCCAGAGCGGCGCTACACGATCTGGTTCAGTCGGTGCTATGGCTGTGGTGGCCGAAGATGTGGATGTCCCGGCGGACGCCGAACGTGATTCCCGTCGACGGATCGTTCGGATAGACCCCGGCCACGGCCGCCACGTCCCAGCGGAATCCTGCCGCCGAAATCACAATTCCCATCCGTCCCTCGCCGCGGCTTTCGGTGCCATAGAGCGCCGGGGTCAGCGTGCGCGAGGAATACTGGCCCGAAACGCCGCCGACCAGGCTCAGCCGCCGCGTCAGCGGGTATTCGATCGCGCCGCCATAAATCAATTCGTCATTCTGCGAGAATTTAGCGTTTGGCGCCTGGAGAATGCCAATCCCCGTATTCGAGTACGCCTTCAGCTGGCCGAAATGCTTCTGGAGAATCACGCTGGCGTAGACGTTCGTCGCGTTGTTGCCGATCCCGCGCTGTTGATTCGTATTCGGCATCAGGAACCCGAAGCGGAAACCGACCGCCGGCGCGCGGTGCTCGTCGCGCAGGAGTATCTTGGTCCACAGGCTGAAATCGCCCACGTCGTTTGTGGAATTGTTGCCGGTGAGTGTAGGCGTTACTGGCGCCGGCACCTGGTTGTGCACCTGCAAGTAGTTCTGCATCGTGCCCTGCAGCTGCACCTCGACTCGCTTCGCCACGCCCAGTCGCAAATCGAGCACTCCGATCGACGTCAAATCGCCCGAAAGCCCTGAAAGCGGATATTGAATGCTCTGCAGGAAATCGAATCCGCCCTCGACGCGCAACGTTCCCGGCGAAACAATATCGGCATCGGGCGTCTGGAGCGGCCGGTCCTGGGCTCGTGCCGGAGCCGCCGCGAGCATGCTTACAGCTAAGAGTCCCAGCAAAATCGCATATCGCTTCATCAGGTTTCCCATCGAGAAAGAGGAACCGCGTATCGTAGGCCAGAGCGCGACGACAGGCAAACGCCTTCAACCGGTTTCATGCGCTCGCCCAGCCGCAGAGCACCACCGATAATGCGGCAATCACGGCCGTTTCCGCACGCAGAATCAGCGGCCCAAGCGACGCTTCCTGAAATCCCGCTTTCCGCGCCGCCGCCAATTCCTCGTCCACCCATCCGCCCTCGGGGCCGAAAGCCAGCGCCACGGAACCCGGCCGCGTCGAAGGCCGGAACCTGTCCATCGGCGGCGCGTCCTGCCGTTCCGAGAGCAACAGCTTCACCTCCGCCGCCGACTCGCGGAACGCCTTCGCCGGCGTGGTGGGCGCCACAATCCTTGGAGGCGCAACGCGGCGTGACTGCTCGGCCGCTTCGTGTGCGATCTTTTCCCACCGCACGATCCGTTTCGGAGCCGCTTCGACCAGCGCCTGCTCGCTCCTCGCTGCGGCAATCGGCCACATCGTGCCAGCGCCCAGTTCCGTGGCCTTTTCGAGAGCCCATTCGAAACGCGCAAAGCGGAATATGGAAAGCAGGACCGTGATGTCGAGGGGCAATTCCGAGGCGGCAGCGGGTTCAACGAGCAGGAACTCCACGCGGTCGCGCTCGATTCTGCTCACCTTGGCAAGCCAAACGGCGCTGCCGTCGCTCAATTCGAACACCTGGCCCGGCCGCGCGCGCAGCACACGGGCAATGTGATGTGCTTCGTCGCCGCGCACGATGGCGCCGCCTTCGGCAAACGAATCGACGAGGAATCGACGACGCATGGCATGAACCTACCGGAAGCGTTGAAGAGTTGGCAAGGGGAACCACCGGCCGCGAATCTTCGCTCGCCGCGCAACGTGGACTATCGGAGCCGGCAGTTCACTCCGCTCCGGCCCCCCGGGCGTGGTGAATTCATGGTAATAGTTATACGCGGCAGGCGTCGATGGCGCGGCGCCCAGGTTGCAAGATCCGTCTGACAAAGGATATCTCTCGAAATGACTGAGGCGAGGCACTCCGGCACACCCGTTATTCCCCAGGTTCCCAGGGAAATCCAGGAAGGCTACGACAATTTCCGGAACAAAGGCTTGAAGCTGAACCTCACGCGAGGGAAACCGTCGCCGGCTCAGCTCGATTTGAGCGCCGAGTTGCTTTCGCTTCCCGGCGCGGGCGATTACACCGCCGCAGACGGAACCGATTGCCGCAATTACGGATTGCTTGCCGGCCTGCCGGAGGCGCGACGGCTGTATTCCGGAATCATGGGAGCGCCGGCCGAGCAGGTGGTAGTCTCCAACAACTCGAGTCTCTCGCTGATGCATGACGTCCTCACCTTTTCGCTGTTGAAAGGAACGTGCGACAGCCCGGCCCCTTGGTCGAAGCAGGGCGAAATTGCTTTCCTCTGCCCGGTTCCCGGCTACGACCGGCATTTTCGAATCCTCCAGGACTACGGAATTCGAATGATTCCGGTGGAGATGAAAGAAGACGGGCCGGATATCGATCAGGTGGAGCGGCTGGCGGCCCAGGACGATTCGATCAAGGGCATGTGGTGCATGCCGAAATACAGCAATCCGACCGGCGCAGTCTATTCGGACGCCGTAATCGAGCGCTTGGCGGCCATGAAGACAGCCGCACCCGATTTCCGCCTCTTCTGGGATAACGCATACGTTGTACATCACCTGACGGATGAGCGGATCGAGATCGCGAACATTTTGGACCTCGGAGAGCGGCACGGCCATCCGAACCGCGCATTCGTATTCGCTTCGACTTCAAAGATCACGCTCGCCGGAGCGGGACTCGGCATCTTCGCCGCGTCGAAGGATAACGTGAAATGGCTGCTCGCCCGGCTGACGCCGCGCACAATCGGGCCGGACAAGCTCAACCACCTGCGCCACGTGCGCTTTCTGAAAAATCAGGAAGGCATCCTGCACCTGATGGACCGTCACAGGGCGATCATCGCCCCCAAATTCCAGAAAGTGCTGGACGTCTTCGATGAAAAACTAGGCGGCGTTCCCGGCGTGAGTTGGACCCGCCCGAAGGGCGGCTACTTCATCAGCCTGTACGTCCCGAGCGGCTGCGCCCAGCGAGTGGTCGCGCTAGCCAAAGAGGCTGGCGTCGAGCTGACGCCTGCTGGGGCGACGCATCCCCATGGAAAGGACCCCGAGGACCGAACGATTCGCATCGCGCCGACATTTCCCGACTTGCAAGAGGTAGGACAGGCGGCCGAGGGAGTCGCCGCATGTGTCCGCCTCGCCGTCGCGGAAAAGCAGGCAGCGCAATCAAGCTCCAGCGCCGCAGCACAATAGGCAAGCGCTAATCTTTGTCATCCAAAGCGGATCTTTGTCATCCCGATGAGCGAAGCCTTTGGCGACGAACGCAGTGAGTCCCGGCGTAGTGTGTCGGGAAGGACCCCGAAAGCGTCGAGGCGTAATCACCCACGTAGAAGGTTGGGCTTTCGTCCGGAAGCCAACCTTAGCTGAAGATTTCCTTGATTCTCTCGAAAAGGCCCGAATTCCGTTCCGCCGGCCGGTTTTCGACGTGC
>JAGWOX010000091.1 GCA_028877145.1 Acidobacteriota bacterium | reverse complement strand
CCCGCTGGCTCCGACTGAGACCGCGAGTGCCACGCAAGCGCCGATGAAGAGATACAGCGAGAGTCCTGTGCGCAGATAACTCTCCGCCTCCTGCCGCCGGTTCTGCGCGATCGATACCGCAAGGTGCTTCACCAGCCCCGTGTGAAAGCCCATCTCGAATAGCGACAGTAGATTCACCAGGCTCAGCACCAGCACCAGAACGCCGTAACGGCTCGCTCCAAAGTGGCCGACCAGGTACGGCGTGGCGAAGAATGAAAGCGCAAGCAGCACGGCCTGGCCGAAAAAATTTGCGACAGTGTTCGCCACGAGCCGCTCGCCGATTCGCCCGCCGCGAACTGGCGGCATGCCCATGGACTTTTTACCAGGCATCGTTTCCCGCCTCGGCTCCCGTCCACCATTCCGCCCGCGCCGCTTCGGCCGTGCTCGGCCGCCCCTCCGCTGCCGCAACGCGCGCCGCCTCTTCCTGCTCGAGCGCGAGCAGGCAGATGGACAGGAACAACATGAACCAGAACATGCGCAGGAATTCCGCGGAAACGAAAAACGCCGCCACGCCGAAGCCGAGAAGGCCGGCCTGAATCCCCGTCGCCGCGACACGCAGAAGCGGCGGACCATGACGTTCCGCGGCGAGCCGCACCCGGGTGAGCGTGCGGAAACTCGAGCCGAAAATGACGAGAAACAGCCCCAATCCCCCCAATCCCATCTCGGCCGCGATCTCGAGATACGTGTTGTGGGCGAGCAGACTTAAATCCTTCTCGCTGCTGTATTCGCCGACAGCGGCTTTAAACTGCCCCACGCCGATTCCGGTGAGCGGATGGTCACGCACGATCCGCAGCCCCGCGCGCCACAGGGCCAGGTGAATGCGCACGGAGTCCGTATCGCTGTAATCGGGATGCAGAAAACGCGCCACCGGCGACAGCGGCGAGATGGCCAGCAGCAGGCCAAGCGCCGCCCCGACGAGCACGAGGTTCCGAAAACGGGTTCGGGAACGCCACAGCAGCCAGCCCATCGCCACGAGCAGGCCCAGAAATCCGCCTCGTGAAGCCGCCAGCGTGATCGCGGCCAACGTGACGAGGAGCGAGCCGAAACAAAAGATCCTCACCGCCGCCGACCGCTCGTTCCACAGGAGCAGCAGCGCCACCGGCAACGAGAGCAGAACCGAAGCGGTGAAAAAGTTCGCGTCGCCCGCGACGTAACCCGGCCGGTAGCTCGCGCCGTACACCGCGCTGCCCAGTTGCCAGTCGCGGATCACGTACAGCGACACCAGCCCCATCGCCGCGACCGCAGTCACCAGCGCCCACCGCAGCCGGGGCAGGGAATCGATGAGCGCGACGGTTGTCACCAGAAACAGCAAGTGCGAGCCGTAAACATCGAGCATCGTCGTCGCCGTCAGGGACCGGCCGAGCGCAAGCCAGGAAATCGATGCCAGCAGGAAGAAGAGAAGAAAGGCTCGGGCCTGCGTCGTGCGGAATAGCCCCGGAGCGCGCCGGCGCACCGCCGCGTGCAAGACCGCGTACAGAAAACAAATCGCCCCCAGATATTTCTCCACCGTCAGCGGCCCCACCTTCAGCCCGAACAGCGGGTGCGAGAGAAACGGCAGCGACAGGACCAGGATGTAGTAGAGGATCACGGCCGCGAACCTCCGCTCGCGGCGATGGCTCGCGGCCGCGCCAGTGGATCGAGCGTCGCGGCAAGCGCCGCGCGCAGCACCGGGAGGCTGTAGCGCCGCTCCACACGCCGCCGCGCGCGCTCGCCCATCGCGCGCCGGCGGTCCGGGTTCGCGAGCATATCCGCGATGGCCAGCGCCATGCGTTCCGGATCGTCCGCGATGACGATCTCCGTCCCCGGCATGAAGTCCAGCCCTTCAGCGCCCGCCGCGGTCGAGACGATCGCCCTTCTCATCGCCGCCGCCTCGAGAATCTTCAGACGCGTGCCGCTCGCGATCCTCAGTGGCGCCACGCACACGGCGGCGCGCTCGATCTCCCTCCGCATGTCCTCGACGTATCCCGTCATTTCCACGCCGGGAAGCTTTTCCATCCGCGCGCGAAAGGCGGCCGACCGGCATTGGCCCGCGACGCGGAACCTCGCCCGCGGCCGCAACGCGCGCACCTGCTGCAGCACGCTCGTCGCGAAGAACTCCGCGGCGTCCCGGTTCGGAAACCAATCCATCGTCGCCGGGAACAGGATCGTGTCTTCCTGCTCGCGCGCGCGAACCGGTTCGTACTCGGCCACGTCCACCACGTTTGGGATCGAAACCACCTGCGTGCGCGGGCACATTTGACGAAATACGGCCGCTTCGCGCTCCGACGCCGCTCCGATGGCGAATGCCCGCGCGACCGCCTGCGCCTCCCACCGCCGCATCTTGCTGGCCTCCATCCGCAGGTAGAGGCGGCCTGCGAACGACCGGACCCGCGGAACGTACCGGCGCAGAAGCTCGTGTGCAACGTGCTGCGTGTCCACGATCACGGGCGGGCGCAAATTGGCGGAAAGGTTCGGCAGCACGTACACCTCGTCGCAGATCACCGCCGCGAATTCACGCTTTTCCAGATGACGCCTCACTGCGGCGCCGAGCGCCGGCACGCGCGCCCGCCGCGCCTGGAACGGTTGCAGGGAGAAAAGTCCCCCGATGCGCCGGCCATATTCGCGCGAAACGTGCGTGCTCGGCCGCCATCCCACGAATTCCACTTCATGGCACAGGTAGCGCAAGGCCTCCGGCACGCCCGCTTCCGGCGATTCGCTCAGCGAGATGAGCGTGGTGGCCCACCCCTCGGCGCAGAGCGCGCGTACCAGGTTCCATAAATGAATGCGGTGGCCATCGGTTGCAGGATAGGGCGGTGCCAGCGTCACGAGCAGCGCGTTGCGCGGCGCGAGTACCTTTGCCCTGCCGTTCTCCACTTCCACCGCGCCCCATTCGGCCGGCATTAGCGGCTCTCCTTCTGTTTCACGAGTCTCACGCGGGCGCACGCCGCCTTTGCCGCGTGACTCTTCACGCAGAGAAGGTTGACCACCCCGCGTTCGCGAACCTTTTCCGCCAACTCGGCGAAATGCGCCGGCGAAATCGGGACCGGCGAGGAATCGTCCTCGATGACGCGAACTTCGAGCCTCTGCCGCGCCAGCTCTTCGAGAAACTGCTGGGGCGCGGTCCCGCCCGCCTCGAGCATTCCGGGAGAGAATTCCACGATCAGCCGTATCTGCGACGAGCGTTCGAGCAGCCTCCGCATCCCCGCCAGCGCCAGCGGCTCGGCGCCTTCGATGTCCATCTTGATGAGGTCGATCGCGGGCCAGCCGAGCGCCCCGGCGAAATCGTCGAGCGTCGTGGTATCGACCTCCTCGGCGTTCTCCTCGATCGGGCTGCCCGGGTTGCGGAACAGGCTGTGGCGATCGTTTCCCTGTGGGCTTACGAACAACTCGGCGCGGCCCGTGCGGTTGCACACCGCGGCAGGGATCGCGGTGATGTTGTCGTAGGCGTTCTCGGCGATGTTTTTGCGCAGCAGGTGGAAATTGTCCATGTCCGGCTCGAAAGCGAACACGCGGCCGCGAGGACCGACTCTGCGCGCGGCGGCGAGCGAATAAAAACCCGCATGCGCGCCAACATCCAGGAACGTGCCTCCCTCCGGCAGGAGCCCCTCGATCAGTTCCCGCGTCGCCCGCTCGTAGCCGCCTTCGACGAGCGCGGTCGCCAGCGACAAGCTCGGCGCGCGTTCCCCGGCCAGGTGCAGGCGGTGGCCGTCGCTCTCGACTGGGGCGCGGCGCGCGAGCAAGAACCGTTCTGCGGCCCATCGCCCGAGGATGTTGAGCGCGGCCAGTGCCTTTCGTCCCGCGGCGGTTCGCCGTAGCCCCAGCAGGTCGGCCACCGCCCGGCCGGAGTGATAGGCGCGCGCCGAAAACGGCTTTCCGCTCTTTTTCGCGATGTTTCCGCTGACGCCCGATGCGATCGCCGCTGTGCCTTCCGTTGTCATGCGCCTCCCTCCACCACGCCCAGCCGCCGCAGCCGGTGCACCAGCGAGCGCACCGGATAAAAAATACGGTCTTGCTCGAGCGCGTATTTCACGAACCACCCATAGCGGCTCATGTAATTCATCGCGCGGACCGCGCCGTCCAGCACAGCCGGCTCGAATCGAGCCGCGTGATCCGCCCACTCTCCGTCGAGTTCAATTTCGTCCTCCTCAAAGCGGCCGAGCCCCGCATCCGCGGCCATCAGGACGTGCCGCGCACGGCGAGGATCGAGCCCCACGAGCCGCATCGCCGCAGCGTCCAGCGCGACCGGATCCTGACTCGCCAGAATCACGTCCATCCGCCGCGGCTTCCCATTCGTCGGTCCGCGCCCTTCCATCCCCACAATGCCGTCCATCAGGGCGAACGCCGGGCGAAGTTGCCGCTCGAGCGCAACGAGCATCGGGTCGAGCCACCGGTGGTACAGAATGCGGTCGTGCTGTGGCAGGCAGCCCCATTGGTTCTTGAGCGCTCCTGTGAACCACGTCAGAGCGTGCGTTTTCAGCACCGGAAGCGTGATGAATACATCGGCTTCGACGAGAATCCGCGGCAGTTCCACTTTCCCCGCTGGCCCGCATTCGACTCCAATCCGCGCTTGCCTCGAAAAATTCAGCACCTCGACGCCAAGCTCCCGCCCGAGTTCCCGATACCCGGATACGCGTATGGCGGCGTCGGCGCTCTCGCGCAGGCCGTCGGATTCCCCAACGACGATCCGGCCCGCGCGCTCGGCAATCACCTCGCAAACAGCGGCTGCGATTTCCGGAGCGGTGTTCGACATCCCCACTTTTTCGGGAACGGCGGTGCACAAGTTTGGCTTGACGACAACAGTTGCATCCCTCGGAACCCACTCCCGCCAGCGGCACCGCTCCATGCATTCGCGCACCACGTCGCGCACCGGTTTCGTCGACGTGCCACGCAGCACCACGAGGCTCTTCGCCTGCGCCGCCGCTGTCCGGTTCTTGCCGCTTCCCTGCGTCATGCGCGCGTCCTCTCCACAAATTCGTGATAGTTCCAGGCAATCTCCCGAACGAGCGCTCGCCATCCGCTATCGGTCCTCGCCGACCGTGGCGCGGGAACCGGCAAAAATCCGCGCAAGGTTCGCAGCCAGGGGCCCGGAGCCAATCCCTCGACCGGCGCAGTCGAAAGCCCGAGTTCCCGAATCGCGCATTCGGCGGCCACGGCGTAGAGCCAGTGGCGCGGCGATCCGTTCCGACTGAGCTGCGCCCACCGGCGGCGGTGCGGCCATGCGCCGCGAACTCCGGTTTCCCGCGCCACACGCAGCCAGCCACGCATGCGTTGTTTCCGCGGCAGCCGGCGAGAGAAAGTTCCGCATAGCGTCAGCGGGGGCAGCCCGGCGCTTTGCCCTGTCATCCGCGCGAGCTCCCAGCACCACAGCCGCACCGCGAAGCGGCGAGCCTCCTCGCAAAAGCCCCAGCCGAATGAACGGGCGGGAAAACTGTCTGGCCGGAGTTTCCACGAAGTCGCTTCGGCCACGGCGGCGCGGAATTGCGCCAGGGGAAAGGGAAGTTCGGCCGCCGGCGCGCCGCCCAGGGTCTCGAGCCGTGCCGCCCTTGCCGCGTAACCCGGTTCGTACTCGCCAAGAAAGACCAGAAGGGAAGCCGCCGCATCCATCCACAATTTCACGCTCGCGTACGCCAAGTCGACGCTCGGCGAATCGGCCTGCGGCTCGTTTCCCACTCTCGCTTCGAGCCATTCGATCATGCGGTTCGAGAGCAGGCGCCAGGCGTCTTCACGGTCCATTTGCGCCGGTGAAAATTCCGGCACGAGTTCCAAAATCCCTTCATCGCCGAAAACCACGCGGCCCGCGTGACGCAATTCGTAGCTGGAGATGTGCGCCGGAAGCCGAGCCAGGTACCCGGGCCGGACGGCGGCAAGATGTACGGCGCAGACGACGCCCTGCCGTTCGAGCGAGTCCGTCACTTCTTCGCCCAGCGATTCGATTGCGGCTGCTGAGGGAAGTTTTGCTTTCCGGTTGAACGTAAGAAGAAAGTCGGCGTCGCCGAGCACGCGGCGCGGTCCGTCGCTGCAGAGAACCGTTGCCTCGTCCCTTGCGAGGCTTCCCGTCAGAATCACCGCGCGCAAGCGCGAACCGTATCGCTGCTCACATGCGCGAACGGTCTTCCCCACGATTTCGTCCGTGATTTCGCGACGCCCCAATTCGAGTGGCGCGAGCCGGGTCTGTGTCGCGGCGCTCATCATCGCCATTCGGCTCCCAGCCGGTTTCCTAGCGGCATGTCGCCCGGTTCCGCGGTGCGTTGGCCTGCGCGACGCTCCCAAATTTCACGATAGAGCTGCTCGGTTTCGCGCACCTGCCGCTCGTGCGTGAATCGCTGGGCGACAAGCTCGCGCCCGGCAAGCGCCAGCCGCGCCCCGAACGCGGGATCGCGCAGCATGCGCAGAATCGCTTCGGCCAGCCGCGCCGGTTCTCCCGGAGGAACGGTGAGGCCGGTGCGTCCGTCGCGAACCACTTCCGGCGTTCCGTCGACCGCGGTTGCGACGAGCGGGCGCTGGGCGGCGAGCGCTTCGAGCGCGGCGAGTGGCAATCCCTCGTAGAACGATGGCAACGCCACGACGTCCGCCAGGGCCAGCCAGTCCGCCACGTTGCTTTGCCAACCGACAAAGCGCACCGCGCCGGCAAGTCCCAGCGCACGGCTCTGGGTTTCGAGTTCGCTGCGAAGGCTTCCGTCGCCGACGATCGCGACCCGCGCATTCGCCATCGTCGCGAGCACTCGCGGCAGCGCATCGAGCAGTACCCGATGCCCCTTCTGCCGCTCCAGCCGCCCGACCACGACAATCACGGGATCGCTATCGCCGAACCCAAGGCGCCGGCGCATCTCGCCCGGAGCAAGCGTCGGCGTGGCAAACCGCGCAAGATCGACGCCGTTCGGAATCACGCGAACCTTGCGGGCCGGCAACCTTTTCACCCCGACGAGATAGCGTGCGTTGGCCGCGGAAACGGCGATGAACGCATCGACCGTACGCGCCACGAGCCGATCGACGAGGAATTGCGACTTCCACGGGCCGTGCCGCCATTTCTCGTTCACGTGCGGTGTTTCGATAACGGCGCGTGCGCCCGCCAGCCGCCCGGCCGGCGAAGCGACCAAGCTGCTCGCGAAAAGATGCGAATGCAGGATGTCGATCTTCCGCCGGGCGATGAGTATCGCGATGCGTGGCGCGATGCGGAAATCCCGGGCGCCGCGCAGATCGATAGGGACGACTTCCACGTCCGTTCCCAGTTCCTCACGCAGCTGGGTGGCGAGCGGCGGCGGGCAGGCGACGAGCGGTTCAAACGCCTCGCGGTCCAGCGCGCGCACAAGAGCGGCGAGGTGCGCTTCCGCCCCGCCGCGCTCGCGTGCGCTCGTAAAATGCATAACCGTCAGCCGTTTCCCTTTCATGCCCATCTGCTCCCGCGCGCATGCGTTTCCTCAAGTGTCGATTGCACGAGAAACGCGTGAACGTCGGCCACCGCGCGTATCGGCGTCGCCGGCTCGACGTTCGAGAGGAAAATGCCGTCGGAATCGGGATCGTCCGGGTGGTAGCCGTGCATGCCTGCCGGCTTCCAGCCGCCGTTGTGAAAATCGCTGTCGACGAGCAGTCGGCCCGGATCGAGCAGGTAGATCAACTCTCCGTGCCGCCGGTCCGCGAAGAAGACGCCGAGCCTTTCGAGTTCCTCGTCGCTCAGAATGCGCCCGCCCGTAATCGCTTCGAGCCGCTCGGTGATCGCCCGCCGTGCGTCTTCGGAGAAGAACCAGAAACGAGCCATCGTCGAGTCGTAAACGGCCAGATACTCCTCCGGCATGCGGAACCCGAGCCTGCGGATCTCGCTCGCGACTGCTCGATGCTGGCGGACCGGTGTCATCCCGTGGTCGGAAAAGACGGCCAGCGTCGCGCGTTCGTTTCGCCGCAAGGCGAGTTCGAACAGGCGCCGTAAACCGGTCTCGTAGCGGGCCAGCGCCGCGCTCCATTCCCGGCGGTTGTCGCACTCGCCGTGGAGGAGCATGTCGAGTTCGGAAAGGTAGAGGAAGAGCACTTCCGAGCGGCCAGCCTTCAGTTCATCGGCGGCCTGACGAACAATTTCACGATCCCGCGCGTGGCGATACGTGAAGACGCGATGAGCGATACCGCGCGCCGCCAGCAGATCGAAAAAGGATTGCGCGCCCGCGATCCCGCCGCGAGCGTAGATGTCCCGCGTCTCCGTCCAGTTGAACCACGGGAGCAGGCGCGGGCTCACCGTGCAATCGAACGCAGGCCCGAGCCCCATCACGCGCCGCCCCGTCTCGGTGATGACCCGGCGGATGATCCGGTTGTTCACCACGGCGTCTGGCAGCAGGGCGAGCGGGCGCAGCCGGCGAAAGGGCGAGCCTTCCGGATCGTAATACAGCAAGTTCCAATGCCCGTGGCGAGAGGGCGCGAGGCCGGTAAGAATCGTGGGAATCGCGGCCGAGCTGAACCCGAGTACCGTGCGCAGCGGCGTGCGATAGTCCAGAATTCCTTCGAGAAATCCCGCCTCGCTCGCGTAGCGCCACCCCAGCGCGTCGATCAGCACGAAAATGCGTGGCGGAACAGATGGCGTCATCGCGCCGCCTCCGGCTCGGCCGCGGGCCGCGCCTGGGGAACGGGCAGCAATCGTTTCGGCCATGCCAGACATGCCGCGCGCGCCCGCCGCGCCCAATAGGGGAACCGGCGGCCATCGAGAAAACCGCAAAGTTCCTCCGGCGATGTTCCCGTGTGAATGGCGATGCGGCTCACCTTGGCGCTTCCGCGCCGGGCGGGCATCGGTACCGACGTGCAGACGGCGCGGTAGCCCGCCGCGAGCGCGGCATCCACCACGCGCCGGTTCACCCTGCCGTAGGGCGCCGCGAAAAATTCCACTCGCTGCCCGGTCCAGCCCTCGAGCAGGTCCTTGGACATGCGCAGTTCCACGTCGAGAGCGCGGCACCCGAGCGCCGTCATGTCCGCGTGGCGATGGCCGTGCGAAGCGAACGAGGCCCCGCTGGCGCCCATCGCTCTCACGTCTCGCCAGCGCAGATGCCCGTGCGTGCCCAGCGTCGCCGTATTCACGAAAAAGGTGGCTGCCATTCCCGCTTCCCGCAGCATGGGCCAGACGACTTCGCCGGCGGAGGCGTGGCCATCGTCTAACGTCAGCACGACGGGTGCCGGCAGTTGGCCCGGCCACAGAGTGGGGCTGTTCCCGACGCGGCTCGGCCTTGTTTGCCAGGCGCGGTCGAGCGGAAGCACGGAATAGCCTCCTTCGGCGAGCAGGGAAACGTGGGCGCGAAATTCGTCGATTCCCATCCAGTATTTGCGCTCGCGCCAGCTGGCTCTCCTCGGCCGCTCCCGAACCACCGCGTGAAAGAGCAGTACGCGCATGCCGCCCCGGCCGTGATTTCCATTTTTCCCGCTCATCCGTTCACCCTCGTCCAAGTCACCGGCTGCCGGCCGGAAACCGATCGCGCCAGGCCCACCAGAAACGCCAGATTCATCGCAACCAGGAAATAGCCGACCAGGGCGAAACGCACCTCGCGCAGCCGGTCCCGGAATACAAGTCCCGCGAGCGCCCACAGATAAAAAGCTGCCTGGAGCGCGAGCGCGAAGCCGTAAACCGGGCGCGTTCGCAGCACCAGGCTGGCCGCGCCCAGCGCAAGCAGGAACACCGGCGCCAGCCAGCGAAGAAGTTTGTGCGAGAGAAACGCCCACAGCACCGCCGGGCTCGTGAGCGCCGCGCGCGCCAGCGGCGCGAGCGCGCGAAAGCTTCCGGCCGCGATCCGCGCCCGCCGGGTGAATTCGCCGCCGACGGTCGGCGCGGCCGTGTCGCAGGCCCGCGCTTCGGGGTCGTAAAGCACCCGGTAGCCCAGCCGGCGCGCGGTCATCGGCACGAGGAAGTCCTCGAGGATCGTGTCGGGCGCAATCGGCCGGAAACAGCAGCGGCGCACCGCGTAGATCGCTCCGCTCGCAGTGAGAGTCGCCCCGATCCCCGCTTCCATCCGCCTGAGCGCCGTTTCGTAGGTCCAGTAGACTCCTTCGGTCCCCGCCGATTCCTCCGTCCGCGTGAACCCGAGCGCGCCGCACACCACGCCTACCGTCGGATCAACGAAATGCCGTGCAAGCTTTCGCACCGCGTCGGCAGCGAAGAGCGTCGAGGCGTCCGAAAAGACCAGGATGTCGCCACGCGCCGCGGCAGCCGCCCGGTTTAATGCCCCCGGCTTGCCCCGCCGTGACGGAAGCCGGAAAACTCGGAAGCGTGGCCGGCAAACCGCGGCCAGCAGCGCATCGGTCCCGTCGGTCGAGCCGTCCGAGACGAAAATCGTCTCCATGCGGTCCTTGCGGTAATCGACTTCGTCGAGATTGGCGAGCTTCGCTGCGAGATGCTTTTCCTCGTTGTATGCGGGCACGACAAGCGAGACGGTCGGACAATCGAAGGGTAATGCGGGCGAGCCCGAATGGACGCCAGGCGTTCGCTTGCCGCCCGTGCTCCGGGCGGTCCGGCAGACCACCCATAGGATCGCGGGATACAGGATGTAGGCGTAGCCGACGAGTCCGACCGAGAGCCAGAAGATCCATTCCGTCGCTACCATCGACAGCCTCCTAACGCGCCCCGCGACCCTGCAGCAAAATCTTCGTCGTGTGAAACAGGATGAGCAGGTCCAGCCCGAAGGAAAGGTTCTTGACGTAGAAAAGGTCGTAAGCCAGCTTCTCGACGTTGTCCTCGCGCGTCGCGCAGTAGCCGCGGCGGATCTGTGCCCAGCCGGTGACGCCCGGTTTGACGCACCAGCGGCGGCTGTAGATGGGAATCTCGCGCGCCCATTTCCGTTCTTCCTCCCAGGCGAAGGGACGCGGGCCGACAAACGACATGTCGCCACGAAGGATGTTCCACAGCTGCGGCAGCTCGTCTAGACGCGTCCGGCGAAGCCAGCGCCCCACGCGTGTGAAGCGCTCGTCGTCCCGGCTGGCCGGGCGGAAAGGCCCGTGATCACCGTTGCGCATCGAACGAAACTTATAGAGCGTGAAAACGCGGCCGTTCTCGCCGACCCGCCGCTGCCGGAAAATGACCGGCCCACCCGAATCGAACCGGATCGCGGCCGCAATCGCCGCCATGAAGGGCATGACAAACAACAACGCGAGGAATGAAACGACGAACGACGCAACGCGTGTGGCGGCGCGCGGTAGCGGCGAAGCGGCGCCCGTGCGTCGCGCAATAGGCGCTTCCGCGCCCAGCGCGTCGAGCCACACTTTTCCCGTCACGACCTCATAGAACTCGGTGCCGTCGATGACCGCGACTCCGGCCGCGCGGGCGAGTCCCGCGCCGTCCCATCTTCCCGCCGGCGCCAGAATGACGCCGTCTATACGCCCACCAGCCCAGGCGGACGAATCGGCATCTTCTCCCGCCGTTCCCACGATTCGAATCCCGAGTTCCGGCCTTCGCTCGATGTTCAGGGCCAGCGCGTCGGCCAGCGGCCCGTCGCCCACCAACAAAAATCTTTCCGCCAATAGCGGCGAACGAGTGACGGCGAGGAAGAATCGGCGCACGAGCGCAATGGCGAACCCGACCAGCGCCATTCCCAGCAGCACCGTCGCCAAGCGCAGCCGGATGCCTGGCTCGACGACGTAGAGGGCGGCGAGCGCCAGGCAAGCCGTCCCGAGCACTCCCGGCAGCCGAGTGAGCGCCTCGCGCAGGCTTTTCAGGACGAACGAATCGTATAAATCGTAGTAGTACATGCAGAGAAGGAAGATCGTCGCGACCGCGCCGATGCGTAGGAATCCGTCTTCGTAAACCAGCCAGGGCCACGCCCCTCCGTGGCTCGCCGCCACGGTGAGCGCGAACAGCACCACGGAAAGAATCGCCTCCGAGGCGGCCAGGATCAGCGTGCGGGCCGGCAGGTGAACTCGGAACACCCTAATCATTCGCGCTCACCTCGACAGCGGCTGCGCGGCCGTCGAGCGCGGCGGGTGTCCGGCTCCTGCGGGTCACCCGCTCCTCGCTGTAGTAGTCGTAGTAGCCGCGGCTCATGTTGTCGACACCGTTCAGCACGGCGCCGGCCACGAAAGCACGATCGAGCGCGGCGAACGCCTGCGCGATCGCTGGGCGTGGCGTAACGTCCTGCCGCAGCACCACCAGGACGCCATCGGCGAGCGTCGCCAGGTGATGCGCGTCGACGAACGGAACGAGCGGCGGGGAATCGATGACGACCCAATCGAAGGTCGTCGCCGACGTTGTGAGAAACTCCGCAAACGCCGGCAGACGAAGAACGTCGGCGGGATTCCTACGCACCTCGCCGGCCGCCAGGTAAACGAAGCCGTGCGGCTCGACTCGCCGCAGAACCGCGGCCAGCTGCGCGCGCTCCTCGAGCCAGTCGCCAAGCCCCGTCGTCGGCTGCAGGCCGAGCGCGCCGTCGACGCCGGGATGGCGGAGATCGGCGTCGATGAGCAAGACGCGGCTCGATGCCCGGGCGAGCGTCGCGGCGAGGTTGGTGGCCACCGTCGTCTTTCCCTCCTTCGGGACGGCGCTGGTCACCAGCAGTTTCCCAAGGGGACGCTGCCGGCGGATGAGTTCCAGTCGGTGACGCAGCACGCGGAAACTCTCCTCGCCGGCCTTGTCGGGCGGCGTCGCGCGGCGGCCGCGACTTGGCGGGCCGCAGTGGACCACGGGCAGACGATCGATCGCGTCGCCCGGAAGCGCAATGCCGCCGCCTGCCGCGCGCCACGCCGGCGTGGCCGTTGGCGGAGCCGCCCGGTCTCCGTTTCGATCGCTTTCGGCCTTGCGCAGCGCTTCAAAAATCCGGCTCATGCTGTGCCTCCGGGGTGAAGGGAATTCCATGTGCTTCGGTGGAAAAATGCCCGGCGTTCGCCGCAGCGGCCGATGCGCTAAGGGCAACGGACCGACGGGGAATCTTGGCGAATTCCCGCGCAAAGCTCGAAAATCGGCGCGCGACGGGACGCAAGCGCAGGTCGGCCGCCGCCTCCTCGACCATTTCGACCCCTACTTGGCGCCGGCCCGCCGCGTAGGCCGCCAGCAGGCTGTTGTCGGCGAGCGTGTTCACCAGGCGTGGGATTCCCGAGGAGTAGTAATGAATCATCGCCAATGCGGCAGGGGTGAATAGAGCGGGCAAAGAGTTTCCCGCGGCGGCGAGCCGCGCTTCCACGTAACGGAACGTTTCCGGCGCGCTGAGCCCTCCGAGTCGCAACCGCAGCGTGATGCGCTGCTTGACTTGCCGAAGTTCGTGCGTCTCGAGCTTCGCGTCGAGTTCGGGCTGGCCGACCAGCGCGATCTGCAGCAGCTTGCCTTGCGGCGTTTCGAGGTTCGTGAGTAGGCGTACCTCCTCGAGCAGCGCGGCGTCCAGATGGTGTGCCTCGTCGATGATGGCGACCGTCGTCAGTCCTTTGCGGTGGCTCTCGATCAGATGACGGTTCAAGCGCAGCAAAAGTTCGTTCTTCGAGCACGGTCCGCTCGTCACGCCAAGATCCTCGGCGATGTAGTGCAGGAACTCGCCCGGTGAAAGCAGGCTGTTGAAGACGTAGGCGCAGGCCACGCGGCGCTTGTCGAGCGTGTCCAGCAGACAGCGCACCACAAGCGATTTCCCCGTGCCCACCTCGCCCGTCAGCACCAGAAAGCCTTTCCGCGCCCCGATGCCGTAAACGAGTCCGGCCAGCGCCTCGCGATGTTGGGCCGTCGGAAAAAAGAAATACGGATCGGGACTCATCTCGAACGGCGGCCGCGTCAACTGGAAGTGGTCGAGGTACATGGCTATGCCGCCAGCACGACGTAGATGGCGAAACCGGTCGTTGCCGCGGCCAGAAGCGTCAGCCCCGCGACTTCCGCCGCTCGCAACCAGAGTCGGCGCCGTGCGTCGCGGGGCGAGAGCAGCACCGGCAGCCGCGCGAGAAGCGGGCAGGGAAGTAAATCGTGGACGTCGCACGTGCCGCGCAGCGTCTGGTCGTTCATCTCACCGGCCGCCACCAGGCCCACGCCCGCCGCCAAGCCCACGGCCCAGCCGGCCAGAATGATTTCCAAACGATTCGGCGAAACCGGCCGTTGTGGCAGGCTCGCAGGATCGAGCACGCGCAGCCGCTCCCCCTCTTCGCGTTTTTCGAGGCTCGTGGCGAGCGCCGACTGCAATTTCTTCTGCAAAAGTGACTGGTAGTTGTCGCGGGCGTTCTGGTAATCGCGCGTCAAGTCGGCGAGTTGTTGCTGCCGCAACGGAGTCAGCCGCAGCCGTGCCTCCGTCTCGGCGATGCGACTGCGGAGCCGCTCTGCCTGGCCGGTGTGAAAGCCGATCTCCGCTTCGGTCGCCTTCAGCCGGCTCTGGACTTCGGTGATGTTCGGCACGAGCGAACCTGCCGCGCCGGCCGAATTCTCCGCGCCAGCCGCCGGCTCCGTCTCGGTGGCGGGGACGCTCCGCGCGGCGACGGCCTTGCGGCGCATCGCCTGCCACTCGTCGATCTGCTGGCGGGTGCGGACGACGTCCGGATACTTCGACGTGTATTTGGCTAGAAGCGCGGTGAGTCGCGCGTCGAGGTCGGCGATCGTTTTGTCGATGACGGCAAGCGGCGTCGCCCCGCCGTCCGTTCCGGGAGCGCCGCCGGCACGCGCTTGGCGGCGGTAGGCGGCGGCCAGCGATTCGAGATAAATCCGTTGCTGTTTGGCTTGCTCGAGTGCGTTCGATTCGGCGTAGAGCTGTGACTGGAGGCCGCTCAGCATTTCGACGTTGCCCTGTTGCTGATCGGGCAGTTCGCCGAGGTAACG
>JAGWOX010000090.1 GCA_028877145.1 Acidobacteriota bacterium | reverse complement strand
TGAGCGAAGCGAAGGATCCCGAAAGAGTCGAGGTAACGTCCGCCACGAAGACCCGGCGCTGCAAGATCCTAAGCTTACTTCTGCGCCGCGAAGGAGACAGTGACGGTCAGGTGCACGTCCACCGGTTGGTCGTGGATCAGCGTCGGCTCGTAGACCCATTGGCGCACCGCGGCGATGGCCGCCTTGGCCAAAATCGGATTTCCAGAAATCTTCTCCACCGATCTCACGTGGCCGTCCTTGCCCACCAGCGCGCGCAGCACCACGTCTCCGTGAATGCCGTTCCGCTGCGCTTCGGCCGGGTAATCGGGAGCTACCTGGTGCACGAGCCTGTGCGTCATGGACTCGCGGCTCAGCGCGATCTCTTTGGGCGCCTCGGTGGTATGGGCCATGCGAAAATTCAGATGGAAATCCCACGGCACGGCGCGCGGCTTGCCGTCGAACGTTGCCGGCGTGAAAGTCCATTTGTGCACCGCGTCTTCCGCCGCGCCGACGAGGGCGCGCGGACCAGACACCAGCTTCAGATCGTGCGCCCGGCCGTCGATGCCGATCATGCCCTTGAGCCATACCGTGCCTTGAATCCCCTTTGCCTTGGCCTCGGGCGGATAGACCGGATCGACGGTGTGCACGATTTTCGCGTACACAACCTTCATGGGGACCTGGATCACACGCTTCTGCTGTGGTGGATTGGCTGGAGCAAGCGTTCCGGAAGCGAGCAGCAGGCTCACGACACCGATGATGACGAGGGATTTCACTTGCCACACTCTCCTTGCCCGATAGCACCCGGGCAGAGTGAAGAGTTTCAGGCTAGCACGACGCAGAGAGCATTCTAACGATGAGGGTGACGGCCGTGCCTTGTGACGCAATGGCTCAGAAAGCCGAAAACCGAACAACCAGGAAAGGCTGTGCCAGCAGCGGCTCCGTGTTTCCTCCGCGCCCTCTGCGTCTCTGCGGTGAAACCGGGTTCAGCCGCGTGCACGTTTTGACAGGGGGTGCAGACCGAAAAGCCGCAGCCAGGAGTGGCTGCGTTACGGACGATCGCGCTAGCGCAGGCCCTGGGCGTGCTCGATTTCGATTTTGTAGATGACGCGAATCTCGTCTTTCTTGCGAAAGGGGTAGGATTCGGCGTCCAGGTATTTGAAGCCCAGGCTGTCGATGTGAGCGTCGGCGCCCTCTTCGGTGATCTCAACCACCCGCCCGCGGAGTTCCACGTAGCGATAGGGATTTTCGGGATCCATCAGGCAGATGGAGACGCGCGGGTCGCGGCGCATGTTGCGGTCCTTCTGCCGTCCCTTGGCCGAATTCACCCGAATCCGATCGCCTTCCAGGTCAAACCAGACCGGCGTCACCTGTGGCGAGCCGTCCGGCATCAGCGTGGCAAGATGGGCAAAGACTTTCTTGTTGGTAACGAGGTCGAGATAGCTCTCCGGGACCGAATTTGCCATGGACCACCTCTACGAAGAATGGTTTTCCGAAAGTGGAACTTATAGCACTTTTCCGGCACTCGAGCGACCGTGGTCTGCCCGGCGCACAGCGGCGCACAACCCGCAAAAGATAAACGCTTTTCGCGACAACGTGTCGCTTCACGACATTTGTTTCATCCGGGGACACGCTCATTCGCACGCGCTCGCAACCGCTCTTCATCCGTCGCGCTATTTGGCATGCGGGCTGCTGGTTTCCTTGCGGCAAATGCGATGGACTCGCAATCTTCCATGTCCGATTACCGCGTGGAGGTCTCCGGCTGGGACGTCGCGGAGAGTTTCTTCGTGGAGAAGGCCACGCTCGAATTGAGCGTCGAGGGCGCGCGTGTCATCCACCTGCGCCATCCGCTGCGTACCGGTTCGATGGTGTTCCTCCGCCTGATCGATTCGCGCGTCGGCTTCCCCGCCCTTCCCGTCGCGTACCAGGTGCTCGAAGTCTCAGCCGCCGAAAAAGAGGAAATGAGCCGGGTAACGCTGCGCCGCCTGGGACATCGGCGCGCTGAAGACTCGGAAACCGGCGACACCGTCCCCCCGAGCGAGATGGCCGATACGATCTAGCTAGCCTTCGGCTGGAATGTTGCCGCGAAAAAGGGCGACCCACCGGGTCGCCCCTACAAAAGATTGAGACAATCGAGCGAATTTCACGAGCGGGCTGTTCGATGCTTTTGCGCCAGCCGGGGTACGACGTAGAACTGCACCACCGGACACGATCGTGTCGCCACGATCCAGGGCACGCCCGTTTCGGCGAGCTCCGGGCCACAATCGTAGGGGCGACCCGGTGGGTCGCCCTGCAAGCCACATAGGCAACCGCTCCTCTGCCCGATCCCCTGCCCAGCCGAAAAGTTTAAATTTGAAACAATCTGTTCCAGAGTAGAACAGCGCGACCCTCAACCGCCGCCCGCCGCGCGCCCCGCCGCGCCCGCCTTGCGTGCCTGTGCCGAACTGGCCTAAGTCTCTATGAGAAACGCGGTTACCTGTTCCAGAACGACAGGCGCGTGCCCGCATTCGCAACACCCTTACGCATCTGGCACACCGCTTGCCCATTCACCTTCGCCATGACACTCGTCACTGAAGATCGCGTTGTTCTTACCGCACGGCGCACCCTTTCCGTTTGCGTCGTCAGCTCCGAAACCGGCGCCGAACTGATCGGCGAAAATCTCGAACGGATGGGCTATCCCGTCTACACCACGCCGAGCGCGCAAGATGCGCTCGGACGGATTCGCAATGGCCAGCACCGCGTGGTGCTGGTCGAAATGGGCCATGGTGAAATGACCGGGCTCGAGTTTCTCGAGCGGGCCCTGGAAATCGATCCGGGCGTCTACGTCATCCTCATCGGTGACGGCCGGCCGGTCGAGGAGGCGGTTGAGTCTATCAAGCGCGGCGCCTGGGACTTCATCGAGCGGCCAATCGACTGGATACATCTCGAGCGCGCTCTCGAGCGCCTGGGCGAGGAGTTCGGCCGCCGCGCACACATTCGCGACCTCGAGGAGCGCCTGCTCTCGCATCTGGAATTTCACGGCATCGTCGGGCGCAGCCCGGCGATCATCGACGTTTTCGAGCGCGTGCAGAAAATCTCGCGTCATTTCACGAACGTGCTCGTCGTCGGCCCCACGGGCAGCGGCAAGGAACTGGTGGCCTGGGCGCTGCACAAGCTGAGCCCGGTTTCCTCCCAGCGCTTCGCCGTGTGCAACTGCTCGGCGCTGGTCGATACGCTGCTCGAAAGCCAGCTTTTCGGTCATGTGCGCGGCGCGTTCACCGGCGCAACGGACACGCGGCCGGGCCTGTTCGAATACGCGAACGGCGGCACGGTGTTTCTCGACGAAATCGGCGAAATGTCGCTCGGGATGCAATCGAAGCTCCTGCGCGTGATCGAGAACCGCGAGATCCAGCGCGTGGGCTCGCCCGAGGTGCGCAAGGTGGACGTGCGCCTGGTCGCCGCGACGAATCGCGACCTGCGCGCCGAGGTGATGGCCGGCCGCTTCCGCGAGGACCTCTTCTACCGGCTCTCAACGCTCGAAATCCGCGTGCCCAGCCTCGCCGAGCGCATCGAGGATCTTCCGCTGCTCGTGCAGTTTTTCCTCAAGAAATACAACCAGGCCTATGGCAAGAGCGTGCGCGGCCTCACCCGTCGGGCGCAGGCCGTGCTCCTGCGCTACCACTGGCCGGGCAATGTGCGTGAAATGGAAAACGTGGTTTCGAGCGCATGCCTTACCGCCGAATCGAGTTTCATCGACATCGCCGATCTGCCGCCGCACCTGCAGAAGCCGCATCCCGCCGCGCTCGATCTCGACGACACCTGGCGCCCCGTCTCGCTCGACGAGGTCCGCCGCCTGCACATCGGCCGCGTGCTCGAATTCTGCGCCGGCAACCGCGTCCGCGCCGCGCAAATCCTCGGCATCGGCCGTACCAGCCTCTACCGCCATTTCAAGCGCGAATCCCGCCTGAAAGCGAAGCAGATGAAGGAAGCCTGAGGAGCGGCGTAGTGCGGCGCTAGGGGGGCGCAAGAGCACAGCCGGGATTGGCTGTGCCATCAAACCCCGTCTTCATGAAAGGCACGCTGGACGCTATCTCACGGTGAGTTCTTGCCCTTGAGTAGCGCAGCCACTCTTGACTGCGGCCTTTCCGCCAATCGCGACTCCGCTTGAGCCATCACCCCACTCGCAATTTCGAAACCAAGTCCAAAGCGGCAGAAGCAGGAAAAACCCAGGCCACGGAGTCCCATGCAGAAGCTTCCCGCGGCACAGCCAATTCTGGCTGTGCGCTCGTGTGAGAGCAAAAAGCCTCCGCATCTGGATTTTGCAAGGCGGGGGAGCCTGGGCAGGACTAGGTGGAAGGGTTTTCAGCTCGGCCTGAAAAATAACGCAGCCAGAAGTGGCTGCGCTACCAAAACCTCTCCGTGGTTGTGGGTGTCAACGCACATCTCCGCGCTGGCCTGCGCGACTCGGTCGCGCAGGCCTTGCCGGGAGTACCAACAGTTTCCGCTAGTTGCCGACCGACGTGCCGGCCGGCAGCGCGTTCAGCAGCGACTGCGGGAAGCTGACCGTGGTATCAAGCCGCACGCGGAACGCCGTTTGCGCCGGCAGCCGCACGTCCTTGCCCTTGCGGATCAGGACGTAGGCCGCGCCGCCGCCCATGCCGAGCAGCAGCCCGCGCGCCACGTGGCTGAACACCGCACCGACCACCGACCCGCCGCCCGTGGCGAGCGCCGCGGTTTCGATGTCGCCCTTGATGTCCGGCTTCTCCTGCAAGATCGAACCTTCCTCGATCCCCACGTCCTTGCGTTGCCGCGGGTCCTGACTGCTTCTTTCGATCTCGAGGATGCTCATCTGGCACGGAATCGTGACGCCACCCAGTTGGATCGACTGGAACTGGAGCACCATGGCGGCCTGGCCGCGGAACAGGTTGAACCGTTTCGGCCCGTAGATGCGCGAGACTACGCCGCGGACGTGCGTGCCGGCTGGCAGGAGCAGTTGATTGCCCAGAAAGACGGGCGCGGCGACCACGGCCTCAAAAGGATCGCCGTCGCGGTTGACGTTGGTGCTCAGTCCGTTGAGCAGCACCACCCGGATTTCGGTGCCGCGCATGATCTGAATCGTGTTCTTACCGTAGGCAGGCAGATAGGCCACAAGGCCCATCACTACGAGCGCCACGGCGGCTATGGACACAGTCCGCCTCATACCATCCTCCTAACCCTAGAAAGGGACCACAGTGGCGCTGCGGATAGCCGGAGGAATCCTCGAAACCAGAATAGCGCAGGCCGGGCAAAGCCACTCGGATCGATTGCCGCGCGAGTTCCAGAACCGAAACCCTGGAAAGATGGAACACAGAGGCCGCGGACAAAGGCCGGAGGCCGCGGAGGCGTTAGGATTTCTCTGTGCCCTCTGTGCGCAAATCTTTTGAAGCGCGATTTGCGGCCGACAGCCACTCTGCCGGAGCCAATCGCAAGGTCCCGTTGCTTCCTAGCCTTTGACCGCTGTGCTAGACTCGCGTGTCGAGGTTGAAAGAATTTCGAACGTGGAACTTCGGGCTCCGCGCAACTCTTCCCCGCAAATTCCGCCAGGCCCGGAAGGGAGCAACGGTAGCGGACCAGAAAAGTGTGCCGTGGATGTCCCGAAGTTCCTCCAATTTCCAGGGAAACGTAACGGCTTGCGGCCCGAATGGCCGGTTTTTTCTGTAGGGGCGGGTTTGAAACCCGCCCCTACAACACACGAAGCAAATTCCGGCGGGCAGGAACGGTTTGATACATGGCCCCGCCGGCGGCATCCAGCCCGAATGAACCGATCCCAATGAACTACCAGGTGATAGCGCGAAAGTGGCGGCCGCAGACCTTCGCCGATGTCGTCGGCCAGCAGCACGTCACGCGCACGCTCCAGAACGCGATCCGCTCGAACCACGTGGCCCACGCCTATATCTTTTCCGGCGTGCGCGGCGTGGGCAAGACGACCTCCGCGCGCATCCTCGCCAAGGCGCTCAACTGCGTGAAGGGCCCGGCGCCCGAACCGTGCAACGAGTGCGATCGCTGCCGTGAAATTTCCACCGGCACGTCGCTCGACGTGATGGAAATCGACGCCGCATCGAATCGCGGCATCGACCAGATCCGCGAGCTGCGCGAGATGGTGCGCTACGCCCCGGCCACCGGCCGTTACAAGGTGGTGATCCTCGACGAAGCCCACCAGCTCACCGAGGAAGCCTCGAACGCCTTGCTGAAAACGCTCGAGGAACCTCCCGAGCGCGTGATCTTCATCCTGGCGACCACCGCCCCCGAGGATTTGCCGGAAACGATCCGCTCGCGCGCGCAGCATTTCCATTTCCGCTCGCTCTCCTACGGCGAAATCGCCGAATCGCTCGAGCGCATCACGAAAGCCGAAGGCCTCGAAATCGAGCCGGGCGCCGTCGCCGTGCTCGCTCGCGCCGCCGAGGGCAGCCTGCGCGACGGCCTCTCGCTGCTCGAGCAGGCCATGGCCTACTGCGAGAAATCGATCAGCGACCGTGAGGTGCGCGAGCTGCTGGGCATCGTCAGCGAAGAGGTGCTCGACGAGATGATCGAAGCCGCCGCGGCCGGCTCGGCCGAGCGCGCGCTGTCGCTCGTCCACCAGATCATCGCGAGCGGGGAAAATCTCGATTCTTTCTGCCGTGAGGCGATACGCCACGTGCGCAATCTGCTGGTGGTGCGCGTCGCCGGCACCGATTCGCCGATGGTTGCCGCGTCGGCCGACGAGCGGCCGCGCCTCGAGAAGCAGGCCGCGCTCTTCAGCGAGGAAGACCTCACTCGCTTCTTCAACCTCCTGCTCGCCACGCAAACCGATCTGCGCCGCGATCCCGATCCTCGCCTCCATCTGGAGATGGGCCTGCTGCGCATTGTGAACGCCGCGCGCCTCGCGCCGCTCGAAGAGCTGCTCGCCGAACTCAGCGGCCAGACACGGCCCGCGCGCGAGCCCGGCGCTGCGCCCGCCGCGCCACCCGCCGCTGCGCCATCGAGGAATCCGTCGTCCGGAGCCGGCCACGGCTCCTCGCGCCAGCGCTTTTCTCCGGCTGAATCGCATTCATCGGCAGGGTCGGGTTTGAAACCCGCCCCTACAATGCCATCGCCAGCCGCATCGCCCTCGCGATCCGCATCGGCCGCATCGCCGGCGTCATCTTCATCGCCCGCGCCGGCCACATCGACGCCTTCCGATCCCACCGCTGTAGGGGCAGATTTCAAACCTGCCCCCGCTCCGCCGACACCGATCGAACCGGAATCGCGGACTTCGCCAAGCGAAGCGGCGCCTGACACGCCAGCTTCGTCCAGCGTCGCCGAGGAAGCGCCCGCCGACGTACCCGAAACATCCGGCATCGATCCGGCCGAGGTGCAGGCGCTCACGGCCGCCGTGCTCGCGCAGCAAAAGTTTCTCGCTTCTCTGCTCACACACGTCTCGCGCTGGGAAGTTTCCGGCGACCAGTTGCTCGTCTATTTTCCGCCCGAGCAGCGCTCGCTCTCGGAGATGCTCCAGGCGCGTGAGCCCATGGAGAAATTGCGCACAATCACAAATCAGGTGCTCGGACGCCCACTACGCGTCTGTGTTAAACTTGGGTCGAGCCGGGCCGCAGCGGCGCCAGCCGCGGCAGTTCCGGCGAAGAATTCCGGTTCCGAAGCCGGCAGCGCCCGGGAGTTGCGCGCCCGGTACGAGCAGGACCCGAGGGTGAAAGCGATGCTCGACCGATTCGGCGGGCGAATTTCCCGGATCAAGCCTGCGGGCGGGAGCTGATCATGGAAGTAAAAGCTTTGCAGCAGATGCTCACTCAGTTCCGGCAGATGCAGGAAACCATCCAGCGGCAAATCGATTCGGTGCAGGTGGAAGCCTCGGCCGGCGGCGGCATGGTCGTCGTCAAGATGAACGGCCAGAAGCTCGTCACCGAGGTGAGGATCGAGCCGGAAGTCTTCGCCGCCAAGGACGCCGAGATGCTGCAGGAGCTTGTCCGCGCGGCCGTCAACGAAGCCAACCGCCGCGTCGACGAGACTCTCGCCGACCAGATGAAGAACCTGGCCGGCGGCGTGCCCGGCGTCGGCAATTTGCTGAAAATGCCGGGACTCTTTTGAGTCCCGAGTTCCCTCCCCGAATGGTCCTCGATGCCTGATTTCGCCGCACCCGTCTCCCGACTGATCGACGAGCTAAAGCGCCTGCCCGGCATCGGGCAGAAGACGGCCCAGCGCCTCGCTTTCTTCCTGCTGCGCGCCGACCGCGATCAGGCTCTGGCCCTCGCCGACGCCATCCGCGCCGCCAAGGAATCCGTCCGCCAGTGCTCGGTCTGCGGCAATCTCACCGACGTCGATCCCTGCCAGTTCTGCACCGGCGCCGGCCGCAGTCGCCGCACGATCTGCGTCATCGAGGAAGCCACGAACATCCTACCCATCGAGAGGACGCGCCAGTACAACGGCCTCTATCACGTGCTCGGCGGCGCGCTTTCCCCGCTCCAGGGCATCGGCCCCGAAAAGCTCAATATCAAGAACCTGCTCGAGCGCCTGAAAGATGGCGCGGCCGAGGAGATCATCATCGCCACCAACCCCACCGCCGAGGGCGAAGCCACCGCCATGTACCTCTCGAAGCTGCTCAAGCCGCTCGGCGTCCGCGTCACCCGCATAGCCACCGGAATCCCCGTCGGCGCGGAGCTGGAATATGCCGACGAGGTCACCATGCTCAAGGCGATGGAGGGGAGGCGTGAACTATGAACTCCCCGCAAAGGGTATTAACGATCTGATTAGCAGCGTTGAACCTGCCGCCCTCCCGTGTTACTTTTTGGACGTTCCTCTCAGGGAGGGATAGAGTTGCTGACCCTCATCATGATCTTCTCGGCGGTCGCGGCCGCGGTGGCCGTAATCGTCGCCGTCCGGATATTTCAAATGGATAATCCCGGCGGCGCGCAGGAAGCGCTTTCCCACACGCTCGCTCCCCCGCTCTACGCCATGAACACGAAGATCGATACGCTGCAGCAGAGCATGTCATCCATGCTCGCTGCGGCGGTGCAGAGCGGCAGCCAGACTCTCACCTCGTCGGTCAGCGAATTGCGCGAGGAGACGCGTGCCAAGGTCGACGAGAAGCTCGCCGGCTTCGCCACCGAGTTGCGCGGCACCTTCGATGCCCTCGCCAAGTGGCTCGAAAGCCGCCTGGGAGCCAAGAGCGAAGGCGGTGGCGTCAACCCGCAAATGAAGGCCGCGATCGAGGAGCGCCTGGTCGAGGTGCAGAACCAGGTGGCCGCGTCGCTCGACGCGCTCCACGAAAGCGTCGAAGAGGAACTCCGCCGCACCCGCACCGAATCACGCGAAGCGATGACCGCCGTCCAGCAGTCGCTCGTCGAAGCGTTCCGCATGCTTCAGGCCAGCCACGAAACGCGCCTCGAAAGCCTGCGCCGCGCCGTTGAGGACCGCCTGATGAAAGACGCCGAACGAGGCTTCGGCGGCTACAAGGAAACCATCGCCGAACTCGACCGCGACCCCGCCCGCGAAAAATACCGCTAGCTGGTAACCACAATCCACGCCGAACTCAGGGCACGTGCAACGTGCCCCTACTGCGCATGGCAATGCTTTCGTAGGGGCACGTTGCACGTGCCCCCACCCAGAACCGCTGCCCCGCTCAAGGCCGCCGCTTCTCTGTCGGCGTCACCAACATCAATCCGCAACCTCAAAGTGAAGCCCGCCCCCGTAGCGCAAGCACTTCTCCCTGTGCGCCCCCTGAACTCGCCCCTCCCATCAAAAATCCCAGGCAAGACTGCCCGTGCTACCCCCGTGGCGCGGACATTCCTGTCCGCGCGCTTGTCCCATAAACCGCCTCCCCACAAAACCATCAACCCCCGCCCAACCCGCACAGGCAAAATGCCTGTGCTACAACCCCACCTCGACACACGCACAAGTGCACGGAAAGAAATCACGCCTACAATAGAAGCCGCAGCCAAGAGTGGCTGCGCTACCCCGCGCGCCGCGCTCCTCCGCCGTTATGCCACAGCGCGCCCTGCACCCATTTCCACGGCTTCCGCCGGCAGTAATTGCGCGCCATTTCCAAAAAAATTCCGACGTCGCGCTCCAGGTCCGACTGCGTGCCGTCGAAATAGAAATTGCGAATCGGAATGCCGGCGTAGTCGAGGCTGACCCGTGGATAAATCGCCTCGCAGATGATCCCGTTCATGCAGGTGAACGGGCTGATATCGATCACGCCGTCGAGCCCCTTGCGCGCGAAGTAGACGGCCTTGCCGACGTTCACCACCATCTCGCCTGACGTGCCCGAAGCCGGCAGATACGGCTCGGCGTTCTCGAGCACCTCGCGCATCTCCGGCTCCTCGTAGCCGCGGAAATCCTCGCGCAACGGATCGAGCAGCGCGTCCTCGTCCTTTTTCTGGTAATGCGCCCGAATCCGCGCTCCCAGCGCCTGCGGCGAGTAGCGTTTCCCTCCGAGATCGAGCAGCCGCATCGACTCGTCGTTCGTGTACCAGATCCATTCGGAGACGTCGTTCATCCACACGGCCGCCCCGGCCGCTTCGAGCCGCCGCACCAGATGGTCGTTGCTGAAGTTGTTCAGCCGGCAGAAAATTTCGCCGACGATGCCAATGAGCGGCCGCGCCTCGTCGCGAACCGGCACTTCGCGGAAACGCGTGCGGGCGCGCAGCATGCACCTGTTCAGCGCGGCGAGCTGCGCTCGAGGATCGCGGTACGCGACTTCGAGAACCCGGCACAGGTCGACGATCGACGCCTCGTGCGCCCCATCGCCGCTGCCTGCCACCGCTTCGTACGGCCGCGTCTTCAACAGCAGCTTCATCAGGATGTCGCTCGTCACCACCGCCCGCCAGGCGCTGCGCACGAATCCCGAACCCGACAGCCCGAAATCCGCGTAGCCGCCCTCGAAGGTCGGCCCGAGCACCGGCACGTCCGGATAGCCCAGCGACGCGAGCACCGACCGCATGTACGGCACGTACTGCCCGAACCGGCATGGCCCCTGCCCGCCCGCCATGAAAAACGCGATCTTCGAGGGATCGGCGCCGGGCGCCTGCAACACCTTCAAAAAATCGCCCAGCGTGACTTTCGTGGGATAGCACTCATCGCCGCAGGTGTGTCGCGCGCCCAGCTCGCGCGTGCGCTCGTCGGAAGGCGGCGTGACCACGGCGTCTAGGCCAAACGAGCGGAACACCGCGGCCATGGCCCGCGAGCTGGCTTCGGTGAGCCTCGGCATCCAGATTTTGCGCTCGGCGAGCGAAGGCGCCCCGTGCCCGTTTCCCGAGTTCGCTTTCACGCCGCGCATCGCAGTATCCCCTTGCTGTCGAGATACGCCTCGCACCGCGTCAGGTAGCCGGCGTCGTTGCCGTGCCCGTCAAATTGCAACACCAGAAACGGTGCGCCGGCCGCCTCGCGCAGGTAATGCTTGATGAAGGAGTCCGGCCCGCATTTGAAATTCGTGATGTAGATGACGTGCATTCCCGGATGATTCCGCGCGAATCGCCCCGCGGCCAGAATGCGACGGCCGGAATTCCAATACATGTTCGGGTGCAGCTCGTCCGGCGGAACGTCGTCGAGCGGCAGGAAATCGAGCGGCACGACGTTCACGCCGTAGAGATCGCGCAGCTTGCGTGGAATGTCGCAATTGCCGTTGCGGTCGTAGAGGTTGTAAGGCCGGCCGACGAGAAGTACCGCCGGCTCGCCCGTGTCCTCGAGCATGGCGCAGGCCACTCGCCCGGCTTCCTGCAAACTGGCCGTGAATTTCGCCCGCGCCTCGTACGCCGCATCGAGCGCCGCGTCGCTCTCCCGCCGCCCCACGTCAAGCTTGCGGAAATATTCGGCCAGCTGACGCGCCACGAATTTGCGTCCCGCGCGGAAACGAACCGTCGGCGCCAGAATGTTCGCCGAATGCTCGCCCAGTTCGGGAGCGGCGCGCACGACGAACGGCAGCGTCTGGTTCCACGGGCACAGATATGAAGCCGTTTCCGAAGGCGGCGATTCGCGGTCCATCACGTTCGGCAGCAGCACGTAATCCGCCCGCGGCCGCCCCGGCTGTTCCACGAGAAGCGCTTGCACGTGTCCATGGGCGATCTGCACGGGGAAACACGGCTCGGCCACGCTCAGCTCGGTGCCGCGCGCCGCCAGATACCGGTCGGTAGGCGGCGAAAGCACGATTTCGAATCCCAGCGCCTCCAGATACGTCTGCCAAAACGGAAACTCGTCGTAGAAATACATCGCCTGCGGAATCCCGATGCGCGCTCGTTTTCCCGTAGCACAGGCATTCCTGCCTGTGCGCCTTTCGCTCGTGGCCGAAGCATCAATTCCGCCGAGTGGCGCGAAACCGGCAAGCAATTCCCGATCGTGCAATGCCAGCAAATCCTCAATCACCGGTTGCCGGTCCGTCTTCGCCCGCTTGCGGAATTTGTCCGAGCACTTGTCGCCCCAATACGTCTTCCGCCCCTCGACCGTAATCTCCTTCATGTCGCAATAGTTCGAGCAGGCCTTGCAGACGAATTCGCGAGTCTCGAAGTCCATGGCGCTCAAATCGAATCCGCGGAACGAAGACGCCGGCTCGTTCTCCGCTAGCCGCTCCACCGCCGCCCGCGCCTGCCCCATTGATCGCCCACGCGCTCGCGCCCCGGTCACTTCCTGCGCGATCAGCGCCATGCCGATCGCTCCGATGATGCCGTTGTGCGGCGGCACGATCACCGGTTTGCCGAGCAGCGTCGAAAACGCCGCCGCCACCGAGTCGTTGTACGCTGTCCCGCCCTGGAAGTAGATCACGTCGCCGATCTTCCGCCCGCGCACCACGCGATTCAGGTAGTTCAGCGCCACCGAATAGGCGAGGCCGCCAATGACGTCCTCGAGGCTCGCGCCGCGTCCCAGCGCCGCGGTTACATCCCGCTCCATGAACACGGTGCACCGCTCGCCGAGCCGCGCCGGCGCTTTCGACGAGAGCGCCAGCCGCGCGAATTCGTCCTTGATCTGAATGCCCACGCGCTCGGCCTGCTCCTCGAGGAACGAGCCGGTGCCCGCCGCGCAAGCCTCGTTCATCGCGAAATCGACCACGACGCCGTGATCGATCGAAATGAATTTCGAATCCTGTCCGCCAATTTCGAAGATCGTGTCGACGTCGCCGACACCATCGCCGGAGCAGGTTGTTGGTAGGGGCACGTTGCACGTGCCCACTCCTTCCACGCGCGGCAGCCGCCGCACCAGCGTTTCGTGGACGTACATCGCGCCCGTCTTGTGCGCCGTGATTTCGTCGTTCACCGTGTCGGCGCCCACCAGTTCCCCGATCAGCTCGCGCCCCGATCCCGTCGTGCCCACGCCCCGAATCTCGATGCGCGAGCCGAACAGCTCGTCGATCTCGCGCAGCCCGTCGCCGACGACTTCGATCGGCCGCCCCGCCGTGCGCAGATAGATGCCGTGCAGCAACCGGCCATCTTCGTCGATGAGCGCCAGGTTCGTGCTCACAGAACCGATGTCGATGCCCAGATAGACGGGCAGTTTGCGCGCTCCGGGTTCCGGCAAGGGTTCCGCGCGGCGCGCGTCGGGGTGGTCGCGCAGCAGCAACACACTGGCGAGCGAAAGCGGCGGGTTCGGCGTGCCAGCCGTTGTGTCGCGCGATCCGGAGATGTAGCCGCGGGATCCTTCGCTTCGCTCAGGATGATAACGCGTCGCCTCCGTCGCGCCCGACCCAGTAGCCGCAGCGTCCAAGCAGCAAGTTTCTTCGTGTCCACGCTCACCAACAGGGGCAGGGCCCGCCACCATACTTTCTGCTTCCTTTCTGTCATCCTGAGCGCAGCGAAGGATCCCGTCCCTACGTCCACCGCTCACAATTTCCACCACGCCCGTCCCCGCGCCCGCGCGCCGTGCCTCATCCGCCTCGAGCAGCGCCGCGCCCAGCGCCCCCATCCACGCGTACAGTTCCGGCACAACGAGTTCCCCGGGCCCCAACCGAAACGCCGAAGCCATCGCCTGCGCCACGCCCGCATTCTGCGAAACGCCGCCCAGAAACAGCACCGGCGGCACGATCTTCTTCCCCTTGACGATATTGCTCTTGAAATTCCGCGCCACGGCTTCGCACAGGCCCTTGAGCACTTCGCCCGTCCCGTAGCCCTTCTGTTGCGCGTGGATCATGTCCGATTTCGCGAACACCGAGCAGCGCCCCGCAATCCGCGCCGCCGTTTTCGCCTGCGCCACGATCGCCCCGATTTCTTCCACCTGGTACCGCAGCCGCGTCGCCTGCTGGTCGATGAAAGAGCCCGTGCCCGCGGCGCATTCCCCGCTCGTCGAATAATCGGCGATGCCAAGCGATGTTTCCTCGCCCGCTTCCCCGCCCCGCGCCGCGTTTTCGAGCAGCATATATTTCGAGCTTTCGCCGCCCATCTCGAAAATCGTTCGCGCCTCCGGATTTATGGCTCCAACGCCGCGCGCCATCGCCCGAAATTCGTTTTCGAAGGGAACGCCCAGAGTTTCCGCCACGCGCCGTCCGCCCGATCCGGTCACACGGATCCCGCCGATCAGTTCGTCGGGAACGAGCTTCCTGAATTCGTCGAGGAGGTCGAGCGCGGACCGCAGCGGACTTCCGGCCGCGCGCCGGTACCGCGATATGACGATCGCGGAGCCGGCGCGCTCAGGCGAGGACCCGGGCACTAAAAACTTGGTTGACCCTTCCAAAATCCGTGCGAGGCCGATGAAGTCAGTGGGAGCGAGAGCAACCACAAGCTTTGTGCTGATACTTCCAGCGTCCACTCCGATTTGGGCCTTCATCGGACCCCGCCACAGTGGCTCATCCTTGTGTGCCTTGTGGGTC
>JAGWOX010000089.1 GCA_028877145.1 Acidobacteriota bacterium | reverse complement strand
GTCATGGTCCCGGACGTCTCTCCCCCTGAGCAGAAGGTAATCGGGGACTTGGTCAGAAGAGCCTACGAGCTTCGCGATGAAGCAAATGAAATCGAGGACAACGCCATTGCGGACATCGAGGACGCAATAAGCGGTGCTAGCGCGATAGCTTTGCAGGGGGCGAGGCGGCGCTAAGACTTCGGGTAAGGGCAGGAGATTGTCGAATACGGCCGTCCCCGCACCCAGTTGCTGAACCATTCCCGTCGAGCACCATCCTTGTGACTTCACCCCACCCTCAGCCCCTCGCGGATGTATACTTCGAATAGTTCGAGATTTCGGGTCCGAAAAATTTCCGCCCGCCACTGGCGGGCCCGCCGCGACCAGGCCTCGCTCCGGACCAGGGAGATGAAGGCATGTCGAATTCGTCCAAACAGATCATCACGATCGACGGCAACGAAGCCGCCGCGCGCGTTGCCTACCAAACCAGCGAAGTCATCGCCATCTATCCCATCACGCCCGCCTCGCCCATGGGCGAGTGGGCCGACGAATGGGCCGCAAAAGGCGTAAGGAATCTCTGGGGCGCCGTCCCCGAAGTGATCGAAATGCAGAGCGAAGCCGGCGCCGCCGGCGCCCTGCACGGCGCGATTCAGGCCGGCGCTCTCGGCTCGACGTTCACCGCCTCCCAGGGCCTGCTCCTGATGATTCCCGACATGTACAAGATCGCCGGCGAACTCACGCCCGCCGTCATCCACGTCGCCTCGCGCACCATCGCCACGCACGCACTTTCGATCTTCGGCGACCACAGCGACGTCATGGCCTGCCGCGCAACCGGTTTCGCCCTCCTCGCCTCGAATTCCGTTCAGGAAGCGATGGATCATGCGCTCATCGCCCGCGCCGCCAGCCTCGAATCTCGTCTCCCGTTCCTCCATTTCTTCGACGGATTCCGCACCTCCCACGAAATCGCCAAAGTCGAAATGCTCGCGCCGGAAACCCTCCGCGCCATGATCGACGATAACCTCGTGCGCGAGCACCGCGCCCGCTCCCTCTCGCCCGAGCGCCCCGTCCTGCGCGGCAGCGCCCAGAATCCCGACGTCTTCTTCCAGGCCCGCGAAGCCATCAATCCCTATTACCTGGCCTGCCCCGAAATCGTCGAACGCCAGATGGAAAAATTCGGTAAGCTCACCGGCCGCCGGTACCATTTGTTCGATTACGCCGGCGCCCCCAACGCCGAGCGCGTCATCGTTCTCATGGGTTCCGGCGCCGAAACCGTCGAGGAAACCGTCGAATTCCTGGCGCAAAGGGGCGAAAAAGTCGGCGTAGTCAAAGTCCGCCTCTATCGCCCCTTTTCCGCCGAGCATCTGCTCGCCGCCCTCCCGCCCACGGCCAAATCCATCGCCGTCCTCGACCGCACAAAAGAGCCCGGCGCCACCGGCGAGCCGCTCTACGCCGACGTAGTGACTGCCATCAGCGAGGCGCACGCCGCAGGGAACCCGCTCTTCGCCTCGCTCCCGCGAATCATCGGCGGCCGCTACGGTCTCTCGTCCAAAGAATTCACGCCCGCCATGGTCCGCGCCATCTTCGACGAACTCAAGAAGCCAGCCCCGAAAAATCATTTCACCGTAGGCATTCGCGACGACGTCACGCGCACCAGCCTCGAATTCGATCCGGAATTCTCGACGGAAGCTCCCGACACGGTCCGCGCCGTTTTCTTCGGCCTCGGCTCCGACGGCACCGTCGGCGCCAACAAGAACTCCATCAAAATCATCGGCGAAAATGCCGATCTCTTCGCCCAGGGCTATTTCGTCTACGACTCGAAAAAAGCCGGCGCCGTAACGATCTCCCATCTCCGCTTCGGCCCGCGCCCCATCCGGTCAACTTATCTGATCTCGCAAGCCAGTTTCGTCGCCTGCCACCAGTTCTCCTTCCTCGAACGCATGGAAATCCTGCATCTGGCCGAGCCCGGCGCAACCTTCCTCCTGAACAGCCCCTACAGCGCCGAAGAAGTCTGGGACCAGCTGCCCGACGCCGTGCAGGAAGAGATCATCGAGAAGGACCTGAAGTTTTTCGTAATTGACGCGGACGCAGTCGCGCAGGCCAGCGGCATGGGCCGCCGCATCAACACGATCATGCAAACTTGCTTCTTCGCCCTCAGTGGCGTTCTCCCGCGCGACGAAGCCATCGCCGCGATCAAAACTGCCATCCGCAAAACCTACGGCAAGCGCGGCGAAGCCGTAGTCGAAAAGAATTTCGCCGCCGTCGATCGCACGCTCGAGCGCCTCTACGAAGTGAATGTGCCGACGGAGGTCGCCGACGGCATCTCGATGCGCCCGCCCGTCCCCGCGGAGGCGCCCGACTTCGTCCAGAAAGTCACCGCGCGCATCATCGCCGGCGAAGGCGATCTGCTCCCCGTCAGCGCGCTCCCCGTCGACGGCACGTTTCCCACCGGCACCGCCCGTTGGGAGAAGCGCAATCTCGCCCTGGAAATCCCCGTCTGGGACGAAGCTCTCTGCATCCAGTGCGGCAAGTGCGTCCTCGTCTGCCCGCACTCGGTGATCCGCGCCAAGATCTACGATCCCTCAGTGCTCGCCAAAGCCCCCAAAACGTTCAAATCCGCCAAGCCCTGGTGGAAGGAATACGAGCACCTGCGCTACACGCTGCAAGTTTCGCCCGAAGACTGCACCGGCTGCGGCCTCTGCGTCGAAATCTGCCCGGCAAAGAGCAAATCCGAAGTGAAGCACAAGGCCATCGACATGTTGCCGCAACCCCCGCTCCGCCACGACGAATCCGAAAACTGGGAATTCTTCCTCTCGCTCCCCGAGCCACCACGCGAATCCCTCCGCCAAACGCAGGTGAAGGACGCGCAACTGCTCGAGCCCCTCTTCGAATTCTCCGGCGCCTGCGCCGGCTGCGGCGAAACCCCGTACATTCGCCTGATGACGCAACTCTTCGGCGACCGCGCCGTCATCGCCAATGCCACCGGCTGCTCCTCCATCTATGGCGGCAACCTGCCGACCACCCCCTTCACAAAGAACGCCGAAGGCCGCGGCCCCGCCTGGTCCAATTCGCTCTTCGAGGACAACGCCGAATTCGGCCTCGGCATTCGCCTCGCGCTCAATAAGCAAGCCGATTACGCCCGCCATCTCGTCGCTCATCTTTCCGGCGCGCTCGGCGACGGCCTCGCCGGAGCACTCCTCGAGTCCGGCCAATCCACCGAATCCGAAATCAACGAGCAGCGCCGCCGCGTCAAATGGCTTCGCGAAAAACTCGCGAAAATCGATTCGGCGGAAGCTCGCGAGCTCGAAGCCGTCTCCGGCGCACTCGTTCGCAAGAGCGTCTGGATCATCGGCGGCGACGGCTGGGCCTACGACATCGGCTACGGCGGCCTCGATCACGTCCTCGCCTCCGGCTTCAACGTCAACATCCTCGTTCTCGATACCGAGGTCTACTCCAACACCGGCGGCCAGCGATCGAAAGCCACTCCGCTCGGCGCCGTCGCCCGCTTCGCCTTCGCCGGCAAGCGCACGCCGAAAAAAGATCTCGCCCTGATGGCCATGAGCTACGGCAACGTTTACGTCGCCCGCATCGCCATGGGCGCGAGCGACATGCAAACGCTCAAAGCCCTCGTCGAAGCCGAAGCCCACGATGGCCCCTCCATCGTCATCGCCTTCAGCCCCTGCATCGCCCACGGCTACGACCTCAAGCACGGCATGGAGCAGCAGAAAATCGCCGCGCAGTCCGGCTATTGGCCCCTGTTCCGCTTCAATCCCGCGCTGATCGGAGAAGGGAAGAATCCCCTGCAAATTGATTCGAAGCCGCCCAGCGTCCCGCTGCGAAATTACATGTACAACGAGACGCGCTTCACCATCCTCCAGAACAGCGACCCGGAAACCGCGCGCGAATTGCTCCGCATGGCCCAGCACGACGCCGAAGCCCGCTGGAAACTCTACGAGGCGCTAGCCGCGATCCAGTTGCCCACGAAGGTGAAAAAGACCGAGAAACCCGAACTGCCCGCCCAGCCCGTCGCGACGAAGGGAGACCCGCAATGAGCGATCTCGATCTCACCACCGCCTATCTCGGCCTCACCCTCCGCAATCCCGTCGTCGTCTCTTCCTCGCCCTTGCAGAAAGAGATCGCGAATCTCCGCCGCATGGAAAACGCCGGCGCGAGTGCGATCGTTCTCCATTCGCTTTTCGAGGAGCAGATTTCACTCGAATCGCTCGATCTCGACCGGTGGCTCGAACGCGGCGCGGAAAGCTCGCCCGAAGCCTCGCGCTACCTGCCCGATCTCAAGGACTACAACCTCGGCCCCGAAGGCTATCTGCGGCACATCGAGCGCGCGAAAAAAGCCGTCGCCATCCCCGTCATCGCCAGCCTGAACGGCACATCGAAAGGCGGCTGGACGCGCTACGCCCGCATGATGCAGGACGCCGGCGCCGACGCGATCGAGTTGAACATCTACCATCTCGCCGTCGATCCCGATATCCCTGGTGCCCAAATCGAGGGGAGCTATTGCGACCTCGTCGCCGAAGTCAAAGCCTCCGTCCGCGTCCCGCTCGCGGTGAAGATCGGCCCCACCTTCAGCTCGCTCGCAAACATGGCCCGCCAATTGGACAAGGCTGGCGCGAACGCCCTTGTCCTCTTCAATCGTTTTTACCAGCCCGATTTCGATCTCGAAGCCCTCGAAGTTGTTCGCGCCCTGCACCTCAGCCGCTCGGAGGACTTGCTCCCGCGCCTCAGCTGGGTCGCCATCCTCTTCGGCCAGATCGAAGCCGACCTCGCCGTCACCGGCGGCGTCCACAACGGCCTCGACGTCCTGAAATGCATGATGGCCGGCGCCCGCGCCGCCATGACCACCTCGTCGCTTCTCGAAAACGGCATCGAGCACATCGCCGTCATCCTCGACGAACTCCGCCAGTGGATGCACGACCACGAATACGATTCCATCCGCCAGATGCAAGGCAGCATGGCCCGCCGCGCCGTCCCCGACCCCGCTGCCTTCGAGCGCGGCAACTACATGCAAGTCCTAAGCTCCTACACCCTGAAATCCCCCTAGCCATCTATGCCTCCAGTAGCGCAGCCACTCTTGGCTGCGGCTTTCCCGTAGCACCACTGTCGATCAAATCCTCACCATTCCCACTCATCTCCACACCCCAACTCCCGCGAGCCCCTTGGTTGCCCCACTCTTCGGGCGCTATTCAGCCCGAAGGGTGGGTCGGCCTGACGACGCACCTCGACCCCTCCCACGTGCGCAATCTTTTTCACCCCCTCCAACCCCGTCGCTCCCACGAATCTCCCGCAAAGACTTGAAATCTTCCTGTCAGCCGATGTAAGTTGTGGCCGCCTGCCGTTGTTCCCGTAATGTAGGTCCCTGCCTGCGGAGGAGTCATGGGCGTTGAGATTCAGGTTCACGTCAACGGAAAGAGTTTCCAGAACGAAGTCGATCCGCGCCTGCTGCTGGTCCACTACTTGCGCGAAGTCCTCGGCTTGACCGGTACGCACATCGGCTGCGAGACGTCCCTCTGCGGCGCCTGCACCGTGCTCATCGACGGCCACCCGGTGAAGTCCTGCACCATGCTCGCCGTGCAGGCCGACGGCGCCGAAATCACCACGGTCGAGGGCCTCAGCTCGCTCCCGGAAGCGGGCGGCGGCCTCCATCCCATCCAGGAAGGTTTCTGGGAAAAACACGGCCTGCAATGCGGCTTCTGCACGCCCGGCATGATGCTCGCCGCCGTCGGACTGCTGCGCGAAAATCCCAGCCCCACCCATGCCCAGATTCGCCGCGCGCTCGACGGCAACCTGTGCCGCTGCACCGGCTACCAGCACATCGTCGAAGCGGTCGAATACGCCGCCAGAAAGCTGCGCGCGCACAAGCGCTGAAGTCGCTCCGAAGAGAGAGGGGAACATGGCCACCGCCGCCAAAGCCACCAAGTACGTCGGAAAGCCCATCAAGCGGAAGGAAGACCCTCGCCTCGTGCAGGGCATCGCCCACTACGTCGACGACCTCAAGCTCGTCGGCATGCTGCACATGGGCATCGTGCGCAGCCCCTACGCGCACGCCCGCATTCGCTCGATCGACACGACGAAAGCCCGCAGCGCCCCCGGCGTCGTCTCCATCGTCACCGCCGAAGACGTCGACGGCGCCATCGGCCCCGTGCCCTGCGGCGCCATGATTCCGGACATGAAGCCCGCCCCGCGCCCCGTGCTCGCCACCGGCGAGGCCCGCTTCGTCGGTGAGGGAGTCGCCGCCGTCGTCGCCTCCGATCCCTACGCTCTCCAAGACGCCATGGAACTCGTCGAAGTCGACTACGAGCCGCTCCCCGTCGTCGTCGATCCCGAAAAGGCGCTCCGCAAGGATTCCCCTCGCGTCCACGATGTCCACGCCGACAACGCCGCCTACCGCTGGGAACTCGAAGGCGGCGACATCAAGAAAGCCTTCAAGCAGGCCGACCGCGTCATCAAGGTCCACCTGACCAACCAGCGCCTCATCCCCGTCGCCATGGAGGGCCGCGCCGTCCTCGCCCAATACGATCGCGGCGACAACCGCATCACGCTCTGGTCCGCCTCCCAGATCCCCCACATCCTCCGCACACAGATCGCCGCCATGCTCAATTTCCCCGAGTACGGCGTCTACGTCATCGTGCCCGAGGTCGGCGGCGGTTTCGGCAGCAAGCTCAACGTTTATTCCGAAGAGGCGCTCGCCTGCTACCTGGCCATGAAGATCGAAAAGCCGGTGAAGTGGACCGAAGGCCGCCGCGAAAATTTCCTCGCCACGATTCACGGACGCGACCAGATCGCCGACATGGAATTCGCCGTCAAGCGCGACGGCACCGTCCTCGGCCTCCGCGCCCATTTCATCGCCGATCTCGGCGCCTACTTCCAGCTCCTCACCCCGCTCATCCCCACGCTCACCGGCCTCATGTGCGTCGGCCCCTACAAGATTCCCAACGTCCGCGCCGAAATCACCGGCGTCTTCACGAATAAGATGTCCACCGACGCCTATCGCGGCGCCGGCCGCCCCGAGGCCACCTATTTCCTCGAGCGCGGCATGCAGGCCGTCGCCACCGAATTAAAAATTGATCCCGCCGAGCTGCGCCGCAAGAATTTCCCCAAGGCGAAAGAGTTCCCCTACGCCACCGCCACCGGCCTCATCTACGACAGCGCCAACTACCAGGGCACGCTGGACCTCGCGCTGAAAAAGTCCGAATACAAGAAGCTGCGCCGCGAGCAGGCCGCCGCGCGCAAAAGCAAGACTGGCCGCCTCATGGGCATCGGCCTCGGCAGCTACGTCGAAATCTGCGCCCTCGGCCCTTCCAGCGCTATGCCATCCGGCGGCTGGGAAAGCGCCACCGTCCGCATCGAGCCCACCGGCCGCGTGCGCGTCCTCACCGGTTCCTCGCCGCACGGCCAGGGCGAGGAAACCAGCTTTTCGCAAATCGCCGCCGATCTGCTCGGCGTCACCATGGACGACGTCATCATCGTCCACGGCGATACCTCCGCCGTCCCCTACGGCATCGGCACCTTCGGCAGCCGCTCGCTCGCCGTCGGCGGCACGGCGATGTACCGCGCCATCGAAAAACTCCGCGATAAGCTGCTGAAAATCGCCGGCCTCGTTCTCTCCGAGGATCCGGCCAATCTCGTCCTTCGCAACAAGCAGATCGTCTCGAAGCGCGATCCGAAAAAATCCATGTCCTTCGCCGATGCCGTCGGCGCCGCCTACACCGCCAAGGCGCTGCCGCCCGGCGTCGAGCCCGGCCTCGAAGCCACTCATTTCTACGAGCCGACGAACTTCACCTTCTCGTTCGGCACGCACATCGCCGTGGTCGACGTCGATCCGGAAACCGGCGATGTGAAGCTCCGCAAATACATCGCCGCCGACGACTGCGGCAACGTCATCAATCCGCTCCTCGTCGAGGGCCAACTGCAGGGCGGCATCGTGCAGTCGGTCGGCCAGGCGTATTTCGAGGAAGCCGTCTACGACGACCAGGGCCAGCTTCTCTCCGGCGAATTAGCCGATTACGCCATCCCGCGCGCCTCCGACCTCCCGTGGATCGAAACCTACAACACCGTCACGCCCACGCCAGTGAACCCGCTCGGCGCCAAAGGCGTCGGCGAGGCTGGCACCATCGGCGCCACGCCCACTCTCGTCAACGCCGTCCTCGACGCCCTCGCCCCGCTCGGCGTCCGCAACATCGACATGCCGCTCAAGCGCGAAAGAGTTTGGAAGGCCATCCGTGAGGCCACCGCCGGTCCTTCGGGCCGGCCTCGGAGGGCAAAATGAATGCACGCACTGGAGAAGGCTCGGACCTGACCGGCTTGACCCTGGCCGCCATCGTGCTCGCCATGGTCGCGGTAGCCCTGGTTCCGGGCAAGGGAACCGCGCTCAACCCGCAGCAGCAGTTCGGCCGCCTGCTCACCCGCTATTGCCGTCTCTGGACCACCGCGGCCCAGGCCGATAATCCCGCCGTGCTTTCGCCGCTCTATGCCAAGGACACCGGCCTCGTCTTCTACGGACTCAGCGAGGCCGAGTATCGCGGCTGGCTCGCCTACGGCCAGGGCATCAAATCGTCCCTTTTCGACAACGTCATGTCTCTCCAGCTCACGCCGGGCGATGATTTCCATGTCACCAAATTGGGCCGCGTCGCCTGGACCACCTCCATCCTGCACGTCGCCGTGACCTGGAACACCGGCCGCCAGCAAAATTTCGACGCCGAACAAACCGCCGTCTGGGAAAATCGCGACGGCCACTGGCTCATCGTCCACGAACACATTTCGACGCCAGTGCGCCTCCCAGTCGCCGTAGGCAGTTAAGTAGCGCAGCCACTCCTGGCTGCGGCCTTTCAAAGGAATCAGCACCCAAGCCGCCCATGACCGCAACCGCAACGCAACGGATCAAGTTTCCAGAAGCCGGCAGAATCGGAGAGAACCCATGATCCCAGCCGCATTCGAATATTTCGCCCCCAAATCCCTCGACGAAGCCCTTCGCCTCGTCGCGCGCCACGGCGACGAAGCCAAGCTCCTCGCCGGCGGCCACAGCCTTCTCCCGCTGATGAAGCTCCGTCTCTCCGCTCCCCGCTACGTCGTCGATATCGGCCGCATCCGCTCGCTTCGCTCCATTCGCGAGGAAGGCGGCCGCATCGTCATCGGCGCGCTCGCCACGCATCACGACGTCGAAGCCTCCGAGCTGCTCCGTATCACCTGCCCGCTGCTGCCCGAAACCGCCGCCGAAATCGGCGACGTGCAGGTCCGCAACCGCGGCACCGTCGGCGGCAGCCTCGCCCACGCCGATCCCGCCGCCGATTATCCCGCCGCCATACTGGCCCTCGACGCGGAAATCGTCGCCACGTCCAGCTCCGGCACCCGCGTGATTCCCGCCGCGGAATATTTCGTCGATCTGCTCACCACCCAGCTTCGCCCCGGCGAAATCCTCACCGAAGTCCGCATCCCTCGCACCGGCGAAAACTCCGGCGCCGCTTATCGCAAACTCCACCAGCCCGCTTCCCACTTCGCGCTGGCCGGAGCCGCGGCGCGTGTTACTCTGGGACCAGGCGAGAAGATCGAGTCCGTGGCCATCGGCATCACCGGCGTCGCCGTAAACGCCTACCGCGCCACCGCCGCCGAGCAGATGCTTATAGGCAAGAAAGCCGCGCCGAAACTCCTCGCCGAAGCGGCCGAAAAGGTTACCGACGGCATCGACCCTCTGGGCGACATTCATGCCTCGGCCGCCTATCGCCGCGCCGCCGCTGCCGTCTACGCGCGCCGCGCGCTCGAAGCCGCCATCGCCCGCGCCGGAGGAAAGAAAGCGTGAAGATCGAAGGCCAATACACCATCGCCGCCAAAGCCGAAACCGTCTGGGAACGCCTGAACGATCCTGAAGTCCTCGCGAAAAGCCTGCCCGGCGTCGACAAGCTCGAACCGGATGGCCCCGACCGCTACAAGGCGACGATCAAGTACAAGATGGGTCCCGTCTCCGGCACCTTCGCCGGCACCGTCGAACTCTCCGAGAAAGACCCGCCCCGCTCCATGCGCCTGAAAACCAGCGCCCGCGGTGGCCCCGGCTTCATCAACGGCGACGGCAAAGTTGACCTCGTCCCCCAAGGCGACCAAACCGAAATCCACTACGCCGGCGAAGTCCAGCTAGGCGGCATGCTAGCCGCCGTAGGCTCCCGCATGATCGAAGGCGCCGCCAAAAAATCCATCGAAGATTTCTTCCAATCCATAGCCATCAAATAGCCCAATCCGCTTGTCATCCTGAGTGAAGGAGCCTTGTCGGTCAAAGCCTCCAAGCAGCGCAGCCACTCATGGCTGCGGCCTTTCCATCGACGTCCCCTCGCCTGTCATCCTGAGCGAAGCCTTGAGCGACGAACGAAGTGAGTCCCGACGCAGTTCGTGCGGAAGGATTTCGCGCGAAGGCCCGGCCTGGAGAATTTGTCTCTGCCGAGGCCGCAAGCGCCGGCGTTACCAAATACCAGCCTTCGCCACCTCTATCGCAACACCATTTCTCGAGCCGTTCCCCTGACTCCCAAGGGCCTTTGCGGGTGCCCCACTCTTCGGGCGCTCTTTGCCCGAAGGGTGGGTCCGGGTGGAGATAGCCGGACCTCCGGAACCTCACCCGGCTACTTTTTCGCCTGCAGCTCAACCCACGTGGCCTTACTCCCCAGTTCCACCACATACGCCCCGCGTTCCATCTTGAACGCCTGCCTCGGCCGATATTTCCCCACGCCTTTCACCGCCGCGGGCTGCTCCACGCGCAACAGCGCCTCCCGCGTGTACCCCGTCGCCGGATCCAGTTCCACGCGCACGGTGCCGTTCTTGGTATCGACTTCCACGCGCGAGAATGTCCCCGCATCGAGCTTCAACCACAGCCCATACGGCGCCACATACACTCGCCGCCGGAATGCATCGAGCGGCGTCACTTCCACATGCCGGCCCTTGGCCTGCAAGTTTCCGCCAAACGCCAGCCACCCGAATTCCGGATGGTCGACGATATAGGTTGCCTCCGCCAAGGCGACACCGAAAAAGTTCGTTCCGTAATCGCCTGAATACGAATCGAACTTCAGCATGTCCGGAAACGCGTGGAATGCGCACGAAGCGAATCCTTCCTGGTCGATATTCGTCAGCGGCCCCATGATCCCGCCGTAGCCCACGCGCAGCAGATAAAAATCCTCCGGATTCCGCCGGTATTCCGCCAGCAAGGGCAGGGCATTGATCGACGAGCCGTAATGATGCAGTTGCCGTTCGAGCCGCCGCGTCTCGCCCGCGTAGATGAAGTCCCAATACCGCCGCGCGCTGCCGTTGTATCCCCAACTCGGTATCGTCGGGTCGTAGCCCAGAATCGCGTTGAGTGTCACCTCGGCCTTGTTCGGGTAGCCGAAATAGCGCATCCACGCGTAGACCTCTTCCTGCCCCGTCGAATCCCACGGCATCTCGCTGCCGAAGGGATACGCCTTGTCGCGCCAGATGTCGGCACGTTTGCGCATGGCCGCTTCGAGCGTCTGCGCCTGCTCGGTCATCCCTTCGCGCTTCAGGCTTTTCAGAATGTCGACGAAGATGTCGCCCTCCATCAGCCCGAGCTGCGTCTGGTAAGGCGCGTACCTCGTCATCGCCATCGTCGTCTCGTACGCGTGGTTCAGATACCACTGCCACGGATGACCGGTCACCAGCCCCTGGTGGTCCCGCGCCAGCCGGTACAGCACCCAATACGCGGCCGCCACATGCGGGTAATCGTAGGCACGGTCCGCCGTCCACGCCGCCTTCTTGTTCCAACTCGTCCAGCTCTTCCAGTTAAAATCCGCGCGGTAATAATTCTTCGGCAGCAGGTCCGGCTGGTAGAAGAACAGGCTCTTCTTCACGCCAAATTTTTCCGGCCCGTCGTTGTATTGCAGTTGTCCCCACAGCACGCCGTCTACGAATTGCTCGAACTTCGCGATCTCTTCCGGGTTCGGCTCGCCGTACTCCTTCATGATCGTCGCCAGCCACGATCCCGCTCCGCCTTCGTCGCTCAATCCCGCGATCCACACGCGGGTGTCCTGTGTCACGATGCTCTGCGTATCGTTGTCGTAGCTCATCACCGAAGGGCTGCGATGAAAGGGATCGTTCGGATCGACGAACCACTGATTCGTCGTCAGGAAATGCCCCATGTCGGCCACGGCCTCGGCTTCCGGCTTGATCGTGAAATAGTTGATCGTCTGCTCGAGGCCGTTCGCGTAGGTAATCGTCAGCCGCGACCGGCCCCACGTCTGCCCCCGCAATGTAAACGTTTTCCAGCCGCCCGCACGTGCAGCATCCGGCTGGATCGAAATCGCCTCCCGCGGTTCCACCGTCATCGACGTGATCGCTTCGGGATATTTCACGAACAGCTTCGCGTCGATGTCCGTCGGCAGCACGTAGCCCGGAACGCCCACCGCCACCGGCCGGTCGTTGGCCGCAAGAGTCTTCTCAATGTCGCGCACCGAAGGCGCGACCAGGAATTTGAGTCCGTACGTCTTCGTCGCGCCCGGCGCGATCGTCACCGCCGTCGGCGGATTCCACGGCTCCGCGTTCTTCCACTGGTCCTGCGCGTAGGCCAGGCTGGCCACCATCCAATCGTAAAAACCCTCGAACGTATTGCTCCGTGGCGTCAGGTCCTTGAAAACTTCCGGCTTCCATTCCCGGAAACGATAGCCGGCCGGATTCAGGATCGGCTTGTAAGCCTCGAACGGCGTCCGCCCGTCCGGCACCACCAGCAGCGCCGGCCCCACGCCTCGCAGCGGCGTCACTTGCAGGTATCCCGCGTCCTCGCCGATATACGGATCGTAGAACGAGCAGTTCGCATACGCCTCGTCGAGCGTCCGGCCCGTCAGGATGTTGTTGAAGATCATCGGAATTCCGAGCGAGCCGATTTCCACCGGCTGGTTCGTCTTATTCTTCAACGCGAACCGCATCACCAGGTTGCCGTCTTCCATCGCCCACGTCCGCGTGATCTCCAGCGGAATATCCGCCGGCAAGGATGGAGCAAGGTTTGCGGCCGCCAATTCGCCTTGGCTCGCTGGCAATGGCTCGACCGGCTGCCGCGCGAGCGCCGTCGAAAAACTCTTCCACGCACCCGAGCTTCCCGTGCGCAGCCGCAGATCAATGTCTCCCAGTTGGTAGTAGCCATCCTGCGACCGCGCCACCAGCCGGTCTCCCGGCGTGAAATCGAATCCGCTCGCCGCCCGGGGATCGAGCGCCGCCACCGTCTGCGAAGATTTCACCAGCTTCAGGTCGAGCGCCGCCGTCTGGAATTGCAGATACCCATCCGCCAGCATCGGCCCCGGCTTCGGCGGCGGCCTGCGCGGAAACCTCTGCGCCCGCCCCTCACCGACCGATACGAGCATGGCCGCAATCACCAGCAGCAAGATTCCATTCGATCGCAAAAGTAGAGCGCTCTTCATTCCATCCCCTTTCGGTTTTCTTCCCCAAGCGACGGCCTGGCTCAAAGATTGCCAAAACGGTCTCGCAAACTGACGCCGGGCTAGCCCGTTATGAACGTCGGGTCAAGCGAGCACTCCGCGGGGAAAACAACGAGTTTGACCCCGCTGGGCAGGGTTGGCAAAGCCACCTTCTTTCGCGGAGCACCGCACGAGACCGCTGCGCCCGTCCCGCTCTTGGACGTGGAGGAATTCTTTTGACGTGGGGATTCTACTCATTAGCGACCGCCGTGCCAATCTTTGGATACGGTGGCCGTCACGCATCAGGAAAGATCAGTCTTTGGGCTATTGTGTCCTGACCGAGAGGGCTGAACGAAAACTTTTGATGGCCATCATGGCGGCCGCTACCAAGACGATTGAGGTAGCTGCCCAGGATGCAAAGTTCGTGCTGCTCAATAATCCTCCGTTGCGGATATGAAAGTCCGTGGGCGCGTACTGCTGGACGAACCAGCCCCAGGAGAGAACTCCGATCGTCATCGCGGCAACGGAACCCACGAGCAGCAAAGAGGGTATCGAGAATGAACTTCGTTGGGGCTCTGACAGCTCCGTTCGCAAAACGGCCTGGCGGATACTTATCGCGGTCGCCAGAAGTCCTGCGATCATCGCGGTGAAGGACACAGAGCCGAGAATCCAGCGCGTTGACAAGGATGGCCAGTCCGCCGGAGCGGTCCAATCGCCAGCTACGTCCCACGGCGTGGGAACCCAATGACTATGGATCAGGACCGGCACCGATACGAGCCAGGCGAGAAGAGCCGCGGCGGCACAAAGGGGGATCGCCAGACGCAGGATCACGTCACGCCGCCGGTCTGCGAACGCTTTGCGAGCCATGTTGAAGAACAACGGGCTGCTAAGAATGCCCGCGGTAACCAGGGCCAGAGCGCCCACTTGGACGAGCGTCCAGCTGGCGAACAAAGCGCCATGATCGTGCATGGCTCTGGCGAGCGGCGTGTCGTCTACGGTCCAATAAAAGTTGACGCCTGCGGCAAAGGCGGCAAGGCCCGCGAAGGTCATCAACGTGAATGAATTCTGCCGAGCATCCATTGGAATGTCTCCCAGAGAAAGGATTCGCTCATAGATCGCCCACGCGGCAACATTCACGATAGTCTTCACGTTCGAAGGATGAGCTTCTAGAAACGTTTCGAATTCACATTGATACCGCTGTCGCCACGCCCGTGGGTACAAAGCCGTCAAACACCGCGCCACTCGCGGATTCATCGAGCCTCCAACTTGCGCAATCCCGCTCGCGCGAAGCGATGCAAAGTTGAAAGACGGGCTCGGAGCACTCGTAATCCCTTTGGGGTGAGGCGGTACGGCTGGCGCCTTTCGTCCGGCGGCAACGCCTCAATCAACTTCTCGCGTTCAAGCCG
>JAGWOX010000088.1 GCA_028877145.1 Acidobacteriota bacterium | reverse complement strand
AACACGAAATCGATGGCGGCGAAGGTGGAACTGCAGATCGGCAGATCGTGAAAGATGTACTCGTACATGAAATTCGCCAGATGACCGACGACCGCCTGCGCATGCACGTTGTAGGAGGAGGCGTTTTCGGGCGAGGTGCCGTGGAAATCGAAGACGATGTTTTCGCCTTTTTTCGTGAGCGTGAGATAGCAGGAGCGCACGAGCGAGGGCGTCCAGCCGATGGCGTCGTTGAAGACCACGGCGCGGAATTTGCCGTCGGGAAGCGCCTTGATGCGCTTGCGCGCGCCGGCTTCGGCGGTTTCGCACATTTTCCGCAAGAGACCAACGACGAACTGCTGGCCGCGCCGCTCGACGAGTTCGAGCAACCGGACGCGCACGCGGTCGGCTGTTGTGCAACGGGCGCGCAGGTCGGAAATGAACATGGCCGGGGCGCGCAAGCCGTAGACGGAATAAAACTCGAGGAAATCGTTCCTCAGCTCGTAGTTTTCGCCGATCTTGATCGGCGGAAGATTCAATCCTTCCTCGAAGCGCGAGCGGGCGCTGACGGGCATGCCGCCGGGCTCGGTGGCGCCGGTTTCCGTGGTGTGGAGCGCGGCGGAAGCCCAGGCGATGAGGCGGCCATCGTGAAAAATCGGCATCAGGGCGACCTGGTCGGGATTGTGGATGCCACCGTACAGGGCGTCGTTGGTGTACCAGATATCGCCTTCCCGGATGCCGGGATTTTCGCTGTAGTACTTCAGGATGAACTTGATGACGATCGGCTGAATGATGGCGTGGAGGTAGGTGCCGCAGGAGGCGTTGATCAGGTCGCCGCGGGCGGTGAAGATCGCCACCATGGAATCGCCCGAGACGCCGAAATAGCTGCGCGAGGCGCGCACGAAGACTTCCATCGCTTCATCGAGAATGTCGTTGGTGACCTGGACGCCGATTTCGTAGTCGCCCTGCGGGATCTGGGCGGCGCACTCGGTTTCGTAGGCGGTGGGCGGGGCCGGCTTCAGCCACGCAAGTTTTTCAGCCAACGTCGGGATGGGCATACGTCTCCTTCACAGCCGCGGGCGGCTCATCTTTCGAGGATGCCGAGCCCGCGCTCATCTATCGAAAAATGCATTTCGGGCGGCACGACGATGGTCGTGTATTGCCCTTCGATCACCACTGGGCCATCGAGCCGGTTCCCGGGGCGCAGCCGCTCGTAGGCGAACGTGGGCGTTTCCTTGTAATCCATCACTTGCGGCCAGAAAACGGGGCGCACGCCTTTTTTCGCGGCGAAGGGATCGTGTCCCTCGAGCGGCATGCGCGGCAGATCGACTTTGGGCGTCGCTACGATGGCTTTCAGGATGAAACTTTCGACAAAAACGCCGCCCTCGGGATTGACGACGAAGGGGCTGAACGCCTCGCTGAATTCCTTGTTGAATGCGGTGCAGATCGCGCGGACGTCCTCCGGCCCATGAATGGAGAGGCGCGGGGATAGCGTACGCTTCACGTGGAACTGGCCGCCGTAGAACATGTCGAGTTCGAGGACGAAGGCAGCCTTGGCGGGATCGAGGCCATCGCCGGTGAGGTCGCGGCGGGCCTGATCGAGCAGGCCTTCGACGGCGTCGTTGAACCCGGCGTAGTCTTCGGTGAGTTCCTGCGTTCGCGGGGACATCAGCGTGAGTTTTTTCGAGACTTCGTTGACGTGCATGATGTCCATCGTGGAGGAGCCGTAGGCGCAGAAGACGGGCGAGAAGGAGAACAGGACCGCCTTGGGGATATCGCCCTTGTAGCCTGCGGCGTGCGTGGCTCCGGCGCCGCCCGCGACAAAGAGAATGAAATCCTCAGGGCTGTAACCGCGCAGGTGCACTTCCTTCATGATGGCGGAGGACATGTTGCCGTTCACGATCTTGTGAATGATGACGGCGGCTTCCTCGACGCTGATGCCGAGCGGCTTCGCGATTTTCTCGCGAATCGAGTGGATGGCGCGGTTCCGGTCGAGTTTGGTTCTGCCGCCGGAATAGTAATCGGGATTGATGTAGCCGAGCGCGACATCGGCGTCGGTGACGGTGGGCTCGGTGCCGCCGAGGTTGAAGCAGGCGGGGCCGGGCATCGAGCCGGCGCTGCGCGGGCCGACCTGCACGGACTTCTGGAGCAGCGGATTGACCGATGCGATCGAGCCGCCGCCGGCGCCGACCGAGAGCGTTTTGATCATCGTGATGCCGACCATCCAGCGGTCGATGATGGGGCGGAAATCGTAGCTGCGAACGCTGTCCTTGACGATCAGGCCGACGTCAAAGCTGGTGCCGCCCATATCGGTCATCACGACGTTCTGATGGCCGAGGGACTGGGCGATGTGGTGCGCGCCCATGAGGCCGGAGACGGGACCGGAATTGAATGTGCGGCAGGCGGTGGTGCGGAAAACCTCGGCGATGCCGCCGGAACTCTGGATCATGAGCAGAGGCTTGCGGTAGCCGCGTTCGCGCAAGCGGTCCCACATGGCGGAAAGTTCGATCTGCATGGAGCGCTGGAGATACGCGTCGAGAATCGCGGCGAGCGTGCGCTCGTACTCGCCGAGCTTGCCGTTCACCTGTCCGGCGAGCACGACAGGCAGATAGCCAATGTGAAATTCCTTGTACTCGTCGCGAATGATTTCCTTGATGCGGCGTTCGTGGACGGGATTGAGGAAGCCCCAGAGAAGCGAAACGACGAAACCGCGCGCGCCGCGATTCACCAGGTAGCGCACTTTTTCGCGGACGTCGTTTTCGTCGAGCGGGCGGATTACCAGGCCGCGGGAGTCGATGCGCTCCTTAACGCCGACGATCATGTCGCGTGGAACGAGCGGATCGGGCTTTTTCTGCACGGCGAGGTTGCGGCGCTCGGCTACGCGCGTGCCGTCGATCCACTGGGCGCCGCGGCCGATCAGGACGACGTCCTCGTGGCCTTCGGTGGTGATCAAGCCGAGGCGCGGGCCCTTTTTCTCGATGAGACGGTTCATCGCGATCGTCGTCGAGTAGCGGATCATGTCGATGGAGGGAAGCAACTCTTCCATCTTCATGCCGAGCGCGCCGGCGCCCTCTTCAATCACCTTGGAAAAGCAGACGGAGAGGTCGTAGGGAGTGGTGGGCACCTTCTGAATCAGCGCCTTGCCCTGGAAATTCAGGACCAGGTCGGTGAATGTTCCGCCGACGTCGATATCAATGGAGTTCATTCGACGACCTCTATTCGCTGCTTGCGGATGACGAATTCGCCGGACCGCAACTGTTCCTTCAGTCGGTCCAGATCGATTTCGATGTCGTGCGTGATGGGATGGCCGGGCGGAAGATACTCGGTCTCCATCTGCGTGCCGCAGCCGGGGCAACAGATTTCGACGATGCGCACCCACTGCGGATCGGGAGAAAAGTTGTAGGCGCCGGTGACGAGCGGGGGATGGATTTCGCGCGGATCGCGGTCGTGGAGCAGGCAGCCCTTTTTGTAATTATCGCGCGCGGGGCCGAGTTCGCGGCCGCAGCGATTGCAGAGCCACAATTCGCGATCGAGATCGAGGTCGAGATACTCGGTGACGCGGAGGCGATTTTCCGGTTCGGCGGCCATGTTTTTTTCCTCGCGCAGCGGTTGCGGGGCCGAACACTGGCCCACGGTCGGAACGGCACCGACCGTGGCTACCAAGGCCCGCCGAACGTCGGGAATTCACTCTAGCGGCGGCGGACCGAGCCGTTCCCCCAACCATCCATCAGCATTCCCCAACCTTCAGGGAGGAAATAGGTACTGTTGACGCCTTCGAGCACAGCCGGGCCTTCGACACGATTGCCGGGTTGGAGCGATTCCCAACGGTAGACGAGGCAATCGCCGCTCGTGTTCAGCCAGGTGATCGGGCGCGTGGAGATTCGGGCGGCCGAGGCATCAGCGCCCTGCGAAGAGCGCTCGGCGAAGCGCGGCGTGGAGACGGATTTCTGGACGCGAAGGCGAATCAATTCCAGCGAAAGATCGCGCGGCGCGGCAGCGCCGGCCCCAAAGCCGGCCGCAAGCGCATCCTGCAATTTCTTCGCGCTCTCGAGCGCCGACAAAGCGACGGGGACGGTGACGGAATCTCCGTTTTTTCCCGCGACTTCGAATTCCATGGCGTAGCTCAGGCCTTCGGGGCGCAAGCCCTCGCCCAGCAGGTCCTTGGCGCCTTCGGCTTTCATCTCCTCGACGGCGTGACGGATGCGGGCAAGGCCGGCTTCCGAGAGAGCGTGGTCGGGCGCGGTGCTTTCATAAACGTGGCAAACGCCCGAGACGGAAGAGCCGAATGCGCTGAAGACCGGGCCAAGCGTGAACAACTCGACGGCATTGAGGCCGGCCTTTTCGGCCACCCCGCAGGCGAACAACCCGCCATTGCCGCCGTAGGCGAAGAGCGTGTGATTCGAGAGATCCTGGCCAAGTTCGGACTTTGCGGACGCGATCATGCCGGCAACCATTTCGAGCGCGCGGCCGATAATCAATCCGCAGGCTTTTTCGACGGAAAGCTCGAGCGGGCACGCGACGAGTTCCTCGATCGTCTGGCGCGCCGAGTCGCGATCGATCGGCTTGGTTCCTCCGAGGAAATACTCCGGATTGATGAGGCCGGCGGCGACGAAGGCATCGGTGAGCGTGGCCTGCTCGCCGCCGAGGCTGTAGCAGGCGGGGCCGGGGAATGAGCCCATGCTTTCAGGGCCGAGCTGGATGGCGGACGATCCTTGCCGCCCGCCGAGCTGCTTCACGACGCTGCCGCCTCCGAGAGCGATGCTGCGCAGGTAGGGGAGCGAGATGGAGACGGGGATGCCGAAGAAATCGGATGGCTTGCGATAGATGGGCCGAGCGTTTTTGAGGACGCTGACTTTCGCCGTCGTGCCGCCGATATCCATCGCGATGACGTTATCGATGCCGCGGGACTTGGCGAGCCAAGCGCTCGCGTGAATGCCGAGAATCGGGCCGGACTCGACGGTGTCGATGGCTTTGGTCTTGGCGATGCCGGCGACGCCGCCATTGACGTGGCTGACGAGAAAGCTGCCGGCGTAGCGGGCGGTTTGCCGCAATTCGTCCTCGGCCTTGAAGAGCGTGGCAGCGAGCGCGCCGTGGGAATAGGCGTTGATGAGGGCGCAGAAGGTGCGCGTCTGGTCGTCCGGGCTTTTGGAGATGTCGCTGCCGGCGAGAACGGGAACCGAGCCGAGGAAATGGTCGGGGTATTGCCGATCGATGACGCGTTTGATCTCGATCTCCGCGGCCGGATCGCGATGCGAATTTTTCAGGCTGACGCAGATGCGGCGCACGCCGCGCTCGAGCAGCGAGCGGGCGGCGGTCATGATTTCCGCGTCGTCGGGCGAATCGCCGAGGCCGATGACGTCTCCGGCGGAAACGAGGCGATTCAGGACGAGGCTGCTCGACCGGCCGCCGTAGAGGTCCTTCTCGTGGCCGCGGGAGACGAGCAGGCCGATGCGAGGGCCGTGGGATTCGGCGAGGACGTTAGAGGTGATGGTGGTGGACCAGCGAATCAACTCGACGTGCTCGAGGAATTGATTCGTATCGGCGAAGCCGAGCTGGGCGGCGCCCTGGGAGAGGCAATCGAACAGGCAGACGGTGAGGTCGTGCGGGGTGGTATCGACCTTGGCGCAGGCCACCGTCATGCCGTCGCTGAACAATCCATCCGTCAGGGTTCCGCCAACATCGATGTCAACAGTCCACACGAGTTCCTCGCCCGGCACGCGAATTGAGATGGGGCAGCATAACTTCGGTATTGATCCCAGCAAATAGATTTTTGACGGCCATCTTCCCCTGCGCCTCTCCTGAAGCACCCATCGCGGACACTACCGGCCAGCGTTGCGATGCGACCGCGGGGCGATGGCGCCGGGATGGCGAAGCGCCGGACCATGCTGAGGAACGCATGGTCCGGCGACGCCGGGAACGGTCAGAAGGAGAATGTCGCCGAGAACTGAAGCTGTCTCGGATTGAACATGGTCCTGGGTCCGCCAAAGAGCGGGTTGGGCACGGGCGGCCCGCCGGCGGGGCATCCGCCGACCTGAACGCGCTCAATGGCGAGTGAGGCGGCATCTTTGTAGTGAGAGGGGACGCCGCCGCAGAAAAGGTAGGTGCCATAGACCGAGGTGACCTCATCCACGTTCGGACGGTTGAACATGTTGAAGGCATCGATCGCCAGATCGAGCTTGCCATTCTCCCGAATCTTGAAGAAGCGCGAGAGGCGCAAATCGATCGTCTGAAGGCTATCGCCCCAGTAGGTGTTGCGAGCGGCGGTGCCGACGCGATCGGTAACCGGGTTCGTATCGCCGTTGGCGTCGAAACCGACGAACTCGGTGAACGGGCGGCCGCTTTGCATGGTGATGATGCTGCTCAACTGGAAATTGCGGAGGAAGGAGTTGTCAGGAGCATTGGCAACGAAGTGAGCCACGAAGCGATTGCGGACGTCCTGGTTGGAGTTTGCGCGTTCAAGATTACGCTCGTAGAAATCCTGCGGGGTGCTGACGAACGTGGTGAAGGTGCCGTCGTCCAAAGTTTTCGAGAAGGTGTAATTGGCGCCGAGTTGCAGAATGCTCTTGTACCTCTCGTTCACCTGGAGGGTGAGTCCGTGGTAGACGGAGTTGCCGCTGTTGTCGGTGTAGTAGAGGAGGCCGGAATTGTAGTAGAGCGGACCAGAGAAAACTTCCTTGGTCTTGGGCCAGTCCGGAGCGGGCGCTTCGTTTACCAACACCGGATTCGTCGTGGCCGGTGGGCAACTGGTCGCCGAGTTGGTGAGGCCGCCGGGAGGACAAACGTTCAGGTTCTCGGCGCGGACGAGATGGTGAGCGCCGACGAACTGGTAGCCGGCGCTGACGGTCAGCCCGTTTGCGAGTTCGCGATCAATTTCGAGATTGGCTTGCTCGGAATAGGGGATCTGGCTGTTGTGGTCAACCATGCCTGCGCCGGCGGTGCAGGAGAGATCCTGGCCAGGGGCCGGAGGACAACCACCAGTGATGTACTGAGGCGGGACCTGGCCGGTGAGGATCAGGGTCTTGGCGGCATCGGCCGGGAATCCAAAGCCAGGAGCTTCGATGGCGGGACCGGGAACGAGCTGGTTCAGAACCCAGGTCGCCGTATTCGCACCTACGCGGATGCCAGGCAGGTTGACGCCGGGGATGACCACCGGGCGCTGCGGCTGCGTGATGAAGAGGAACGAGAGATTGTAACGGCTGTCGAAGATGCCGAAGCCGGCGCGGATGACGGTCTTGGGATTGGGAGAATAGGCCAAGCCGACGCGAGGCTGGATGCCGTTGTGGTATTCGTTGACCTGTTTCCAGAGCCCGGATTCGAAATCGTAACGCACGCCATAGTTGAAAGTCAGCTTGGGCGTAACGCGCCACTGATCCTGGGCGAAGAAACCGTAATAGCCATGGTCCAGCGTTTCCGAGAAGTTCACTGTCTGCGACGGCAGATAGGCATTCTGCCAGTTGGTCGGAATCTGCGGCGGCTCGAAGCCAGGCGTAAGCGGGCCACTGCCCACCGGTGCGCCCCAGAAAACGATCGGAGTACCGTTGAGGACGGGCGGCAGCGGGCAGGTATCGCCTGGATTGGGGCTCAGGGGAATATTGGCATTCGGATTCACGAAATTCGCGAACTCGACCAGGCAGTTGACGCCGGGCAGAACGATACGCATCGGGGTGAACCCGGGCCAGATGACGAAATTATTGATGTAGTTGATATCGGTGCCGAATTTGGCGACGTGCGAACCCTTGACCCAGTCGACCGTATCGGAACCCTGGACGCGGCTTTCGTCAATGGCGTCGAGTACACCAAAGTTGTGGCCGAAGAGGAGCGAGTTCGGGATATCGAGGTTGGGCTGGCCGGTGACGCCGGGGAAATTGTAGTGGCGGCGCGCGTACTGCATGAGGAAGCTGTTGATGACCGTGGGGGAGAATTGGGAAGTGACCGTGCCGATCAGGGACTGGTCGCGAAGGAAGAGGTTGTGGCCGCTCGAAGGAGCGCCGATGCCGCCGCCGTCGAGGGTGCTGCCGACAAGTTCGTTGTGGTCTCGAGCGTCCTCGATGTTGTAACGGATTCCGAGACGGTTATCGGCGTTGAATTGATGATCGAGGCTGGCGAAGCCCTTGTCGTTATCCTCGGTCTTCAGGACGTTCAGATTCTCCGGCGCGATTCCCATGGCGACCTTGGCTGCATTGATCAGGCTCAGGTCGCCAATCAAGGTTTCGGGGAACGTGGGCGATTCGGCGCGGCGCTGCCCCTCGTAGTTCATGAAGAAGAACGTCTTGTTCTTCTGGATCGGCCCGCCGAAGGTCGCGCCGAATTGGTTCTGACGAAGCACGTTCGGCTGGGGCGCCGGCTGGATGAGGGAGCGGGCGTCGGTGGCGTTGTTCTGCAGGAACTCGTAGACGCTGCCGTGGAAATTGTTGGTGCCGGTCTTTGTGACCACGTTGACGATGCCGCCGAGAGCGCGGCCGTATTCGGCGCCATAGTCGCTGTTCACCACGCGGAACTCGCTGACGGAAGCTTGCGGCGGGGTGGAGCGCTGGGAGCCGTCGGCGGTGTTGATGGTGTCGGCGCCATCGACGGTGACCAGGTTATCGAGGTCGCGCATGCCGCCGAAGGAGATGCGGGTGGTCTCGAATTCGGTGATCGTCGATTGCAGGCTCGTGCGGCCGGTGGCGACGCCGGGCGTCAGGAGAACGAAATCGGTGAAGAGGCGGCCGCTGATCGGCAACGAGGAGATTGCCTGGTCGTTGATCACGTGGCTGATCTCGGTGCGGGTGGGCTCGATGGCCTGCACCGCGCCGGTGACTACGACCTGCTGGCCGACGGCCTGGATCTGGAGGGTGACATTGACGGTGGCGGTTTGTCCGACCGTCAGCGCCATCTTCTGGATATACGTGGCGAAACCGGGATAGGTAACCTTGATCTCGTAGGTTCCGGGCTGCAGGTTTGGCAGAACGTAATAACCGGATGTGTCCGATGTGGCCTTATAAGTGCGATTTGTGTCGACTTCCGTCAGAGAGATGGTCGCTTTCGCGACCGCGCCCCCGCTCTTGTCCTGAACCACGCCACTCAACTGGGCGGCGGTAATGCCGACCTGCCCATGGGCAACCGAAGCAAAACCGAACGACACTACGAATACCACCAAAGCAGCCAAGGCCGAGCGTACCCTCATGGTTTCCCCCCGGGGCAAGAGCGATGCCCTCGCATGGGGAGCACGTGTAATCCCATATGGAGGGCTTGTCAAGCCTCTAATCGGCCGCGCGTGCGTTTATCGCGCAACCGTTGCTCCCTTCGCCGCTTATTTGCCTCTTTCCCTCGCTGCTGGACGAATGACTGGAAAGCATGGGAGGACTTGCCGGACCTTGGATTCCGTCGAAAGGTTCTGCCGCGGCGCACTTGACATCGCCGGCGTATCGCTATAGATGAGTGGCCCATCGTGGTGAGGCGCGCCAGGGTTCATCGATTGCGCGGGAGGGCACATGGGTCGGCGTCGAATATCTTCCATCGCTGCGCTTCTGGCGCTTGTGGCGGCTTGCGGCTGCGGCAAGCGCGGCACGCAAACTTCTAAAGAGACCGGCGAAAACGTGAAGCCGGCCGATGTCGATGCGGCACGGATCGTCAATGCCGACCGGGACCCCGGAGACTGGCTCACCTACGGGCGCACCTACAGCGAGCAGCGATTCAGTCCGCTAAAGCAGATCAATGACGGCAACGTGGGGCAACTGAAGCTCGCGTGGTACTCCGATCTGGACACGCACCGCGGGCAGGAAGCGACGCCGATCGTGGTCGACGGGGTGATGTATTTTTCGACGGCGTGGAGCAAGGTCATCGCGATGAACGCGGCCACGGGGAAGCGGCTGTGGGAATACGATCCGAAAGTGCCGCCTGAGTGGGCGATCAATCTGTGCTGTGACGTGGTGAATCGCGGCGTGGCGATGTGGAAAGGCAAGGTGTTCGTCGGCACTCTGGATGGGCGGCTCGTCGCGCTCGACTCCGCCACGGGAAAGCCGGTGTGGGAGACGCTGACGATCGATCCGAAGTACCGCTATTCGATCACGGGAGCGCCGCGGGTGGTGAAGGGGATGGTGATCATCGGCAACGGCGGCGCGGAGTTGAATGTGCGCGGGTACGTTTCCGCTTACGACGCCGAGACGGGGAAACTGGTCTGGAGGTTTTACACGGTGCCGGGCGATCCCGCGAAGCCGTTCGAAAATCCGATTTTGAAAATGGCCGCCAAGACGTGGACCGGCGAGTGGTGGAAAGTCGGCGGCGGGGGGACGGTGTGGGATTCGATTGTCTACGATCCCGACCTCGATCAGCTCTACATCGGCGTGGGAAACGGCGACTCCTGGAACCCGAAATTCCGCAGCCCGCACGGTGGCGACAATTTGTTCATTAGCTCGATCGTGGCGCTGAAGCCGGAGACGGGAAAGTTCGTCTGGTACTACCAGGAGACGCCGCGCGACCAGTGGGACTACGATTCCGATCAATCGATCCTTCTGACCACACTGAAGATCGGCGGACAAGAGAGAAAAGTAATTCTGCACGCTCCCAAGAACGGGATCTTCTACGTGATCGACCGGGTGACCGGCAAGCCGATTTCGGCGAAGCCGTTCACAGCCATCAATTGGGCCACCGGCGTGGACATGAAAGCCGGCCGGCCGATTTTCACTTCCTTCGCGCGATATCCGGCGTCGAATGCAAAGCCGGTCACGCCCGGGCCGCTCGGCGCGCACAGTTGGCAGCCGATGTCGTACAGCCCGCGGACGGGACTCGTCTACATCCCGGTGATAGAGGCGGGTTTCCTGTATCGAGGACTGAAGGATTTTGAGCCGAAGAAGCTGGCGTTCAACACCGGGATCAACATGGTGGCGGCGGAGATGCCGCAGAATCCGGCGATCAAGCAGGCGATTTTGAACAGCGTGCACGGAGAATTGCTGGCGTGGGATCCGGTGAACCAGAAGCCGGCATGGAAAATCGAGCGGCCGCGCCCGTGGAATGGCGGCGTGCTATCGACGGCGGGCAATCTGGTGTTCGAGGGCACGGCGGCCGGAAATTTCGAGGCGTATCGCGCCGACAATGGCACAAAACTGTGGTCGTTCAACGCGCAGACGGGAGTGATGGCGGGGCCCGTCACCTACATGGCGAATGGAGAACAATACGTCGCCGTGCTGGCGGGCTGGGGCGGCGTTTTTCCGCTGGCGACGGGCGCCGTGGCTATCAAAGGCGGCGAGGTGCGCAATATCAGCCGCATGCTCGTCTTCAAGATGGGCGGTACTGCCAGTTTGCCGCCAGTGCCCAAGGCAGAGCCTCCCGTTTTGAATCCTCCGCCGATGACGGCGAGTAAGGCGACGGTGAGCAAAGGGCAGCAGCTCTACCAGACGTACTGTTCCACCTGCCACGGCGATGCGGTGGTCAGCGGCGGCGTGCTGCCCGACCTGCGCTACTCGAGCGCTTTGGCCAACGACGAATGGTTCAACGTGGTGCTGCGCGGGCTGCTCGAGCCGCACGGGATGGTCTCTTTCTCCAAGGCGCTTTCGCACGACGACGCCGCGGCCATCCGCGCCTACGTGATCTTCCGCGCGCATCAGACGATCGAGCAGGAGAAAGCGAGCGCGAAAAAGTAGATTGTCGTCGCACGAGGCAATTCCCTGCTCTATTTCAGGTGCTCCACCATCCAACCGGACCAATCCGCGTACGCCATCAACTGGTGGACGGGGTCGGGAGGGAAATGGCCGACGACGGGGAACGCGATGAATTTCACGGGAAGGCCGTTGTCGCGGAGCGCGTGGAAAAATTCGAAGGAGTTGGTGATCGAAACGCGCGGATCGCGCACGTCGTGCAGCAGAAGCAGGGGCGTGCGCACGTGGCTGGCGTAGGTGATCGGCGACTGCTCGCGGTAGCGCGCCAAGTCTCCCGTCCAGGGCGAGCCGCTGTAGATGTATTTCCGCGCCACGTTGTTGTCGGCCCAATCGTACTGGTTAACGAAGTCGGTGACCGGGGCGCCCGCCACGGCCGTTTTCCAGATGGTGTAGTGGCCGATCAGCCATGTGGTCATGTAGCCGCCGTAGGACCAGCCGGAGACGCCGATTCGCGACGTATCGATCGAGACATGCTTTTCCAATGCGGCGATTCCGGCCATGACGTCGCGGCCCGGTCCGTCGCCCGCATCGCCGAAAATCGCTTTTCCGTAGGCGTTTCCAAGGTTCGTGCTCCCGCGGTAGTTGGGCGAGAAGACGATGAAGCCATGGGCCGCGAGGATCCGGCCCAGGAAATTGAAACCAAGGGTCGAAGCGCCGCGCGGGCCGCCATGTATCACGAGCACCAATGGATACTTGCCGCCAGCGGTGAAATCGGTGGGATAGATCACCACCCCGTCTTCGTGGAATTCGTTGGGGCCTTGCCAATCGAAGCCTTCGCTTTTGCCGAGGGAGAGATCGCTCATCCAGGCGTTCACATCTGTCAGGCGGCGCGGCTGCGCTTCCGGTGAAGAGAGGTAATAGAGTTCGCTTCCCCGCTCCGGAGTCGTCGCGACGAAGGCGATGGCGCCGTGCGGGCCAACGCTGACCGCGCCTGGCTCCAGATCACCGAGCGAGAGCTTCCGCGCCGTTCCTCCCACCGGCTGAATCCACAGGAAGTGGCTGGCTCCTTGCGCGGCCTCGACGAGCAATGCATTGCTTCCCGGCATCCAGCGCGCCTCGCTGATGTCCCGATCGAGCGCCGCGGTGATATCGACGCCGTCGCCGCCCGCGGCGGGAGCCACATACACGTCGGTCAGGTTGCTTGGCTCGCCGGCGCGCGGGAACAGGTAGGAAACCTGCTTGCCGTCGGGCGAGTAGAGTGGCCCTTCCTCGAATTTGGGATGGCCGGTGAGTTTGTGAATCTTGCCGGTTTCCACGTCAACGGCCCAGATCGTGCCCTCGTCCCAATCACCGATGCTCGGCGTTGCGCGTCGCGGAAACACGATCGAGCGGCCATCGGCGGACCAGGAGAGCTTTGGCGGGGGAGGAACGTTCGGAGCCGATTTCGGCAGGCTCCATTTGCCGGAGGTGAGGCGGCGGTTGTGCGTGCCGTCGGCGTCGACCAGCCAAATGTGCTGCGGCAGCGGCTGGGCCGATGTGAACAGGCCGTCATCGCCCATCACGAAAGAATCTTCATGGCGCTCGATGGCTTTCGCGTCGGGAGAATCCGGCGTCGCGTAGGCGATCGTTTTTCCGTCGGGACTCCAGGAGTATTGCTCGACGCCTTCGGGAGCTTCGGTGATCTGATGCGCGTCTCCACCGCCCATTGCCAACACGAACACCTGGGCCTTTTTCTCTTTCTCTTTTCCTGTGGGCGCTTGGGCCAGGAATGCCAGGCGCGTGCCGTCAGGCGACCAGCGCGGCGTGCTCACTCCTCGCCGATCCCACGTGAGCGGATGAGTCGAGCCGCCGGCCACGTCTATCACGACGAGTTGTGTATCGTGGCGATTGTCTTTCATGTTCACCCGGGAAATTACGGCGGCTACTTGCGTGCCGCTGGGGGAAATCGCCGGACCGGAGATGGTGACGATGCGCGAGAAATCGTCGAGAGTGATGGCCCGCTTTCCCCCGGCGGCACGCGGCGCGGCCATTACGGCGAGCGCGCCGAGGGCGAGCACCAATCCTATGCCGTACAAGGATGAAATGAGCGAATTACGTTTCCCGTTGATCGATCCGCGCATGGCAGGCGCCTCCGGCCAGGATTTTCCGTTGGATCCTGGGCGGCGCCAGTGTACTCCCGCCGGCGCTGCGTGGAACGCAGATTTTCGGAGGCTAAGCCGTCGCCGCCTTCACTCCCAGAACCGAGGGCACGGCTTGCATGATTCGTTCCTCGCTCGGGAGGACGTCGCCTTCCTATTTCAACCATTTCACGACTCTGGCTTTGGTGGTGGGGATGCCGCCGGTTTTCGGCACTGTGAGCGTTGTGATGGCCCGGCCCTCCTTACAGTTCGTTACCCGAATGCGTTTCGCGCGCCAGCTTTGTTGCGCGGCCGCGACTAATGGACAGCGCGATCCGAACCGGCCCAATACTGCTTCCGGATGGCTTTCTTGTCCATCTTCCCGGCGGGCGTTTTGGGAATTTCAGGCCGGAACTCGACCGATTTCGGCGATTTCACGCCGCCGAGCTTTTCTTTCGAGTGGGCGATCACGGCCTCTTCCGTCAGTGAAGCTCCCTCGCGCAGGACCACGATCGCCTTGATCGCCTCGCCCCATTTTTCGTCGGGCACGCCCACGACGGCGCATTCGCGAACCTCGGGTAATTGCATGATGCCGGCTTCGACCTCGGCGCAATAGACGTTGAAACCGCCGGTGATGATCATGTCCTTCTTGCGGTCGACGATGTAGAAGTAGCCGTCTTCGTCGCGATAGCCGATGTCGCCCGTGTGGTGCCAGCCGTGAGCGCGGATTTCCGCGGTCGCCTCCGGCATCTTGTAATAACCGGCGCAGACGAGCGAGCCGCGCGCGACGATTTCTCCGGGCTGGCCCGGCGGGAGCAGGCGTCCAGCGTCATCCATGACGGCGAGGCGGACGGCGGAGGTAGGCTCGCCGCAGCTTCGCAGGCGTTCGGGATGATCGCCCGAGGCAGCGGCGGCGAGCGTCCGCTGATCGAGCCAGGTGAGAAGCATCGGAGCTTCGGTCTGGCCGTAACTCTGGCACATGCACGGGCCGAAGATTTCGACCCCTTCCTTGAGCTTGTCGGGCGAAACGGGCGATCCGGCGAGCAGGAAAACCTCGAGGCTCGAGTAATCGAATTTCCGCACGTCGGGATGCGCCAGCAGCATGTAGAAGGCCGTCGGCGGCAGGAAGAGATGCGTGACGCGGAAGCGCTC
>JAGWOX010000339.1 GCA_028877145.1 Acidobacteriota bacterium | reverse complement strand
CGCGCCTCTTTTCGGTGGCAGGGCCAACCTGCGGTCGCCCGATTTCACTTCGCGGCGGGATCTTCCAGCGACCTTCAGTTTTGGGGTTTCGCCGCCTGAGGCTTCAAACTCTCGAGCACCTGCCGCCCGTACAACCGCGCCTGCGCGATGATGGCCGGCCCATCGAGCGTGGTCAGCTTCCCAAAGAGCAGCAGCGGCTTCCCGCCAACGAAAACGTCTTGCACGTCTCTCGATTCCAGCGCGTAAACGATCTGCGAATAGATGTTGTAGAGCGGCACGCCATGCGCCGAATCGAGCGTAAGAAACGCGAGATCGGCTTTTTTCCCCACCTCGATCGAGCCGATTTCCTTCTGCATGTGCAGCGCCCGCGCCCCGTCGATTGTCGCGAGCGCCAGCGCCTGCTCGGCCGGCAGCGCCGTCGGGTCCATCGTCGCCAGCTTCTGGAGGCCGGCGGCCAGATTGATTTCGCGCATCATGTCGAGGTTGTTGTTGCTGGCCGCGCCGTCCGTGCCCAATCCCGAGGGCACACCCGCTGCGATCCATTTCGTCACCGGCGCCATGCCGTCGGCCAGTTTCAGGTTGCTCGACGGATTGTAGACGCAGCCGACGTCATGCTCGGCGAGCAACTGCAAATCCGCCGCGTCGACCCACACGCAATGCGCCGCCGTAACGTTCGGCGCCAGCACGCCGAGCGAGTTCAGATACGCGACGGGCGACATATGATGCTCGCGCTGGCTGTCGTCCACTTCCTTTTTCGTCTCCGCCACATGAATCAGCAGCGGCACGCCCAGGCTTCGCGAAAGCTCGCCCGATTCGCGCAAATCCGCCGCGGGCACCGTGTAAATCGCATGCGGCGCCACCGCCGGCGTGATCAGCGAATCGCCTTTCCACAATTTCACGAATTTCCGGATGTACGCGAACGCCTGCGCCGGTGTCTTGTTGTCCGGCACGGGGAAGCCGATGACCGTCTCGCCCAGCACGGCGCGCTCACCCGCCGCTTTCGTCACCACCGCGACGTCGTTCTCGAAGTAATACATGTCGGCGAACGTCGTCGTGCCGCTCTCGATCATCTCCATGAGCGCCAAGCGCGTGCCCGCGCGCACGAACGCCGGGCTCACGTTTCGCGCTTCAGCCGGGAAAATGTATTTCTGCAGCCAGTCCTGCAGGTTTTCGTCGTCACCCAGCCCGCGAAACAGCGTCATCGCCGCGTGCGTGTGCCCGTTGATCAATCCGGGAATCAGCACGCCATCCAGTAGCACGAGGTGATGCTCCGGCTTGTATTTCGCCGTGAGAGCCAATGCCGTGCCCACCGCGACGATGGTGTCGCCGCGTGTCGCCACCGCCCCGTCGTGGATCACATCCCGCGCCGGATCCATCGTCACCACGATCGGCCCTGTAATCAGCCAATCCACCGACTCCATCGCCGCACCGGTCGGTTTGGTAGCCACGGTTGGCGCTGTTCCGACCGTGGGCCTTGCGCTCCCCCGAGCCCCCAACCAGCTAGCCAGCGCCAGCATGGGCAGAGCCGCCGCAGCCAGCCGCAACAATCCCGCGCTCTTTGTCTGTTTCCCCTCGTTTCCTTTGTTCACTGCGCCAACTACCCCTCCCAGTTCTGAGCCCGTCACCAAGCACTGTCATTCTGAGGGCATCCGACCAGGATGCCCGAAGAATCTCGTCGTAACGCTTCGCCACGCGGCCTAAAACGACGATTTGTCAAACGGCAGCGGCAGCAAATCCTTCATCCGATGAATCTCCATCTGCCCCTTCAGATTCGCCAGCACCACATCCACGTTGCCGCACATCTCCCAGATAATCTGCCGGCAAGCCCCGCAAGGCGGCGTCAACCGGTCCGCATCGGTCACAACGGCAATCGCGTCGAATTCCCTCTCTCCTTCGGAGATCGCCTTGAAAATCGCGACGCGCTCGGCGCAAACCGTCAGCCCATAGCTCACGTTTTCGACGTTGCACCCGCCGATCAAGCGCCCGGCTCGCGTCCGCACCGCCGCGCCTACCTGAAAATGCGAAAACGGCGCATAAGCGTTTTCCCGCGCCGCCCGCGCCGCCTCGATCAATTCCCGATATTCATACATTTCCTTCCTCTCGGTCCGCACGAGCGACGGTAGGGGCACGTTGCACGTGCCCCGCCAGCCAGCCCCGCAATTCTCCTGTCAGCGGCCGCCCGCGTTTTCGGCTTCCATCAGCCGTTCAATCTGCGGGATCACCGCGCGCAGCAACGCAACGAACTCGCCCTTTACCTGCTCGCCGACGCGCAACACCTCTTCATGCTCGATCGGCTGGTCCAGGATTCCCGCCGCCATGTTCGTTACGCAGGAGATCGCCAGCACGCCGAGTCCCATCTGCCGCGCCGCGATCACTTCCGGCACCGTCGACATGCCGACCAGATCGGCTCCAAGCGTGCGCAACGCGCGAATTTCCGCCGGCGTCTCGTAACTCGGCCCGTGCATCGCCGCATATACGCCTTCGTGCACGCCGATGCCGAGCCGGCGCGCCTCTTCAAGCGCCGCGGCGCGGAAGCTCTGCGTATAGGCTTCCGTCATATCCGGGAAGCGCGGGCCGAACCGCTCGTCATTCGCGCCAATCAGCGGATTCGTTCCCTGCATATTGATGTGATCGCGCAGCACGACGAGCGCGCCCTGTCCGTAGTC
>JAGWOX010000087.1 GCA_028877145.1 Acidobacteriota bacterium | reverse complement strand
CACCACGCGCTGCATGAATGGATTGCACAGGACCCGAACGAAGCGAACGTTTTCGAAAACGGGTTTCTCAATCAATTCAAGGCCGCGCAGGCCAACTTGAAGATCAACGCCCAGAATGGCATGCCGGGCACGTTTGCCTATAACGGGTTCTCGGGCCAGCAGCCGCTCCCGATCTTCGAAGCGGCGTTCGCGAGTGAAGAGACATCTCCGTACGCTGCCGCCGATTACAGCAACGGCACGTACATCAACTACCTGAATCAGGGAAGGGCCGGATCGATGGCCGGTACCCTGGATACGATCTTCGGTAACGCCCCGTATTACTGCAATCTCGTCGGCGCTTCGTTTGGCCCGTGCGCGAATACCATCGGCTACACGGGGGCAGGCGCTGGCTATCCGATCAACGTCTTCCAAGCGAACCCGTACATGTCCGGTCAGGGTACTGGACTCATGAACGATACCGGTTACGGGAACTTCAACGCCCTGCAAATCGAACTCCGGCAGAACAATTGGCACGGAATGCAGTTCGATGCGAACTACCAGTGGGCGCACGGACTCGGCATCGAGCCGAACAACAACTGGACCGGAGACACCGCCCTCTTCACACTCCGCGACCCGCGGCTGAACTACGGACCGACGCTCTTCGATATTCGCCAGTCGTTCCACATCAGCGGCACCTACGATTTGCCCTTTGGGAACGGCAAGCGGTTCCTGAATAGCGACAACCCCGTGCTCAATCGCGTCGTCGGCGGCTGGACCATCGGCACAATTATCACTTACCAGACCGGCCAGCCCTTCCAGGTGAACGGTGGCTACGCCACGTTTAACGACCACGCCGACGGCGGCGTGCTATTCCAAGGCGTTACGAACAGCCAACTGCAGAGCGCGGTCGGCGTCTATCACACCACCAACACCTACGCCAACGGCATCACCCCACAGTACTTGAATACCAACGGGAGGGCGGCGAACCCGCAGTACCTGTTGCCGAACACAACCCCGGGCGCTATCGGGTACCATACTTGGCTTTACGGGCCGCATTTCTCGAACACGGACGTCGCTATCACCAAGACGACACCCATTCGCGAGAATCTGCGGTTCGTCTTCCAGGGTGAATTCCTGAATGCCTTCAACCATCCTAACTGGCTGATCGGCAACGGCAATATTCGATCTTCGTCGTTCCTCCACGCCAATGTGATCAACAACAACACGGTTGGCGCACGGCAAATCCAACTGCGCGCGAGTATCGAATTCTAAGGATTGAGAATCACCGGTGATGCATTCACTGGATGCGGGACAGCAACAGCATCCGGTGAATGCATCGCTTCTTTTTTGCCTCAGAATCCGGATTGCTTTCCGGAACCGTACGCTCTACAGTTTCCCCGCCCGGGAATTCGATGGAAGGAGAGCCGAACGGCAAACCATGAAAAGGCTCCGTCCCTTATTTACCGCCCTGTTTTTCTGCGCGCTCTTCGCGTGTCCTTCCTTCGCTCAGCAGTCCGATGTTGCTCCAACGCCGCCCATGGGCTGGAACAGCTGGAATCACTTCGCCGGCCGCATCGATGACCAGATCGTCCGCGAGCAAGCCAAGGCGATGGTCACGAGCGGACTGAAAAAGGCCGGCTACAAGTACATCGTCATCGACGACACGTGGGCCGGCGATCGCGATGCCCAAGGCTTCATTCAACCTAACAAGAAATTCCCGGACATGAAGGCGCTGGCCGATTACGTCCACAGCCTCGGCCTGAAATTCGGCATCTACTCTTCACCCGCGGGCAAGACCTGCGCCGGCTATACCGGCAGCCGCGATCACGCTCAACAGGACGCCGAAACCTACGCCAAATGGGGTGTCGATTACCTGAAATACGACTGGTGCCAGCGGCCCGGCGATCCGGAGCGCTTGAAGGCGGCGTACGAGGAGATGCATCAGGCGCTGCTCAAAACCGGCCGGCCGATCGTCTATAGCCTCTGCGAGTATGGATGGTTCCAGGTGTGGCGTTGGGGCGCGTCTGTCGGTGGCAATCTCTGGCGCACCACCGGCGACGTCTCCGACAACTACTGGGCGATGTCCAACATCGGCTTCGGCCAGAACGGCCTTCAGAATTTCGCCGGCCCCGGCCATTGGAACGATCCCGATATGCTCGAGGTCGGCAACGGCGGCATGAGCGAGGACGGCTACCGCACGCAGATGAGTCTCTGGTCGATTCTCGCCGCGCCGCTGATGGCCGGCAACGACCTCACCAAGATGACTCCCTACACGATCGAGTTGCTCACCAATCCCGAGGTCATCTCCGTCGACCAGGACCCGCTTGGCAAGCAGGGATATCGTGTGGCGCAGGAAGGCCCGCTCGAAATCTGGATGAAGCCCATGGCGGACGGGAGCAAGGTCGTGGGCCTTTTCAATCGCCAGACCACCGCCGATCCCATGACGGTGAATTTCGACGAGATCGGGGTCCGTGGGGAAGCGACGATTCGCGATCTGTGGCTGCGAAAAGACCTGGGTACATTCAAGGACAAGTTCAGCGCGTACGTCCCCGGTCAGGGCGTTGTGCTCGTCAGGATCAAGGAGAAATAATTCGAGGGGCGGGGAACGTGCCACGCCCGGCGTCCCTGCTTTACGAAGAGAGATGAACCGGATATCCAGCGATGAGCGCTTGGCGTTTCCGCCAACCGACGGCGGAATGGTTCGACTTCCGCGCGTCGCCGCGGACATCGCCCGCCATGTGCGCGAATATGAGTTGGCCATGCGCGCCGGAGCCCCCTCTCGCCTGTCCGGGCGCCTGTTGACCGAACGACGGAGGCTCACCCGGGCATGATCTCACTACTGGCTGCGGCGGTTCCCGAGCGATTGGCCCGGCTCAGTCCCATCGACATCGTCATCATCGTTTTCTATTTCGCGCTCGTCCTCGGTATCGGCTTCTACCTGAAGGGACGGTCGAAGACCGGCGAGGATTTTTTCATGGCCGGGCGCGAGATGACGGCCTGGATCGCCGGCATCAGCTTCATGTCCGCCAATCTCGGCGCGCTGGAACTGATGGGCTGGTCGGCCGCGGCCTACGAATACGGCATCCTGGCCACGCACGCCTACTGGATCGCCGCGATTCCCGCCATGCTCTTCCTGGGCATCGTGATGATGCCCTTCTATTACATCTGCCGGACGCATTCGGTTCCCGGCTACCTGAAGCTGCGCTACAACGAGCCCAGCCGCGCGCTCTCGGCGATCTCCTTCGCCTTCATGACCGTGCTGATGAGCGGCATCAACATGTACGCGATGGCGCTGCTCTTGGATGTCGTGCTCGGCTGGAACATGGATTTCAGCATCTGGGTTTCGGCCATTACCGTCGCCATCTACGTCGCGCTCGGCGGCTTGCGCTCGGCGATCTTCAACGAAGTGCTCCAGTTCGTGCTGATCTGGGCCGGCGCGCTGCTGATCCCGATTCTCGGACTGGTGGAAGCCGGCGGCTGGGAGAACCTGAAGGCACAGATCATCCACAACACCTCGATCCAATGCGTTCACCTGTGGCGCTATCTCGGCACCTTCCACAATCAGATGGGCGTGAACTGGGTAGGTGTCGTCTTCGGCCAGGGCCTGGTCCTTTCTTTCGCCTACTGGACCACGGATTTCCTCGAGGTGCAGCGCGTTTTGGCGGCCAAGGATCTGCGCTCGGCGAAAATGGCGCCCATCATCGGCGCCGCGTTCAAGATGTTCGTTCCGTTTATCGTTATCCTGCCTGGCCTGTTGGGGCTGGTTGTGCTGCCGCATCTGACCGGCGCCAGCCTCTCCGCCGGCGGCGCGCACAGCTACAACGCCGTCCTGCCCCTGATGCTCATCCGCTACTGCGGCCCCGGCCTGCTGGGCCTGGGCGTTACGGCGTTGATCGCCGGATTCATGTCCGGCATGGCGGGAAACGTGAGCGCGTTCGCCACTGTCTGGACCTACGACATCTACCGCGCGCTGATCAATAAAGACGCCACCGACCAGCATTACGTAAAGATGGGGCGCTGGTGCACCGTTCTCGGCGTGCTGATCAGCATTGGCACCGCCTACTTCGTGATGCAGTTCCTGAGCATCATGGACTACGTCCAGGCGCTCTTCAGTATTTTCATCGCACCATTGTTCGGCACGGTGATTCTCGGTATGCTGTGGAAACGCACAACGGGGCAGGGCGGCTTTTGGGGGCTGCTTGCGGGAACCGTCTCTGCTGCCGGCATGTTTGCTTGGGAGGATATCAATCCCTCGGCCGTGCGCTACCTAGCGCTTTCGATCAATGCCAAGCCGCTCGCTGCCGATATCTATCGCGCGTTGTGGTCGTGGCTCATCTGCGTCGTGGTAACGGTGGTGGTGAGCCTGATGACGCAGCCGAAGCCGGAAGCCGAACTGGCCGGCCTCGTCTACGGCGCGACGGAAATTCCGCAGGAAGAGCAGGTATCGCTGGTTCACCGGCCCATGTTCTGGGCCGTGGTTGTTGGGATCGTGTTCGTGATTCTGAATGTTATTTTCTGGTGATGACCATGGATCCGGATAGCGCGATATCGATCTGGTTTTTCATAGGGCTCTGCCTGTTCGTCGACGGCCTGCTGATATTCGCCGCCGGTCTCTACCAGTTCGGGCATCCGCCGGCCCATCCGGTCGTGCTCTACTCGCTGCATGCGAACATCTGGTGGGGAGCCTTTCTCGCCGTGGCCGGACTCCTCTTCGGTTTCACCTCCGCTCCCTGGCGCCAAGGGAAGAAAAATGGCCGGTGACGCTCCCGATGCTATCGAAAGGATTCGCCAGGCGTTGCTTCGCCGTGGCTCGGCGTCCGCCGCGAATCCCGCTCCAATGATTGACAAGTCGGCCGGCGGCTTTCACAATTTAAACCACGGCTCCGAAGTAAAGGTTTCCTCGGGGAAGGCTTCCGCGACGGAACGACAGGAACAGGGGCGCTTCTCCGGAGAGGGCCCCTTGAGCATTCACGAAGTCGCGCAGCGGGCAAAGGTTTCGATCGCCACCGTGTCCCGCACCATCAACGGTGTGCCGACCGTCACGCCCGAACTGTCCCGGCGGGTCTGGAAAGCGATCGAAGAGGTTGGGTATTACCCCAATACTCACGCGCGCTCGCTGGTTTCCGGCCGCAGCCGCATCTTCGGCCTCATCGTCTCCGAAATCACGAATCCTTTCTTCCCCGAAATCGTCCAGGGTTTCGAGGATGTCGCCGTCCATCACAGCTACGAAATTCTGACGACGTCCGTCGGGCACGATCCCCGGCGCCTGGCTCTCGCCGTCCGCCGCATGATCGAGCGCCGTGTCGAAGGCGTCGCGATCGTCACCTTCGGGCTGGAAGAGGCGCTCTTCGACGAATTGAAATCCCGCAAGATTCCGCTCGTCTTCATCGACGTCGGTCCGGCCCTGCCCCGCATCAGCAACATCAAGATCGATTATCTGTACGGGATTCGCCAGGCCGTGCAGCACCTGGCCGCCCTGCGCCACACGCGCATCGCTTTCATCTCCGGGCCGCTCTCGCTGAAATCGGCCGTCGCCCGCCAACGGGCCTTCGTCGATTCCATGGAAGAGATCGGCTTGCCGGTGAATCCCAAATACCTGATCGAGGGCAATCACACCATGGAAGGCGGCATGGCCGCGCTCCGGAAAATCCTGGACTTGCGCAACCGGCCCACCGCCGTCCTCTGCTCGAACGACATGACGGCCTTCGGCGTCATGCGGCAAAGCTATGAGGAAGGCATGCAGATTCCGCGCGACCTCTCGCTCATTGGCTTCGATGACATTCGCCTCGCCCAGTTCATGATTCCTCCATTGACCACCGTCAAGATGTCGCAGACGGAGATCGCCCAATTGGCGTTCGACGCTTTGCTGGCCGAGGTGCAGCGGGAAGCTCCCTCGCCGAGCGGCACGGAATACACGCTGCGCACCAGTCTGGTGCTGCGGGATTCAACGGCTTTGGTGGCGAATTCGTCCACACGGGGACGGACGAAACGTCCGAAGTAGGGGCATATCCGGCACGCTGGTGGCCGGGAAAATGAAGCGGAAAAGAACATTGACAAGCGGGGACCCGTTCAGTAGGTTTTAGCGGCCCGAGAAAACGTTTGCTTGCTGGAAAAACTGCAGAAAAACACCGGATGACCATGTTGCTCGAACGCTTGCGAGAAGAGGTTCTGGAGGCCAACCTGGAGTTGGTGCGCCGCGGCCTGGTGCTCTATACCTTCGGCAACGCCAGCGGCATCGACCGCGAGCGTGGCTTGGTCGCGATCAAGCCGAGCGGTGTGGCTTACGAAAAACTCACTCCGGCCGAGATGGTCATCACCGACCTCGCCGGAGCGATTGTCGAAGGGTCTCTGCGGCCGTCCTCCGATCTTCCCACGCACCTCGCCCTGTACCGGAATTTCCCGGGCATCGGCGCCGTGGCCCACACCCATTCCGAATTCGCCACATCCTGGGCGCAGGCCGGAAAGCCGGTCCCCTGTCTCGGCACCACGCACGCCGACTATTTCCACGGTCCCGTGCCCGTAACCGATCATCTCTCTTGCGCCGAGATTGACGCCGGCTACGAAGAGCAAACCGGCGCCGTCATCTGCCGCGCCTTTGAAAATCTCGATCCCAATGAAATTCCCGCCGTTCTGGTGCGCGGCCACGGGCCGTTCTGCTGGGGACGCGACCCTGCCGCGGCCGCCCACAACGCGGTGATTCTGGAGGCGGTCGCCCGGATGGCCTATTACACGGTCACCCTGGCGCATGACGTCGAACCGCTGCCGTCGGCTCTGCATGAGAAGCATTTTTTGCGCAAGCATGGAACGACTGCCTACTACGGGCAGGTGTCGGAAAAGAAATAAGCGAGGTTGTTCCTCGCTGGGGGGCAGCACTTGATTCTTCGCCAGCAGCGCGGAGTGTACCCCTAACGCATCCGAAATGCGCAAGGCACGATCATCGGTTTCGATGCGTCTTTCGAATATGAGGGGATGAATGACTAACAAGAAAAAATTGACCCTGGGCGTGGTTGTCGGGAATCGGGGCTTTTTCCCCGGCCACCTGGCCGAATCCGGCCGCAAGGAAATTCTCGCCGCGCTCGCCAAGGCGGACATCGAAGCCGTGGCGCTCGAGCCGTGCCAAACCCGGTACGGCGCCGTCGAGACCTATGAAGAGGCCAAGCGCTGCGCCGAGCTGTTCCACTCGAACAGCGACCGCATCGACGGCGTTGTCGTGACGCTGCCGAATTTCGGCGACGAGCGCGCCATAGCCGATACGCTGCGCATGTCCCGGCTCTCGGTTCCCATCCTGGTGCAGGCCACGCCGGATACGCCGTCGAAAATGTCGATCTCGCACCGGCGCGACAGTTTCTGCGGCAAGATGTCCGTCTGCAATAACTTGAAGCAATACGGTATTCCCTATTCGCTCACCGCTTCCCACACGGTGAGCCCGGAAGCCGGCGCGTTTCAGAAAGATCTGGCTTGGTTCGCGGGTGTGTGCCGCGTCGCGAAGGGATTGCGCAGCCTCCGCGTCGGCAGCATCGGCGCACGCCCCGCCGCTTTCCAGACCGTGCGCTATAGCGAAAAGATATTGGAGGCCGAGGGCATTTCGGTCGAGACGCTCGACCTGTCTGAAATCCTGGCGCGAATCGACCGCCGCAAAGACGACGACGAGGCCGTCACGGCGAAGCTCGGCGAAATCGGCAAGTACGTCCCCGCCGATAACGTGCCGAAAGCCGCGCTCCTCAAGATGGCCAAGCTCGGCGTGGTGGTTGACGAGTGGATGGAGCGCTCGGACCTGACGATCAGCGCGATTCAGTGCTGGACCGCGATCGAGGAGCAACTCGGCGTCGTGCCCTGCACGGTGATGAGCATGATGAGCAACGACCTGCACTCGAGCGCCTGCGAAGTGGACATCTGCGGCGCGGTCGCCATGCACGCGCTGCGCCTTGCTTCGGAAACTCCCAGCGCCCTGCTCGACTGGAACAACAATTACGGCGACAATCCCGACAAGGCCGTCTGCTTCCACTGTAGCAATCTTCCAAAGCACTTCCTCCGCAACGTCAAGATGGATTATCAGGCAATCATCGCCGGCACTGTCGGCAAGGAGAACACCTACGGCACCTGCGTCGGCATCGTGAAGCCCGGCCCGATGACGTTCGCCCGCTTCAGCACCGACGATCGGGCGGGCCGGATGCGCGGCTACGTCGGCAGCGGCGCTTTCACCGATGATCCCCTCAACACCTTCGGCGGCGCGGGCGTTGTCGAGATTCCCCGGATGCAGCAACTGCTGCATTACATTTGCGAAAACGGCTTCGAGCACCACGTCGCCGCGAATCTTTCCTCGGTGGCTGGCGCGGTCCACGAAGCCACAACGCGCTACCTCGGCTGGGACATGCACTGGCACGCGCCGGAGGCCCGCGCTTAGGATTCGAGGGTTTTCGATGGCTATCGTCGCGGGAGTCGATTTCGGGACGTTGAGTGTTCGCGTCTCGGTGGTGGACAGCGAAAAAGGGATGCTCGCCTCGGCGGTATCCGAATTTCCGCTGCATCGCCGGCGTGAGGATCCCGAATACGCCACCCAGTCCCACGATGACCACATGCGCGCCCTCGCCGCCGCCACGCGCGAGGCCGTGCGCCACGCGGGTATCGCGGGCGATAAAATTGAAGCCATCGCGCTCGATACCACCGGCTCGTCGGTGATCCCTGTCGGCGCCGGTATGGTCCCGCTGGGCGAGTATTACCTTTGGTGCGATCACCGCGCGAAAGCCGAAGCCGCCGAAATCACCGAACTCGCCCACCGCGAAAATCTCGAAGCCATCGAATGGTGCGGCGGCGTCTATTCCACCGAGTGGGGTTTTTCGAAACTTCTCCACTGGCTGCGCCACAATCCCGGCAAACGCGACCAACTCGCCAGCGCGTTCGAGCATTGCGACATGGTCGCCGCGACGCTCTGCGGCGTCACCGACCCTTCGAAGGTCATCCGCAGCGTCTGCGCCATGGGCCACAAATGGATGTGGCATCCGGATCTGGGCGGCCTGCCGCCGGAAAAATTTCTGACCCAGGTGGATCCGCTCCTGGCCGGCGTGCGCGCGAAACTCGAGGGAACGTACGCCACCTCCGACAAGGTCGCCGGCCACCTTTCACCCTTCTGGGCCGAAAAGCTCGGCCTCCGTGCCGGGATTCCCATTCCCGTCGGGGCGTTCGACGCGCACTGGGACGCCATCGGCGCCGGCCTGCAAGAAAACGACATCGTCAACGTCGTCGGCACGTCCACCTGCATCATTGGCATCTCGCGACAGACGCAGTTGATTTCCGGCGTCTGCGGAGTGGTGAAGGGAAGCGTGCATCCCGCCTACACCGGCATCGAAGCCGGCCTTTCCGCCACCGGCGACATCTTCGACGCCATCGCGCGCCGCGCGAATACTTCCGTTTCCGAGTTGAGCCAGGGCCTCGAAAATTACCAGGCGGGAAGCACGGGCCTGCTGCGCCTCAGCTGGGACAATGGCGACCGCACCGTGCTCGTGAACGCCAGCTTGCGCGGCATGACGCTCGGCTGGAACCTGCAGCACACCGCTCAGGACGAACTGTTCGCCGCGATCGAAGGCACGGCGTTCCACACCCGCGTGATTCTGGAACGCATGGCCGAGCACGGCACCGTGATCGAGCGAGTCATCAACGCCGGCGGCATCCCGCAGACGAACACCGTGCTGAATCAGGTCTACGCCAACGTGCTGGGACGTCCGGTACTTGTGCCGAGCAAGAAAGTCACGAGCCTCGGTTCAGCCATCTTCGCATTCCTCGCCGCTGGCACGTTCCCGTCGATCGAGGAAGCGCAAAAGCACATCTGTCCGCCCCACATCGTCTACCAGGCTCAGCCCGAAGCGCAGCGCGTCTACGATAAGCTCTATCCTCTCTACAAGCGCCTCTACTTCGATTTCGGCAGGCCAGAGGCCGGTACCATGTTCGGCGACGTGCTACCCACGCTCATCCGCGTCGCCAGCGAGCAGGCCAACGGCGGCAAGGAAGAGCCATCTGAATTGTCCTCCAGCTCCCTCGAAGCATGATTTTGTCTCCTGGCCAACGCAATCTCGATGCGTCAACCCAAACGCTGTTGTGCGTCACCATGACCTCGGAACCATCCAGATATCAATTTGCGGTCCGCACCCTCTTACGGTAATTGTGGAGACATCAAGTCAGGAGTGAACGTGATTGAGGGGCCTACAACGCGGATTCTGTGCAGTGCGCTTCTGTTCGATATGGACGGCGTCCTGATCGACTCTACGCCCGCCGTCGCACGGGTCTGGCGGCAATGGGCCATCGAACGGGGATTCGATCCGAAAGAGGTCGTGCACAAAGCCCATGGCCGGCCCAGCCTTTCCACGGTGCGCGACTATCTGCCCGACGCCGACCATCTGGCGGAGAATCGCGAAATCGAGCGGCGCGAAATGGAGGACCTGGAAGGCGTCGTCCCCTGGCCGGGCGCGCTCGAGTTGCTGGCCCGCCTGCCGAAGGACCGCTGGGCCATCGTGACGTCCTGCACGCGCCCGCTCGCCGAATTGCGTCTCCGCTTTGCCGGCCTGCCGCGGCCGACGCATTTCATCACGTCCGACGACATCATCCACGGCAAGCCCGCGCCCGACCCCTACCGCAAAGGCGCGGAACTGCTCGGGTTCGCGCCGGAAGAATGCGTTGTGGTCGAGGACGTCCCGGCCGGCGTGCTCTCGGGCAAGGCCGCCGGAACGCGCGTCGCCGCCCTCTGCACCACAATGCCGGAGCAGGAACTCCGTGAAGCCGGAGCCGACTGGGTGCTCGACAACTGCGCGGACATCACCCTGGCGCCCGCGCTGCAAGACGGACAACTGAATCTCCTGCTGCGGACGCGCGCCCCGCTGGCCCGCCCCACTCTCAGGTAGAGAGTCGGTGGCGATGCGCTTCCGGTAGCGCATTCACTCTTGGCTGCGGCCGTTCCGTCCAAAAATCAAGCCCGCTCGAGCAATAGCACCTGCAAGGAATGCGCCGCGCATTTCCGCCGGAAGTTCGCGCCCGCGCCCGAAAAACCCCTCCGCACGGTCTTCACGTTGTTTGGGGAGTCGAACGTATTCGTCGCATCGAGGTTCGGCCCATTCACCTCGAACACCACGCCCGACGCGCGCGGCCGGAACCCTTCGATCTCGATGTCGACGGCGATGTCCGCGGTGGGATGCCGGTTCACAATGGCCAGCGTGAGCTTCCCGTTTTTGTCGTCGGTCGTCGCCGAAACGTCGATGTAAGGAACGTGTGGCATCTTCGGAAACGTATCGGACCGCACGAACGCGTCGAGAGCCACGTTGCCGGAATGCTCGGCATAAAGCTGGAACGGGAAATAGGTGGTCTGCAGCACGAGCCCCTTCTCGTTCGTCATGATCGGCGCGATTACGTTGACCAACTGCGCCAGATTCGCCAGCTTCACCGAACGGCACATCCGGTGAAAGATGTTCAGCGACGAGGCCACCCAAAGCGCGTCGCGCAGGTTGTACGTTTCCTCGAGCTTGTGCGGATCGCCGCGCTTGAACCACGACCGGAACCAGATGTTCCACTCGTCGGCGGCAATCGCGATAGGCTCCTTATTCCGTCTGCGACCCATCATAGCGGTGAGGAGGCCTTCCATCGCCTGGAGCTGCCGCTCGAAAAAATACGAGTCCAGTATTTCCTTGGCCGTATCGAGGCTGCCGCCGTAGTGATGCACGGACGCGTAGTCGACGATATCGACCAGTTTCTCGAGCACCGGCACGTTCCAGTCGACGCTGTTGTCGCACACGGCCACCAGCTTGATCGTCGGGTCCACCCATCGCATCATCTTCGCGAATTCCAGCGCGTCGGCCGCGTATTGATTCGCGTCCTTGTGACCGGCCTGCCAGCTTCCGTAGACCTCGTTACCGAGTCCCCAGAATTTCACGTTGTACGGCTCGGGATGGCCGTTCTTGCGGCGTTCGTTCGCCCAGGAGGTGTCGGTTGTGGCGTTGCAGTATTCCACCCAGTCGGCCGCCTCCTGCATCGTTCCCGTGCCCATGTTCACGGTGATGTAGGGTTCGACTTTCAGCTTCTCGCAGTAGCGGAGGAATTCGTCGGTACCGAATTGATTCGGGTCTGTTTCCTGCCAGGCCGTGTCCCACCGGCGGGGGCGCTGGTCTTTCGGCCCGATGCCGTCTTTCCAGGTGTATCCGGAGGCGAAATTGCCTCCCGGCCAGCGCAGCACGGTGACGTGGAGATCCTCGATCGCCCGCATCACGTCCTTGCGGTAGCCGTTGCTATCGGAGAGCGGCGAGCCCGGATCGTAGACGCCGCCGTAGATGCAGCGCCCCAGCTCCTCGATGAAGCTGCCATAGATGTTGCGGTCGATTTCGCCGATCCTGCGATCGAAATCCAGCTTCACGAGCGCCGCGCCGGCGCTTTTCCCGGAAGCCTCCTGCTCCATTTCGAGCAAGGCGGAATCTGCCAAACCGCGCGCGGGAGCAATCAGGGGCAACGCCGCGGCTCCCAGAGCCGCCGTCATGCCGTTTTTCAGAAAACCACGCCTTCCGGGATTTTGGAGCGCCATCCCTTAACCTCCCTTTCGTCTGATCCGGTGAAAAAAGCTGCCCGGTCGCGAATCGTTCGACAAACGCTGCCCTATTTATGCTAAAAACGTTTACTCGTCAACGCCTGAATTGGGCTTTCGGCCGGCGCGCAGGCCGGATCGCAGGCCGTCAGGCCCGTAGCGTTTTTTCGCCATGGAAATGGAATATATGCAAGAGAAGGGAAGAATCGGCCGCGAAGCTGCGAAGTGGTAAACGTTTTCAGTCAGCGAGGCTTGTCCGCGATGAAAATAGCCAGGAATCGCCACAAAACACCGAAAGCCAACGCTCCGATCCGCGAGCGAGCCCCCGGTAGCACAGGCATTCTTGCCTGTGCGCCTGGCCCGCACCCGCACCCGTGCGCGTCGTCGTCCCAAAAGCGCAAAGCAGGAGGCGGTTTTGCCTTCGCCCCTACGCTGACATTGGCATTCGCTCTCTTCCTGCTCGCCTCTGCTCCGCTAATGGCCGCGCCGCAGCAAGGACTCTCCGATGCTCAATTCCAGATCTCCTATTCGCCATCGGGCATCACCGCCATCCGCCGCGTTCACGACAAATACGACACCAACTACATCGCCCGCGGCGCCGCGCTCGGCGACGTCCTGCTCCGTTATCGAACCCCGGGTTCCTCGCAATGGAAAGAGGCGTCCGGAGCCGAGATCGATTCCGCCACCTCCAATGGCCCATCCGAAGTGACCTACACCATCGGCGTCGCCGTCCCCACCATCGCCCGCGGCAGCCGGCCTTCGGCCTCGGTTCGTTCGATGGGCCTCTTCGCTCTTGCCGACGGCATGACGCCTTCTAGTTCGAGCGCGACCGACATCCCCCGCTTCGAATGGTTCGGCCGGAAAGGCACCAGTGAATGGGTCCAATACGATTTTTCGAAACCGGAAAACGTATGGTCGGCGGAGGTCTACTGGGCTCTTGCAAAGGGCCAGCGCGTGCCATGCGAACTGCCCAAAAGCTGGCGCGTCTTCTATCGCAGTGGCGGCAATTGGTTGCCGGTCAAAGCTACGAGTCCCTATCCCATCCTTGCGGATCGCTTCAATCGCGTGACGTTCGATCCCGTGACGACGTCGGGCCTGCGCATCGAAGTCCAACTCGCCGAAAACGCCACCGCCGGCCTTTTCCAATGGCGCATCAACGACCAGGCCGCCCGGACCGTCACTCCCATCCACGACCTCAGCGTGCGGGAAAGCTTCCATCTTCAGGGCGGAGCAATGCTCTGGACGCTTACATTGCGAAACGAAACGAAGCAGAAACTGGACGTGGGCGACATTGGCCTTCCGCTGCCCTTCAACGACCGTTACGTAGGCAACAAAACGGTAACCTACACGAAGCGTGTGATCCGCCACAGCTTCATCGGCGGGAACGGCTCGTTCATCTACTGGATGCGCACCGATGCCGAGGGTCCTTTTCTTGTCATGACGCCGCAGCCAAACACTTCGCTCGAATATTTCAACCTTGAACCCTTTCGCGCCTACGCGGTGTACATCCATTCCGCGGCCAGCGCCGCCGAGCTGCGCGCCAAGGGCGGCAACTGGCGCCTGCCCAACACGCGCTTGCTCCTCGCGCCCAAAGGCCAACCAGGCGATTCCACTACGTATGGTTTCCGCTTTGCCTGGGCTCCCGATTACGAGGGCGTGCGCCAGGTGCTTTACGAGCAGCACCTGTTCGACGTCAACGTGGTCCCTGGCATGACCGTCCCTACCGATCTCGATACCATGTTCTCGCTCCGCACGCTCAACCGCATTCGCGCCATCGCGCCCGAATATCCCAAGAGCACGCGAATCGAGCCGCTCGGCGAGCGTGGCAAGGACACGCATCTCTACCGCGTGCGTTTCGCCTGCCTGGGCGAAAACATGCTGAAAGTCGAATACGGCCGTGGCCGCTACCTCTCGCTCGAATTTTTCGTCACCCAGCCGCTCGAAACGCTTTACCAGAAACGCGCCGCCTTCATCGTCTCCCACGAACAGCATCGCGACCCGGCGAAGTGGTACAACGGCCTGTTTTCACAATGGGACATGAAGCATCAGGCGCTACGCGGCCCCGATAATCTCGATGGCCTCAGCCCGTACATGGTCGCCTGCGACGATACGATCCTCGGCAAGGCCATGTTCGTCGCCGCCAAGAATGTCTACTATCCCGATCCGCAGGAAATCGCCGCGGTCGAATACTACATTCACCACTACGTTTGGGGCGGCCTGCAGGAAACGACGAGCGAAAAGTTTCCCTATGCCATCTACGGAATCCCGAACTGGAAGGTGAATCGCGACAGCCCCGACCCGGGCCCGCGCGGCCAGGAG
>JAGWOX010000086.1 GCA_028877145.1 Acidobacteriota bacterium | reverse complement strand
CAGCTTTTTCTCCATGCGGCCGTAACCTTATCGTCGTTCCGTCGTTATCCTACTTAGAGAACACTGGAGCGAAGATCGGATTGAAGGTAATGCAACAGGAAGCCGGCGACCGGCAGCTTGTCGAAGCGGCCCAACGCGATCCCGCGCGCTTCGCCGATCTCTACGAGCGCAATTTCGATCGCGTCTACGCGTTCATCGCCCGCCGTGTCTCGATCCGCGCCGAAGCCGAAGACCTGACCGCTGACGTCTTTCACCACGCTTTGGCGAATCTCGGCCGGTTCGAATGGCGCGGCGTTCCGTTTCTCGCGTGGCTGCTGCGGATCGCGCGAAACGCGATGGCCGACCGCTGGCAGCGCGCCGGCCGCGAACAACTCGATCCCGCGCCCGAGGCTTCGGTTGACAGTGACCAGGTGCAAGAAGCTGAGGAGGCAGTCAAGCTCTCCGCACTGGTCGAGCAGCTTCCGGCGGATCAACGGCGCGTCGTCCTGCTTCGCTTCGCCGGGGAAAAGAGCATCCGCGAAATTGCGCGAGAGCTCGGTCGCAGCGAAGGTGCGGTGAAACAACTCCAGTTCCGCGCTCTTGAAAATCTGAGAGCGCGTCTGGGCGGCAAACATGGCTAGGCAAAGCTTGAGCGAACAACTCGACAGGGCCATCGCGGCGCGGATGGCGCAGCCCGGCGCGCCTCTTCCGGAGGAGCCGCGCATCGCCCCGCTCGCGAAACTGGCGGATCAACTGCGCAATCTTCCCAGTGAGTACTTTCGCGATCGGCTGCGTGAAGAATTGGAATGGGAGGCGAAAATGAGCAAAGCTGCTGGCACCAAGCCTGTTCGGGAGGGTTTTCACACCATCACGCCTTACATCGCCGTTCGCGAAGCTCACGAACTCGTCGATTTCGTGAAGAGCGCATTCGGCGCCGAGGGGCAGGTTTTCGGCACAGGCTCCCAGGGCGGAATTCACGCCGAGGTGAAGATCGGCGATTCCATGCTGATGATCGGCGGCGGCGAGGCCTGGAAAGGAACCCCGATGCCGACGGCTCTTCACTACTACGTGCCCGATGCCGACGCCGTCTATCGGCGCGCCCTCGAAGCCGGCGCAACGTCACTGCTGGAGCCGGTCGATCAGTTTTACGGCGACCGGGAAGCGGCGGTACGGGATCTGGCGGGCAATCATTGGTACATTGCGACGCACCTCAGCGGGTCCTATATTCCACCGGGTCTGCGCTCGATCCAGGTGTCGCTGCATCCGCGCGGCGCCGCGTCTCTCGTCGAATTCCTCGTTCGCGCTCTCGGCGCCGAGGAAATTTCCCGCCACACCTCTCCCGACGGCACGATTGCGCATACCACACTACGCCTGGGCAGTTCGACATTCGAAATGGGCGAAGCTCATGGCCCCTGGCAGCCCATGCCGACCATGTTCAATCTCTACGTTCCCGATGCCGACGCTCTCTACCGTCGCGCCATGGAAGCGGGCGCCGAATCGTTCGCCGAACCCGCCGACCAGCCCCACGGCGCCCGCACCGCCGCGATCAAGGACCCAGCCGGCAACCTCTGGTATATGTCCACGCCGAAGAAACAGCCGGCCGAATAGCAGTCAGGGGCGCCAATCCGAGATGTGCGAAGGTCAAAAAACAAAACCGCCCTTCCGGCCTGAGGTGGCCGGAAGGGCGGTCGTCGGTGGAAGTTCGTAAAAGGTCAGTGGGCCAGGATGGAAATGCCCTGGACGATTTCGAGAATCGCGAAAGTCATGGGATCCACGACCATCACATTGCCGAGGCGGGTCGCAATAACTTTCACAATTTCTTCAAAGAGATTCCCATTAGGTAAATATGCAGCTTTCTGAGTAGACGATTTAACTATTAGAAAGGAGTAAACTTACACGCAGGAGAGGTTCAGCAGGCTTTGGACACTTAAATGCAATAGAATCAGAAACTCTCCGCAAACGCAGACGAGGCGTCAAGGATGAGAAAGCACATTGGTTTTCCCATGATGGTTATTGGCTTCGCTCTGTGCCTCTTCAGTTTGCCTGTTAATTCCCGGGCTGACACGATCAAGTATTCGACGAATTCGCCCGACAACGGTACAGGCTGGTCACCGGCTCCTCAAACAGCCCGCGCTTACGAGTTAGCACGGCTTGCCAACTTCGATGTCCCCATTGATCACGGCAAGAGCTGGCTGATGGCTTCCCAGACAACCCGCGCTTACGGCTTGGCTCGGCCGGTCAACTTCGGTGATGCCGGCAACGAGTTTTCGGGCATGCGAGGGCCTGCCTCTTGGCCTGGGACGGGTGTCGGAAGGTCTCGTTTCGGGGATTGGATGCCCGGTTCTTGGAACGGAAGCAGCGACGACAGTGACGCGGACGACGGTCCGAGCAACAGTGATCCGACGCCGGTTTCTACACCAGAACCCGCCACGTACCTCCTGCTGGCCAGCGGCTTCCTGTCTCTCATCGCTCTCCGTCGCTTCGGATCGAAAGTGGTCGGGGAACTCTAAGACCTGTTTCCCTGGCTCTCAGGCCACGATCTTTCCCTAAAAGTTCATGACGGTCGTCGCCCAAGTGGCTCCTGGGTTCGATATGGTGCACTTCGACTCCGGCCTGTGAACCGCGGAATTGGCAGCGCCAACCGTCACGGGCAAGGATCTCCTAGCGAAGCCGTTGCTAACGAGTGATTGAATCAGGAACCCTCTGGGTTCGCGATGCATTTCTGGAAAACAAAACCGCCCTTCCGGCCTGAAGTGGCCGGAAGGGCGGTCGTCGGTGGAAGTTCGTAAAAAGTTAGTGGGCCAGGATGGAAATGCCCTGGACGATTTCAAGAATGGCGAAGGTCTTGGGGTTGACGACCATCACGTAGCCTCCAACCCAGCAACGGCGGTACCCGTAGGGCACCGGCGGCAACCGGTCGTCAAGATCCCGAGGGAACCAGACAACGCGCTTTTCGAGCCCGGGCGGCAGATGACCGTTGACGCGCAATTGCCTTTCGAGCCCTGGCGGAAGATCTTCGCGCTTGGCGAGCCCGGGCGGGAGTCCCCGGGGATGCTCGCGGTAGTAGCCCACCACGATTTGGCGATCGTCATCTCCACGCCAGTAGCGGTAGTGGCCGCCTTCTTGCCCGTTCGCGAACGCCTGTCCGTGATTCTCGTGATTGCGTCCATGGTTTTCGTGGCCGCGTCCGTGGTCGCGATGTTCCGCCTCTTTTTCCTGCTGCTTTTCCTGACCCCAGCCACGGCCTTGCGCGAAGACGGGCGCGACTGAAATTGCCAGCGCGCCGGAGAGCAACAGCACGGTGCCGAAAAGTCGGTTTCGCATGGCGTTCCTCCCTCGAAGCCTTCGATGCAGTATAGGGGCGAGGGGTGGTTCGAGTGGATCGACGGCGCCCGGAGTCGTGCCCTATCGCTACACTGCTTATCCCTTTAGCCACACGGTGCTTAGCAAGGTATTGCCAACGCCAAATTATGGTCTTCGAAGGGAGTCTGTAGCGCCGGCCGGAGTTTATCCCGACCCGTCGGGAGTGCGACATCCAGAGAGGAGCGAGCCGGGGAGCTCTGGGGCGTTGTCCTCCGCTCGTATCGATTGTCGACAAGAGCGCTCTCCGAGACGGTATCGTTCCCTGGCGGGAAATCGAGGTTAGGTGCGTGTCGTTTCGCGCGCGAAGGCATCGGCCGTCACCCGATGCCGCCACGCGAACAGCCGCTCAAGTTTCCGGCGAACGAATTTCCCGGCGACGATCTGTCCCAGGCGGCCGAACGGAAGCTCGTACGTAATTTCGTCCAGAAGAAAGCACGCATCGGGTCCGTCGGCCAGAAACCGGTGCACGTGTTCCCATCGCCGAAAGGGCCCGCGAATCTGCACGTCGCGAAATTGCCGGCCGGGAATATTGTCGCGATGTTCGGCCACCCACAGCAGGCCGAGCGGCCCGATGCGAAACGTGACGCGCGCCCCGTCCGCGATCCCGCCCGTCCGCGAAATCACGCGCATCCGTTCGCCGGGCGGCGTCAGTCGTTCAAGAGCGCCGGGCTCGGCATGCCAGCGATAAACGGCTTCGGCGGAAGCGGGGATACGGGAGCGCTTGCTGAAAGTCTCGAGGGCCATAATCCTCGCGCGCCATTATCGCACCGCCTGCACCACCTCAAAAACGTGGCCCCAGTTGCGCGGGCCAGAGTGCCCACGGGGCTTCCCCGGTCCACCTCATCGTTTTGCCAGAGCAGGCGTACCTGTTCGCGTTGACTTGGCTTCGGGCACGCCTTAAGATGCCGAACCATGTCCGGGAACGATCCTCGAATTGGCCGCGAAATCTCCCACTACCGCATTTTGGAGAAACTGGGCGGTGGCGGTATGGGCGTGGTTTACAAGGCTGAGGACACGACACTCGGCCGTTTCGTCGCGTTGAAATTCCTGCCCGCGGGAGCGGCACGGGATCCCGCCGCCGTGGAGCGGTTCCGGCGCGAAGCGCGGGCGGCCTCCGCACTGGACCATCCAAATATCTGCACGATTTACGAGATCGGCCAGCACGACGGCGAGCTGTTTCTGGCCATGCAGTATCTGGAGGGACAGACGCTGCGCGAGCGCACTGGCGGCCGGCCGTTACCTCTCGACCTGGTATTCGCTTTGGGGACGGAGATCGCCGACGCCCTCCACGCCGCGCACGCCAAGGGCATCGTCCACCGCGACATCAAGCCGGCCAACATTTTCATCACTGAACGTGGCCACGCGGTAATCCTCGATTTCGGTCTGGCGAAGCTCACCGCGACAGCCGATTCCGCGGGAGGGTCCGCCACTGCCGATGGTCGAACGCTTGACGTCCACGAGGTGATGCTCACAAGTCCTGGCGTTGCGCTCGGCACCGTGGCGTACATGTCGCCGGAACAGGTGCGTGGCGAGGAACTCGATGCGCGCAGCGATCTCTTCTCTTTCGGCTTGGTGCTCTACGAAATGGCCACCGGCCGCCAGCCGTTTCCGGGCAATACATCCGGCGTGATTCAGGAAGCGATCCTGAATCGCGATCCGATCCCGGCCTCGCGGGTGAATCCGGAAATTCCGCCGAGACTCGAAGAGATCATCGGCAAGGCTCTCGAAAAGGATCGCAATCTGCGCTACCAGGACGCCGGCGACATGCGCGCCGATCTGGAGCGCCTGAAGCGCGACAGCGATTCCGGGCGATCGGCCGCGCGCGTATCGGTGCAAACCCCGGCCGTCGGGCCGGCCTCGGCAACGCAAGCGGCGCCGGAAACGAGCGCATCATCGCAAAGGACCGGTGTGGTTGAGCCGCCCACGGGCAGGGCGACCGGAGGCAAGCGGAAGTTGCACGGTGCGATTGCCGTCCTCGTTATTTCCGGCGCCGTCGTTGGCGCCTACTTCTTCCTGCACCGCACGCCAAAGCTCACCGGCAGGGATTCGGTCGTGGTTTCCGACTTCGTGAACACGACCGGTGACAGTGTATTCGACGGTTCTCTCCGGTCGGCGCTATCGGCGAAACTGGCTGAATCGCCCCATTTCTACGTCGTTTCCGAGGCCGCCATCCGAAAGACGATGCGGCTGATGGAGCAGCCAGCGGACGCGCGTCTGTCGCCGGAACTGACCCGGCAGATTTGCGAGAGGAGCGGGAGCCAGGTGGCGCTCGACGGCACGATTTCCGGGATCGGCAATCAGTATGCACTGACGCTCGACGCTGTCGATTGCGCTTCGGGTTCCTCGCTCGCGCGCGTGGAGGCGGATGCGGCGGGCAAGGATCAGGTGCTGCCCGCTTTGGGCAAGCTGGCATCGTCCATGCGTTCGAAACTGGGGGAATCGCTCAGTTCGATCAAGAGATTCAACACGCCGATCGAGCAGGCCACCACCAATTCGCTCGAGGCGCTGAAGGCCTATTCGCTCGCGCGACAGGACCTCGAGCAGCGGGCCGACTACGCCGCCTGCGTGCCCCTGCTCGAACAGGCCACTTCTCTCGATCCGAATTTCGCGATGGCGTACGCGACTTTGGGGACGGTGTATTTGGACATGCAGGGGAATCACGAGGCCCAGGTACGCGAGAACATGGAGAGAGCGTTCGCGCTGCGCAATCGCGTGAGCGAGCCCGAGAGGCTTTACATCAGCTCCCATTACTACCAGATGGTCACGGGCGATCTGCTCAAGGCCGCGGAGGTGTACCGCCTCTGGGAGCAGACTTATCCGCGCGACTCGGTACCGTGGATCGATCTTGGCCTCATCTACAACAATCTGGGCAAAACGCAAATGGCGCGGCAGCAACTCGAAAGCGCACTGCGCCTCGATCCCGACAACCTGCTGGCGATTGGCAATCTGGCATCCGGTTACGCGATGGAAGGCCGCTTCGCCGAAGCGAAAACGCTAATGCAGCAGGCGCTGGTCAAGCAGCCGAACAACGCCCAGGCACTTGAGTCCCTCGCCGAGTTTGCGTTCGCCCAGGGAGACAGCGGATCGCTGCAGCACAACCTGCAGGCACTGCGCCAGGAAGACCCGTTCTGGGCCCTGAACGTTGAGTCCGCGATGGCGGGGTTCGAAGGCAAGCTCGCGCTGGCACGCAAAGTCAACAAGCAGATCATTGCCGCTTCTCCCGCGCAGCAGGGAAAAGTCGCAACCGCCAGCGTACTGGCGCAGCAAGCAAACCTGGAAACCACCTTCGGCGATTTCGCTGCCGCCCGCGCGGATGCGATGAAGGCCATCGCTCTTGAACCAGATAACTACAACGTTGAAGTAAATGCCGCCGGCGCCCTGGCGTTTTCGGGCGACAGCGCCATGGCGGAAAAGCTCTCCGAAGATCTGGCTAAGCGGCGTCCCGACGATACGCTTATCAATTCCGTCTGGTTGCCCATAAACCGCTCCGCCATGGCCCTGAGTGCCCACCACCCGGAGCAGGCGCTCGCTGTGCTGGAGCCTGCTGCGCCCTATCGCTACATCGGCACGCCCTACTTTTATCTTTCCGGCCTCGCGCACCTGGCGGCCGGCCAGGCGAAGCAGGCGGCCGATGATTTCCAATCGATTCTGGATCACCGCGGCGCTTTCATTCTGGATCCTGTCTATCCGCTTGCCGAACTTGGGCTGGCGCGTGCCCGAGCGAAGGGTGGCGACAAGGCGGGCGCGCGGACTGCCTACCAGAATTTCCTGGCCATGTGGAAAGACGCCGATCCGGATGTTCCCATTCTGCGGCAGGCCAAAGCTGAATACGCCAGGCTTTCTTCCAACTGAAAACAGACGCCGCGCGCACGTCTCACAAGCCTGATCCGCTCTCAGGCCCCACAAGCAGTCCCACGTAGAGCATCCTGTTATCAAGTAGAAGCTTTTCGGTGTATGCTGACGCGCCGGAGCCTCTATTCTTCGGCGCACTTTCCCCACCTGCCTGAAAACGGTCGAATTTGTCCAGCCCTCAAAATCTGAACTTTCTGAAAATCCACAACTTAGCTTGGTTTTTCGTTCGACACGCGTCCAGCCCTGGGCAACTTCAGTGACACTTCATTCGAAAATGGAGATCAGGTCTAACCCGCGGAAAAAACGAGACTTGTGCTCGCCCCTCTTTAAGCCTCGGAACTGCCCTCCGTCCTGGTGACGGTTCGTGTGCACCCCTCGGCTCAGCACCTGTCATGCTGAGCGCAGCGGTCCGATCTTGACGCTGCCGACGGGCTTCAGAGATGCTGGGCCGCATCGGGCCGAAGCTTCCCGAAACTACTTCTACCGCCTCGCAACAGAGGCGGGTAGCGCGGTACGGTGTGGGTTGTTATCAGCGCGCGGGCAAGAGCGCCCGCGCCACGCCTGGAACCGGAGGTGGGCGAAATGGCGAATGTGCGGGTAGCGGTGGTGCAGGCGGCGCCGGCGTATCTCGATCTCGGGCGCTCGCTCGAACTGGCGGCGCAATTGGCGGCCGAAGCGGCTGGCCGCGGCGCGCGGCTTGTCGCCTTTGGCGAAACCTGGCTGCCTGGCTATCCGATGTGGCTTGACGCATGCCGCGACGTTGCCGTCTGGGACCACCCGGCGGTGAAGGAGGTTTACGCGCGTCTTGTCGCCAATAGCGTTACCGTTCCCGGCCCGGCCACGCATGCGCTGGGGGAGATTGCCCGGCGGCATGAAATTGTGCTCGCCATGGGAGTCCATGAACGCGTTGGGGAAGGCGCTGGGCGGGGCACCCTTTACAATTCCTTGCTCGTTTTCGACGCCGATGGCCGCCTCGCTCATCGCCACCGCAAGCTCATGCCGACCTATACCGAGCGCATGATCTGGGGGCAGGGCGATGGCTCGGGCCTTGCCGCCACGGAGACCGCGGCCGGCCGCATCGGTGGACTCATCTGCTGGGAACACTGGATGCCGCTTGCGCGGCAGGCCATGCATGCCGCCGCCGAAGATATTCACGTCGCCGCGTGGCCGTGGGTAAGAGAAATGCATCTGGTCGCGAGCCGCCACTATGCTTTCGAAGGGAGAACGTTCGTGCTCGCCGCCGGTTCGCTGGGCCGCGTGCGCGATCTGCCGCCGGAACTCGAGCCCATTCCAGAATTGCGCGAATCGCCCGATCGGTTGCTGCTGCGCGGCGGCAGCGCGATCATCGCGCCCGACGGGCGGCTGCTTGCCGGGCCCGTTCTCGATGAAGAAGCAATCCTTACGGCCGATCTCGATTTCGGCGAGATCACCAAAGAGAGCCTGACGCTCGACGTCACGGGCCATTACTCCCGCCCCGACGTTTTCGATTTCAAGGTAAAGCGATAATCTGGATTCACTCTGCTCGCTGTATCTTCGCCCGAGCCTGAGTCATCCATAGTTAAAGGCGCACGACGCCTGCATCCACTTCACGCACCGGAGGACTTCACGATGAAACGCACGGGATCGGCTGTCTGGAACGGCGGATTGAAAGATGGCAAGGGCAAGCTCTCGACGCAAAGCGGCACGCTGAAGGATACGGCCTACGGTTTCAGCTCGCGATTTGAAAGCGGGGCGGGCACGAATCCCGAGGAACTGATTGCCGCGGCGCACGCGGGCTGCTTCGCCATGGCCTTCTCCGCGCAGCTTGGCGGCGCAAACATAACGCCGGCCAGCATCGAAGCCACCGCCGAAGTCTCGCTCGATAAGCTCGACGCCGGCTGGACCATCACCGCGAGCCATCTGCGCGTGAAAGCCAAAGCTCCGGGCGCCGATCGCGCCGCAGTCGAAAAGGCCGCAGAGGGTGCGAAAGCCAATTGCCCCGTTTCGCGCCTGCTGAACGCGAAAGTGACGATGGATCTGGCGGTGGAAACCTAGCGAGGGGATCGAAGAGGCAGGGCGCGGTGACCGCCCCCCTTACGGCCGGGACGCCAAGCAAAGCAAGGGAAGTCAGGGTTGGGTGGCGCGCAGCAGGACCACATCGGACGTCGTGTGGTTGCGGAGGACGGCCAGTTTCTTGCCGTCCGGCGACCAAGCGAATTGATTGATTTGCCCGCTCTCGAAATGGGTGAGCTGACTGCCGGCGGAGCCTGTGAGCGGCTGGACCCAGATGTTATCCACTCCCTTTTCGCGAATCGTGTAGGCGACGGCCTTGCTTTCGTTGGTGAACACCAAGCCTCCGTTGGAGAACTCCTGGTTAATGGCAATCAGATGCGGCGGATGCGCCGAGTCGAGGTCGGCAAGGGCGAGCCTTTGGGAAGCAAGTTTCGACGCGGCATCGACCACTGAAACGACATACGCGATTTGTTTCCCATCGGGAGAAATCGCGAACCCATGGGGTGATGCCAGGAAGGCGTTTGGCACTACGCCCTGCGGAATGGCTTGCACCGCGCCACTGCCTCTGACGGGTACGCTCTCGATCACGGCGTTGCCGCTCACGAATCGCGTGAAGTAAACCCACTTCCCATCGGGCGAGCAAACCGGCCATAGGTCCGGTGCCCCGGGAGTCAACTGCGTGGGATTGGACCCGTCGGCGCCGACGCGCCAAATCGCGACCCCTCTGCCGCCGTGGTTAAACCAGCCAAAAACGATGGAGCGTCCTCCTTCGCAGGGAGACTGGAAACCGATCAGCGAATTGGGATCATGGAGCAAGGTGCTCCGCGAGCGGCCATCGGCCGTGACGCGCAGCAGACTCCCTCCTTCGGCGAACAGCAAAGCGTCGTTGCCGTCCCAGGAAAACCAGCCGATGTTCTGTTCCTCGGCCACAGGCGAAGGAGAGCCGGGCGTCTCTGCGCCGTTTGGAGCGAGGAAAGCGAGTCGTCTGGTGGTTTTCGCCTGAACCGCGGCGATGATTTTGCCGTCCGCGGAGAGTGAAAAGGACGGATAGGTGTTGGTATCGCGGGTGACGGTAGCGAATTTTGCTCCGGGAAAGGAGAGAAAGCCGACCTGCACCGGAGCCCCCGGACTTGCTTGATATTTCATCAGCAGACCACTTCCGTCGGGGATCCAAGCAGGACTCGTGACGGACTTGTCTGTGAACGTCGTAAACGTGTGAACCTTCCCCGACGCGAGATCGAAGAGAGCGATGGAACTGCTCTTGAAGGACGCGGTCGGCCAGGCGATCTGTTTCCCATCGGGCGACCATGCCACGTCGCGAAGATCCACGCCGCCGATGGGTGCATTGAAAAGCACCTTCTCATCGCTGCCGTCCAGTGCGGCGGACAGCAGACGGAATTCGCCGACTTTCGGATCGTTTGCCCGGATGTAAGCCATGCGCTTGCCGTCCGGAGAAAAGGTGACGTTGCTATCGACGTCGCTGACGATGGTCTGCGGCGTGCCACCGAGCACGGTGGCGCGGAAGAGGTTGTACTGCGTAGCGGAAACCGACCGCTTGAAGTAGATGTAGTTCCCGTCGGTCGAGAACGCCAGATCGTTGTATTGCACGGGCGCCGGAGCGATGATCTGCGTATCGCTGGACGTTGGGACGTTGCGCAGCCAGAGGCTTTCGAGGCCGCCCTCATTCTTCACGCTGAGGATGAATTTTCCGTCGGGCGAGATCGCCGCCGCGATCGCGTCCCCCGAGCTGGTGATCTGGCTGATCGTAAAATTCTGGAATGGAACTTGCGCTACCGGAGCAGGCCGGGCGAGGAAGGAATACACTCCCCAACCCGCAGCGGCAAGAAGGGCCAGCAAGACGAACGCGCCGGTGAAGATGCTCCATTTGTGGCGCTTGGCCGCGGCGACGACGGCCGAGCTGTCGGAGGCGGGAACGGCCGAGGACGATGCGGCGGCGCCGATGGGCGTGCCGCCCGATGGCGTCGGGGCAGGAGTTGCACCGGCGGGTCCGGGCGTTGCCGCGGGTGCGGCCATGGTCACGGCCGAGCGGCCGGAATCGGTGTCGTGTTTCAGGCGCTCGAGATCGGCACGCAATTCGTCCGCGTGCTGGTAACGCAGCTTCACATCTTTATCGAGCAATTTATTGATGATCCGCTCGAGTTCGGCCGGGACCTCGGGATTCAGGCGCACTGGCGCCACGGGCGCGCGATTCAGAATTGCCTCGAAAATTTCCGCTGAGGTCGCTCCGGAAAAGGCCTGCCGGCCCGTGGCCATCTCGTAGAGCACGACGCCGAAGGAAAAAATGTCGCTGCGGGCGTCGACCACGCGGCCGCGCGCCTGTTCCGGCGACATGTATGCCACGGTGCCGAGAGCAACGCCAGGACTGGTGAGATTGGCTTCGGCTACGGTCGGGTCGCCGTCCAGGGTTGCTGTTACGTTGCTGGCGGCCGGCGTTACAACCTTCGCCAGGCCGAAATCCAGGATTTTGGCCTGGCCGCGATCGGTGACGAAGATGTTGGCCGGCTTGATGTCGCGATGGATGATGCCTTCGCGGTGGGCGGCGTCGAGCGCGTCGGCGACGCCGATGGCGAGATCGAGCAGCGTATCGAGCGGGAGCGGGCCCATGGCGATGCGGTGCTTGAGCGTGACGCCCTTCAGCAGCTCCATCGCGATGAAAGGCCGGCCTTCGTGCTCGTCGATGTCGTAAATCGTGCAGATGTTGGGATGGTTCAGGGAACTGGCGGCGCGGGCCTCGCGCTGGAAACGCTCGAGCGCGGCATGGTTGTGCGCCACGTTGTCAGGCAGGAATTTCAGCGCGACGAAGCGGCCAAGTTTGGTGTCCTCGGCCTTGTAGACGACACCCATCCCGCCGCCGCCGAGCCGTTCGGTCACGCGGTAGTGGGAGATGGTTTTGCCGATGAGAACATCGTTGGAGGACATCAGGCAGGAATGTTAGGCGGCGCACCGGGGCATGTCAATCGAATAGCGGTGGCGGTTACGGACGCGAAAAAGGGACACCGCGGATTCGGCCGGATACGACATCAGGATGCGAGAAGGTCGTCTCCGCTCCGCGTCTGGGGAAGGATGAGTGTATGATTCCGTAACAAGGAAAGTGTAGAAGGAGATTTCAGCGTGCGCTTTTTTGGCGCCGGTGTGCGCTTCGAGTCCAGATGGGTCAGGGTTTTGCTTGGCCTGTTCTTTCTCCTCTCGGGAGCGTTGGTTTCCCTGTTGCTTTTGCTGGCTACGCCGAGTTTCTGGTACGTTCCCTGCGCCATTCTGTGGGCCGCCTCCGGATTCGTATGGATGGTTCGACCGTCATTAGCCGCGGGGCTGAGCCTTTTCCCTGTGCTGGGAATCGCGGCGTTGCTCGTCTCGACCCTGCCAAACTTCAAACAGGCCGATACCTTCGATCACCTCCTTTTACTCTGCGTCGCCGTTGCGCTGGCGCTGCTCGCGACGGCTTTTCGAAGGCCGGAGACCCGAAGGGTTGTTCCTCTCGCGATTTCGCTCAGTCTCGTCCTAGCGGCATTCGTCGTGGATAGGGCATTCACGAACAAGCTCGCGATTCACACGTACTCGATGGAGTGGTCAGTAAACGGGTCGGCACCCTGGGGCAATGTTGAGACAGACGAAAAAGGGCAGGCGCCCGTAGTCATCTATCGAATGGTTGGGGGAGGCTACTGCTACGACGCAGTATTCTCTCCCGAACTCAAGTCCAGGCTGGTTCAGTCGAACAAGACTCTCATTCGCGTTGAATATAACGTCCGCAGCGACTTTGGCCACGAGCGGGGCTACAACATCCGATCAATAGATGGCCTGCTCTTCAATGACGGCAACCGCGCATTGCGTTCCAGTGATGGCTATGGCGGGTACGTCGAGGGCAGCTTAAAATCCGTTGATTGTCGGTAATAAGGGACGGCTTCCTCTTTCCGCTACTGCGGCCGGGCGGGACAATCAATTGCGGGAGTCATGCCTTGCAAAATGAGACGCACTTTCTTCCCCGCGTGCTCTAGAGTTCCCGCGGCCGACTCAGGGATTTGTTGCCTGGAGGAGGACGACGTTGGAGTTGATATGACCGCGGAGCACCGCCAGGCTTTTCCCATCGGGCGACCATTGAAATTCCTGGATCTGCTCGCTGGTGAACTTGGTGAGTTGGTGGCCGGGCTTGCCGTCGAGGGGCTGAATCCAGATGTTGTCCACGCCCTTCTCGCGGATCTTGTAAGACAGCGCTTTTCCGTCGAGCGTGAAAATGGGACCATCGGCGATTCGCGGGTCGGGATCGAGCAGCCGCGCGGGCTTTCCCGCGTTGATATCGAGCAGACCGATTTCCTGCCTGGTCTGCTTCGTCGCCGGGTTGACCACCGTAGCGAGGAAAGCAAGCTCCTTTCCATCCGGAGAAAGACTGAAGTCCGGCGAGCCAGGAATCCCGTTGGGCACGGCGCTGCCGGCGACGGCCTCAGCCGGGCTACCCTTGGCAAGTGGGACCCTCATCAGGGTCATCTGGCCCAGCGCCGAGTAATAGAGCCACTTCCCATCGGGAGAGCAAATCGGCGACAAGTCGAGTTGACCGTGCGTCACCTGTACCGGGTTCGTTCCATCGGCGCCGGCACGCCAGATCGTTGGGTTGGGATTCGCTCCGTGGCCGAGCCAGGTGAATACGATCGCATGGGCGGCGGGGCAGGAATTCACAGAAAAGACGATCGCGCCGGGATCGTGGATGAGGGTGGTCGAAGACTGGCCGTCGCTGGAAACCCGAACGATGTCGGAACCCTTGTTCAGAAGCAGGTCGTTGCCGTCCCAGCTATACGAGCTGATATCCTGCGCGGTGGCCAGAGCTACGGCTGGGATTTGGGCTCCCGCCGATGAAAGCAGAGCCAGATGGAAGTCGCGAACTTGCTGGACCGCGGCGATCGTCTTGCCATCGCTGGAAAGCGAGAAGGAAGGATAGTTGTTGGTATCGCGAGTGAGGGGAGTGAACTTTCCGGAGGGATAGGAGACGAAGCCAAGCTGGGTGCGAGCGCCCGATTGCAGGGTCTCATCGGCGATCACGAGGCCGTTTCCGTCGGGCATCCAGGCAACCTGGTCGACCTTTCCCCCGAACGGGGCGAACCCCCGGAGATCTTTCGAGGACACGTCGAACAAGGCGATGGCGTTGAAGGAGGCCCCGCTGGCGGGCCGAGGCCAGGCGAGGAGATCTCCCGGCGACCAGGAGACGGAAAAAACGGAGCTTTCGGTCAAAGGGCCGCTGTAGATCGTGGTTTCGTTGCTGCCGTCCGGCGCGGCGGTAAGGATGCGGAACTTGCCGACTTCGGGATCGTTTGCGCGGAGGTAGACCATGGTCTTGGCGTCAGGCGAAAAGGTGACGTTGCTGTCGACGTCGCGAGCGACGACCTGGGGTGTACCGCCGAGCACAGGAGCGCGAAACAGATCGTAGCTGGTCGTAATGTTGGAGGTAGCTCGCTTGAAGTAGATGTAGTTTCCGTCCGGCGAGAATGCCGGATTGCGGTAGCTGGTCTCGGCGGGCGCGATCACCTGGGTGTCGCTCCCCGTCGGAATATTGCGCAGCCACAGGCTCTCTTCGCCGGCGTCGCTTTTCACGCTCAGAATGTACTTCCCGTCGGGAGAGATGGCGGCCGCGGTCGTGTCACCCGAGCTGGTCACCGGCGTGATGGTGAAGTTCTGGAACGGAACCGCGTTCGGCCGGGCAAAAAATGAGTACACGCCCCAGCCCGCC
>JAGWOX010000338.1 GCA_028877145.1 Acidobacteriota bacterium | reverse complement strand
TCACCATGTACTATTACATGTACCGCGTCGCGAAACTCTATCCGAATCTGACCCGCTACCTCGACGCGAACGGCTATCTCGAACGCGCGTTCGGCACCGCCAAGGACTTTTTCACCGTGCCCAACGAACTGACTCACTGGTCCGCCTACGGAACGGGCACCTACGACGAACTGGTGATTCCGAAAATCGTCCGCGCGCTCCGCGAAAATGGCCATCCCCAACAGGCCGATTGGCTCGAGGCGCACTGGCAGAAGAAAGTCGAGTATTTCGTCAACGACCACCCCGACCTTTTCCAGTCCGAATATCCCTTCGATTCCACCGGCTTCGAATCGACCGAAGCGCTCGCGAAATACGCCATGGAAAATGCCCGGCTTCCCGGCGACCCTGCTTCCGCTTCTCCGCTGATTGACAGTTTTCAGCACCAGGTCAGCTATCAGGACGCCTCGGATTTCCTTCACGAGCAGATCCGCTTGAACATTGGCGACCGCGGCTGGCTGGAGCCGGCCTACTACGATCTGGGCAGCGACTATCGCGGTCGCGGCAACGCCGGCTACACGCTGAGCTACATGTCGCAGATGGGCGGCTGGGCCGTGCTCGATTACGCGCTCCATTTCGCCCGCAATCCGCTTCCCGATCTGAGCCTCGGCTACGCCTCCTATCTCAGTTCCTGGGCGCTGCTCAACGCCGGAACCAAAGCCTCGAATTACGGCTACTGGTATCCCGGCAAGAACAACGACGGCGGCGCCAGCGGCGGTTTCGAGCCGCGGCCCTGGGGACAAGCCTGGTTCGGCAACAAGGTGATGGGGCGCGGTCCGTGGTGGTATTCCGGCGAAATCGATCTCGGTTTCACCGGCGCCTTGCGCTCGGCCGCGACGATCGTGGTCGATGATCCGATCTTCGGTCTCTACGCGTATGGCGGAAAACTCGCACGAAAGAAATCCCTGGTCGAAGTGGTTCCGAGGGACGGACTGCGCGCTCGTTTTCACATTTTCCTCGGCGCCGATCGCCTCCACATCCTGCTCGCCCGCGACGGCTTCAAAAAGGGTTCGCCGGTCGTCTTTGATCGTTCGCTCAGCCGGATGACTTTCACGCTGGAAAACCGCGCTTCCGGCCGCCACCAAACAACGATTCTCATTGCCGGCCTTCCATCCGGCGTCTACCAGGTGAACCTCGATGGTCATCCCTTCGAGCGGTTCTCCAGCAATGGCAGCCAAGGTAACGAAATCAGGGTCCCGATGACAGGCGCCACACTGCAAGTCCAGTTCGCCCGAATCGCGAGTTCAATCCACTGAGGTCAAGCCAAAGAAGCAGGGTTTTCTGACGTGAGGCACTCTGAAACTCCCGCGAGTCCTTCAGGGTGCCCCACTCTTTGGGTGCCGTCTGCCCGAAGGGTGGGTCGGGCGTGGAAGCTGGCTACCAGCCTCCCACCCTTGCGCCGGAACTGCTCGCAGGATTTTGCGAATGGCGTGGCGCAAAAGGGCTTGCCTGTACTCAATGAGCGGTATATCGTGTTGCGTTCCACAGCCACCGCGGCTGAGGAGCAGCGTTCACGAATGTAAACGTTTTCTGGAAGCCGGCGGCATGTCAAAACGCGGCAGGAGGGAACCGTCATGACGATCTGGAAAGATGGAGTGTCGCGCAGAAAATTCCTGCTCGGGGCGATGGCCGCCACGGGAGCGGAATTGCTCCCGAAGCCTCTCTTCGCGCTATCAAGAGCGGGCGCCACCGCCCCGGCGCCGCCGCAGCAGGGTCGCCGCCCCCGCTTCCTGCACTCCATCACTCCGAAAGTCACTCCATTCCCGATGAAGCAGGTCCGCCTCGCCGCCGGCCCGTTCAAGGACCAGATGGAGATCAATCGCCAATATCTCCATTCCATCCCTTCCGACCGCCTGCTCCACATGTTCCGCGTCACGGCCGGCCTGCCGTCCTCCGCCGAGCCGCTTGGCGGCTGGGAGAGGCCGAACTGCGAGTTGCGCGGCCATTTCGCCGGCGGCCACTATCTCTCCGCCTGCGCGCAGATGTATGCCAGCACCGGTGACGAGGAATTGAAGAAGAAAGCCGACGACATGGTCGCCCAGCTCGCCCTGTGCCAGAAGGCCCTCCAGAACGGCTACCTGAGCGCATTTCCCGTGGAGGAATTCGACCGCCTGCGCGAAGGCCGTCCCGTCTGGGCGCCCTTCTACACCCTGCACAAGATCATGGCCGGCCACTTCGATATGTATCAATACACCGGCAACCAGCAGGCGCTCGAAACGCTCGAGCAGATGGCCACTTGGGTTGGCCGGTGGGCCGGACCACTCAGCGAGGACCATATGCAGCGCGTCCTTGAAGTGGAGCAGGGAGGCATGTTCGAAGTCCTCTGCAACCTCGCTGCGGCCACCGGCAAATGGCAGTATCTCGGCATCGCTCGTCATTTCGAGCACAAGGATTTCTTCGATCCGTTGGCCGCGTTCCGCGACGAACTGACCGGTCTCCACACCAATACGAACATTCCGAAGGTGATCGGCGCCGCCCGCTTCTACGAAATCACCGGCGACCAGCGCTACTACGACATCTCGACTTTCTTCTGGGACGCGGTCACCGAGCACCGCTCCTATTGCACCGGCAACTCGAGCGACGGCGAGCATTGGACCACCCACGCCGGCGACCTCTCGGGCACGCTGAACGAATGGACCGAAGAGTG
>JAGWOX010000085.1 GCA_028877145.1 Acidobacteriota bacterium | reverse complement strand
CACATCACCTTGTTGGCCGCGTCGATAGCCGCTTCCAGGTTCTTCTCTCCCGTGGCAGCTTGCTTGTCGAGTTCCTCGAACACGGTGTATTGCGCGTCGGTAGGTTTGGTGTACGCGAGGTCGATATCGGCCGCGAGGTAAGCGAGGTGGCTGCGGAGCTTCGTCGGGAAGAGCAGCGTGCCCTCGCTCGATTGCGTGGCGAGCTGCACCACGCTGTCGATCTCGCGAGTCAGCGCCGCGATCGCCGGCCGGGCCTGCGCTTCGGTCAGCTTATGCCCGCGAACGGCGGCCTCGAGTTTTTCGCGCGCGTCGATGGCGCGATTGATCGTTTTGTTGAGCGTATCGAGCGCGGAATGGATTTTCTGTTCGAGCGCGAGCCGCGCATTCAGATCCTCAGTGCTGGCATCGAGCCGCGGATCGAGCGTGACGTTGAAGCTCTGCTGCGTCATCCCGCCGCCGTAATCCAGCCGCACCGAGTACCTTCCCGGCACGATCACCGGCCCATTGACGGTATCCGGCAATCCTCCCGCGGGAACGGGCACCCAGAAACCTTTCACTTCGGTGGCCTTCGGATACCGCAAATCCCACTGGAACCGGTTCATGCCCGGCTCGATCGAAGTCAGTTTTTCCTCCTGCGCCTTCTCCACCTCGGATGGCGACCTCTCGGTGGCAGCCTCTGCCTCTTCCTGCTCCTTCGTCATCTTCTTTTTCTGCAGGTGCAGGGTAAAGCTGCGAATCAACTGGCCGTTCGGCCCCAGGAATTCAAGTTTCACCGGCGTTTTGCCGTCGTAGTTTGCGGGGATGTGGAAGAACACGGTCGCGCCGAACGGCGGATTCTGGCCGACGCCCGGCCGCGCAAATTCGGACGCGCCGTAGGCGTGCGTGAGCCAAGCGTGCTCGGGTTCGAAGACGTACGCCGCATTCGACTCCACCGACGGATGCTTCGTCAGTTGCTCGAGCATCGCCAGGTTATCGAGCACCCAGAACGCGCGCCCGTGCGTGGCGATGGCCACCTGCCCCTGCCGCGAGTTGATGGCGATGTCGCGCACCTGCGCCGTCGGCAGGTTCAGCGTGAGCGGCTGCCAGTGCGCGCCCGCATCGAAGCTGACGTAGACGGTGCTCCGCGTGCCGATGAACATCAGGTTCTCGTCGCTCGGATCCTGCCGGATCACGTAGACGAATTGATCCAAGGGCAGGCCCATGGTGATCGAGGTCCAGTGCTTGCCGTAATCGGTGGTTTCGTAGACGTATGGATGGAAATCGTCCCACATGTACCGCTGTGCGCTCAGGAACGCTGTTCCGGCCGCGATGTGCGACGGCTCGATCGAACTGACGTAACACCGTTCCGGCAAGTCCGGCGGCCGCACCGCTTGCCAGTTCGCGCCGCCGTCAGTGGTGACGTGGACCAGCCCGTCCGCCGAGCCCGCCCAGATCACCTTCCCGTCGAGTGGCGAAACCGCCAGCGAGGAAACGTCCGGATAAATCTCGGCGCCCGATTGGTCCAGATTGATCGGCCCGCCACTCGGCTTCTGCGTCTCCGGATCGTTGCGCGTCAGGTCCGGGCTGATGCGGTCCCACGTGCGCCCGTAATCCAAGCTCCTGTAGACGTACTGCGAACTGATGAGCAACTCTTTCGGATTCGCGGGCGAGAAGATGATCGGGTGCGTCCAGCCGAAACGATTTTTCAGCTCGCCCGACGATGAGCCTTCCTGATAATTCGGCCACGGGCTCACGCTTTCATACTGCCCGGTGATCTTGTCGTACCGCAGGAAGATGCTGAAGTAGCCGCTGCCGTACGTGATGTTCGGGCTGCCCGGCTGCGGCGCGACGAACGTGCTCTCGCCGTACGCCACGCGGTCCCATTCGCCGAGATCGATCATCCCACCCGGCGAAGCGCTCGGCCCATCCACCGATCCCTCGTCCTGCTGCGCGCCGTAGATGTGGTAGGGGTACTGATCGTCGATGCTGATGTGGTAGAACTGGCCCGTGGGCTGGTTGTGCTCGCTGCTCCAGGTCTTGCCGCCGTCGGTCGAAACCGTCGCGCCGCCGTCGTTGCCTTCAAGCAGGATGTTCGTATTGTCGGGATTGATCCAGACGACGTGATTGTCGCCGTGCGGCGGCCGCAGCTTCTTCCACGACTTGCCGCCGTCATTGGAGGCCCACAGCGCGTCCACGTTCGGCGCGTACACTTTGTTCGGGTCCTTCGGATCGACGAAAATCGCCATGTAATAGAAGGCGCGCTGCCGCAGCATCCATTGCGAATTCACGCGATGCCACGTCTTGCCGCCGTCCTCGGAGCGGAACACGCCGCCCTCTTTTGCCTGCGCGATCGCGTAAACGATGTTCGGATTGCTCGCCGCAACGCCTACGCCGAGGCGCCCCAGCACGCCCGTCGGGAAACCTTCGTTGTGCGTCAGGTTCGTCCAGTGCGCGCCGCCGTCGGTGGTCTTGTAGAGCCCGCTGCGAGGCCCGCCGCTCACCAGCGACCAGGGCGTGCGCTGTGCCTGCCACATCGCCGCGTACAGCACGTCGGGATTCGACGGTTCCATCACCAGGTTGATCGCGCCCGTCTTGTCGTCGACGAACAGGACCTTCTTCCACGTCTTCCCGCCGTCGGTCGACTTAAAAACGCCGCGATCGGGATCGGGCACGAAAACGTGCCCCATCGACGACGCGTAAACGACGTCCGGATTTTTCGGATCGACCACGATGTTGCTGATCGTATGCGTATCGGCCAATCCCATGTAATTCCACGTCTTGCCCGCGTCGGTGGATTTATAAATGCCGTTGCCGGTGATCATGTCGCCGCGGATGTCGCTCTCACCGGTGCCCGCGTAGAGAATGTTGGGATTCGAATCGGCCACCGCGATGGCGCCGATGCTGGCGCTCGCGCTCTTCAGCGTGCCGTCGGAAATGTTCGTCCACGAAATGCCGTAGTTCGTGCTCTTCCAGATGCCCCCGCCCACCGTCCCCATATAAAAGAGGTCGTTGTGGCCGGGAACGCCCGTCACCGTCACCACGCGCCCGCCGATGTACGGGCCCACGCTGCGCCAGTGCAGTTTCGAGGTCAATTGCTCTTGCGGTACCGGACTGTCGCCCGCCGCCGCGCCCAACGCCACCAGCGCCCCGGCCATGACGAGCAGAACCAGTGCCCGCGAATTGAGAAATTCGGAGAAACGTTTCATTTTGGGTATAGCCCTCCGGCCAGAAATCTATGCGCCCCACGCCTCCCGGTCAAGCACGAATCGCACCAGCAATTTGCGGAAAAGCGAATCTCGGCTGTCATTCCGATCGCGATTTCCTGGAGCTTTTCATGCGGGAATGGAAGTACCACCACCGGCTTCGCCCGGAGCAGCTCGCATACGCCGATCATGAGGCCAAAGTTATAGGTGTCGGGTTCTACCACGGCGGCGACCCAGTCTATACACTGGAGGGCATTCCCGGTATCTGGCTCGAACAATGCCTCCGCCCAGCATGACATCGCGACGCTAGCTAGCTCCATTTCATCGCTAGGAGGGCCAGCTTCTCCCCCGTAAATGGAACAACATTGGCGGGTGGCCCAGCTTCGGGGCACCGGGTGCCCCGGGCGCCGTAATTGCGCCTGGGGAAGTTGCCTTCATCTCCCACGAGCAGGATTCCGAACCTACAACCCGTAACGATAGGCAGGCGGGTGGCGTACGCTCGGGGTGGTTTAACGACTTGAATTTGCGGGTGCCGCATCCTTTGCGGGGTTCGCAAAGGGTGCGATCTGTGCGGTCTTGGACCGTTTACCGAGGCCAAGAGTCCTTACGTAGAAGCTCTCATTGCACCTCCGACCATTCCCCGTTACGCTACCGCGTGGCGAACGTGTAAAAATCGCCGTTCCTATCCCCGCGCGAAATCTCCCGAAAAGTCGTCATCCAGCCGCGAAGTGTCACATTCCGCCAGGGGACCCGGCCAGTGACGGTTCGCGTGACAAGTGCATTGCAAACAGGGCGCTTATCCATGATTCCGTTCGACCTTGTGACACTTCGTGACACGTCTTGTGCCAGTTCGCGTCCGCACGGGCCTCCGGGGAAGAAGTCCTGTCAAATGAGCCTGCCGGACCATCCACCGCTTACAATGTAAGATCGGGCGTGAGCCTACGCTCGCCTTCGAAACGACTGGCGCAATGAACTTCGAACTTTCCAGCAAATTTGAGCCCCGCGGCGATCAGCCCGAAGCGATCGAGCAACTCGCCAACGGCGTCCGCGAGGGCCTGAACCATCAGGTGCTGCTCGGCGTCACCGGCTCGGGCAAGACGTTCACGATGGCGAAGGTGATCGAGCGCGTGAACCGGCCGACGCTCGTGATCGTGCACAACAAGACGCTCGCCGCGCAGCTCTATCACGAATTCCGCGGCTTTTTCCCGCGCAACGCCGTCGAATATTTCGTCAGCTACTACGATTACTACCAGCCGGAAGCCTACATCCCTTCGAGCGACACCTACATCGAGAAGGAAGCGACGATCAACGACGAACTCGACAAGCTGCGCCTGGGCGCCACGCGCTCGCTGCACGAAAGGCGCGACGTGGTAATCGTCGCCTCGGTCTCCTGCATCTACGCGCTCGGCGCGCCGGAAGAGTATTACGCCATGCTCTTCGCCATGGAGAAGGGCCAGTCGATCGCGCGCGAGGCGCTCTTGCGCAAGCTCGTCGACATCCAGTACGAGCGCTCGGAAGACTTGCGACGCGGCTCGTTCCGCGTGCGCGGCGACCGCATCGAAATCCATCCCTCCTATGAAGACATCGCCTATCGCATCGAGCTGTGGGGCGACCGGATCGAGCAGATTCGCGCGATCGATCCGCTCACGGGCGAAACGAGCGGTGCAAGCGATCTCGCTCGTCTGACGCTCTATCCGAAATCGCACTACGTGATGCCCGCCGACCGGCGCGAGCGCGCGATCGAATCGATATTGAAGGAACTCGACTGGTGGCGCGGAGAACTGGAGCGGCAGGGAAAAGTGATCGAGGCGCAGCGCGTGTGGCAGCGCACGCAGTTCGACGTCGAGATGATGCGCACCATCGGCTATTGCCACGGCATCGAAAATTACGCGCGCCACATGTCCGGCCGTTTGCCGGGCGAAGCGCCCGCGACGCTGTTCGACTATTTCCCGCAGGATTTCCTGCTGTTCATCGACGAATCGCACCAGACCGTCCCGCAGCTCCACGCGATGTATCACGGCGACCGCTCGCGCAAGCAGACGCTGGTCGATTACGGATTCCGCATGCCTTCGGCCCTCGACAACCGCCCGCTGACGTTCGAGGAGTTCGAGCATCGCGTGCATCAAGCCGTCTACGTTTCCGCGACGCCCGGGCCTTACGAGCTACAACAGGCGGCAGGTGTGTTCGCCGAGCAAGTGGTGAGGCCCACGGGCCTGCTCGATCCGGAAATCGAGGTCCGCCCGGTACGCGGGCAGGTGGACGATCTGCTGGAGGAAATTCGCGTGCGTGCCGAGCGCAACGAGCGCGTGCTCGTTACCACGCTCACCAAGCGCATGTCCGAGGACCTGGCCGAATATTTCACCGAAGTCGGCGTGCGCTGCCGCTACCTGCATTCGGAAATCGATACGCTGGAGCGCGTGCGCATTCTGCGCGATCTGCGCCGCGGCGCGTTCGACGCGCTGATCGGCATCAATCTGCTGCGCGAAGGGCTCGATCTGCCGGAGGTGTCGCTCGTCGCGATTCTTGACGCGGACAAGGAAGGCTATCTGCGCAGCGCCACGTCGCTGATCCAGACGATCGGCCGCTGCGCGCGCAACGTCGCCGCGCGCGCCATTTTGTACGCCGACCGCATCACGCGTTCGATGCGCGAGGCGATGGACGAAACCGCTCGCCGCCGCGCGAAGCAGACGGAATACAACCGAGAACACGGCATCACGCCGCAATCCATCATCAAGGCTGTCGATATGGAACTCGCCGCGATTGTCGAGGCCGATTACGTCGAGGTGTCCACCGAGGATTCGCTCGTCGACGAATTCGCCACCGAAGAGCAGTTGCGCCAGGCGATCGCCGATCTCGAAATCAAGATGCGCGAAGCGGCAAAGAAATTCGAGTTCGAGCAGGCCGCCCAGATTCGCGACCGCATCCGCGCGCTGAAACAGCGCACGGTCGAGATGTACGTGCCGGCCGAAGCCGCCGCGCCCGAGACGCAGAAGCACTCCGGCGTCGCCGGCGCGGATGGCGAGAGTTCACGCTCCGCCGCGGTTTCTGACGGCGTTGAAATCCCCGCTGCCCCCGCGCCCGTTTCCCCCCGCCGCCGCAAAAAGCGCTGAAAGACGCTTCCCCGTAGCGCAGCCACTCTTGGCTGCGGTCTTTTCCGTCCAGCACTGCCGCACCCGTTTCCCCATGGGCCTGAAGTTATCAGCACCAGGTCGTTCGACGCCGAGGCCAAATGCAAAAGCCGCAGCCAAGAGTTGCTGCGCTACTAAAACCGTCGCTGCACGAAACGGCGTGTGGACTGGTGTGATCCGTAGCGGTTGTGGGTTGGGCGCACCAGGCGCCGTCCCGATGCCTTCATGGATACGAGACGGTCCGTATTGTCAGAATCGGACCTTGGTTACGTCTGGGGTCGGCAGTGAATGCAATTATTTCTTGGAAAGGATGTCGGGACTGTCGTGGTCGAGCACCGCGCGGACTTTCTGTGCCAGGCTCTGCCAGGTGAATGGTTTTTCCAGAAACGCCGCCGACAGGCCGGGATAATCGCGTTCCTGCAAAATCGAGCCGGCGTAACCCGAGGTGTACAACACTTTCAGTTTTGGCAGGCGGCCGACCAGTTTCTGGGCCAGCTCCTTGCCGTTCATCCCCGGCATCGCGAGATCGGTCAGGAGCAAGTCGATCTTGCCGCGGTGGTTGCTCACCACATCCAGCGCTTCCGGCCCGTCCGCCGCGTCGATAACGGTGTAGCCGACGCGCTTCAGGAATTCCGCGGTCACGCGGCGGAGCAATCCTGAATCCTCGACGAGCAGCACGGTTTCCTTTCCGCGCGGGAGTTCATCGGCAGACTCGGCTTGCGCAGGCGCGGCTTCCGCTTCGGGCGCGACGGCATCCGCCTCGGCGCTGGGAAGGAAGATCTTGAAGAGCGTGCCGTGGCCGGGCTCGCTGTAGGCCCAGATCGAGCCATTCACCTGCTGGATGAGCGCGTAGGCGGTGGCGAGGCCCATGCCGGTGCCTTGGCCGCTCGTCTTGGTGGTGAAAAACGGCTCGAAGAGGTGCGATAGGGTTTCGGCGTCCATGCCGGGGCCATTGTCGGCGACGGAGATCATCACGTAAGGGCCGGAGCGCATGCTCGGATGCCCGCTCACGTAGGCCTCGTCAAGCGTGCTGCTCGCCGTCTCAATGCGAATCGTGCCGCCGTTGGGCATCGCGTCCCGCGCGTTCACCACCATGTTCAGGAGCACTTGCAAAAGCTGGTTGGGATCGGCGCGGACCGGAGCGACGCTGGGGGCGAACAGCATGTGAAGCACGATCTGGTCTCCGGCCAGGCGGCGTAGCATGCTTTCGAAACCGGCGAGCACCGTGTTCAGATTCAGAATTTGCGTGTCGAGCACCTGCTGGCGACTGAAAGCCAGCAGTTGACGGGTGAGGGAAGCGGCCCGGCCGCCGGCTTCCTGGATCTCGATGAGCTTTTCGCGCTGCACCGGCGTGACGGAATCGTTGAGCAGGAGTTCGCAATCTCCCAGCACCACGCCCAGCAGATTGTTGAAATCGTGCGCGATGCCGCCAGCCAGGCGCCCGATCGCCTCCATCTTGTGCGACTGACGCAACTGCTGTTCCATGCGTTTGCGTTCGCTGATATCGCGGGCGATGGTCGCCACGGAGGCCGGCTTGCCTCCCGCGTTGAGCACGGGAAAAACGGAGAGCGAGATTTCCACCCTCTTGCCGCCCTTGCCGCGGCGGACGGTTTCGATGCGGCCGACGCGCTCGCCTTGGCGAATGCTTTCCATGATGTGTTCAATCTCGTCGGGGTGGTCGGGTGACGAGAGCATCGTCACGTGCCGGCCGATGGCTTCCTCGGCCGTGTAGCCGTAGAGCCGCTCGGCGCCGGAGTTCCAGCTGAGGATGATGCCGTCGAGCGTCTTGCCGATGATGGCCTCTTCCGACGACTCGACGATCAAGGCCAGCTTGCGGACCGCTTCCTCCGAGCGGCGCCGGTCGGTAATGTCCTCGCCGGAGCTGAGCGTGCCGAGAATGTTGCCTATCCGGTCCCGCACGAGCGAATTGTACCAAGCGACCAGGCGCTCCTCGCCGTTGCTGGTGAGCACCGGATTTTCCAGGGCTTCGACCAGATCGCCGGCCAGGATTTTGGTGTAGATCTGCCTGGCCTTGGCACGAGTGCGAGCGGGCAGGCACATTTCGAACCAATCCTGGCCCATAAGCTCCGATTCCGAGTAGCCGAGCAGGCGATGGCCCTTCCGGTTGATCATCACGACGCGTCCGGCGCGGTCGAGCACGAGCAGGATCACTTCGGCGATGTCGAGGTAGCTCTTCGCGCGGTCGCGCTCGCGTTCGAGCGCCTCTTGCGCTTCGCCGCGAATGGCGATTTCCGCCTCGAGCGCACGGACCGTGCGGGCCAACTCGCCGGCTCTCTCCTCAACACGCCGTTCGAGCTCGCGGCTCGCTTCGCGAAGCTCCTCTTTCATCCTGTTCTGGCGAGTGATGTCGCGGATGGTGCTGATGATCTCGATGCCTTCGCCGGTGTTCAACGCGCTCAGGCTGATCTCGACGGGGAATTCGGTGCCGTCCTTGCGCAAACCGAAAAGCTCGAGGCCCGCGCCCATCGGCCGCGCCTGAGGATGTTTCGCATAAGCGGTGCGATGGTTTACGTGTTCCGCGCGGTGCGCGGCCGGAACGAGCATCTCCACCGGCTGGCCCAGCAGTTCTTCACGGCTGTAGCCGAACAGTTTCTCGGTCTGCCGGTTGATGAGCGAGATTTTTCCTTCGGCGTCGACGATGATTACAGCATCCGGCGCCGACTCGACGAGCGCTCGAAACCGATCACTCGTCGGCTGGCTTACAGGCCCTTCTTTCAACCAATCCTGCCTTCCGGGAAGCGGACTGTCATACCCAGATTCGCGAAACACCTGCTTAAAAGCGAGTCTAGGACCTCATTTCTCCGCCGTCAACCGGCTACTCCTTCAGTGTGTTTGTGGCTGGCAAGACCCGGGAACGAGGCCGGGGAGCGGCCGGTTACGTGAGCCCGGGTTCAGGGCTTGGGCACATCCGGGATGATCCAGGCATTGCTGTTGTATTGGACCGCGCCGAACGCCAGATGGTGGCCGTCGGGCGAGGCCGTCACCAGGAAGAAATCATTTCCGTTTCTCAGCAAAGGCTGCGCGTCGCCGTTCATGTCGATATGCAGGAGCGTCGATCCGCGGGAAGAATCGGAACTGGCGAACAGGCTGTTGCCGTCGGCAGCCCAGGTGAGCGACGTGAGCCGGATCCAGTCTTTGACGGTGATGTCCTTCGCCTGGCCGCCGCTCGCCGGCACGACGTGAATGATCGACTGCTGGAAGCTGTAGGAAGTGGTCGCGATGCGCGAGCCGTCGGGCGAGGGGGTCCATTCATCCACGGGCAACGGAACGGTGGCTGCCTGGGCGCGTGAGCAGGGGGATGACAGGCTTCTGGTGTTTCACGGCGTGGCTTTGTCCCTGATGGTCGATTCTCAGACGCTGCCGCGGCGCAACTCATCGAGGGGGTAAAACGTGTCGCGCCAGACGATTCCGCCGCGCCACAGCGTCACCACCATCGAGCGGATCGCGATCCAGGCGAACACCAGCGCGCCAACGGGATGGGCGATTCCGTAGACAGGCGATTCGGCGCCGGAGCCGCGGAGCACGGCCGCGTTGAACACGATTGCGCCAATCGACGCCGCGACGGCCAGCCAGAAAGTCAGTCCATGTGTAAACGCCAGCGCGACGAACGGCAGAACGCTCAATATCAATACGGCGAAAAACGTGCCCACGGCTTTCCAGACATGGAAGCTCATCCCGGCGAACATGTTCTTGGTGAGGCCGCGCGTGATGTTGCGCAAACCCTCCTGCCAGCGCAGACGCACGTAGCCCTCGGCGAAACCGACGTTCGAGCGGAACCCGGCGCGCTTCACCATCTTGCCGAGTTTCATGTCGTCGACCACTTCCATGGCGAGGCGCTTGTGCTCGCCGGCGGCCTCGTAGGCGCTGCGGCGCACCATTTGAAACGCGCCGATGCCCATGTAGCTGCCCGCGGCGGGCTTGTCGACGAGCCAGGGACGGATGCCGAGCAGGAAGGCGAGCGCGATGTAACTCAGCGCCGTATGTTCCCAGAAGCCGTGCATGTCGAGCGCGGCGACCAGCGTGAGATGATCGAGATTGCGTTCGCGCACCATGCGCAGCGCGCGGGCCACGGCTTCCGGATGGAAGCGGACGTCGGCGTCGGTGAAGAGCAGCCATTCCCCGCTCGACTTCTCGTAGGCCGTCTGCAGCGCGTGCGGCTTGCCCAACCAGCCGGCGGGCAGATCGTGGATGTGCACCACGTGGAGGCGGGGATCGCGCGCGGCGAAATCGTCGAGGATTGCGCCGGTCGCGTCGTCGGACCGGTCGTCGACGGCGACCACTTCGAAATTGGCGCCCTCGTGGGCCATGAGGGTGGGCAGCGCGCGGGGCAGGTTGGACGCTTCGTTGCGCGCGGCGACCAGGATCGAAACGAGCGTGTGCGGTTCCCCCGTCTCCGGCGCGAAATCGCCGAGGCGGGGAATGCCCTGAATGCGAATCAGGCAATAGCCGCCGTAAAAAATCCAAAACGCGGCGACGATGCCCAGCAAAATGGTCAAAAAGAAGTGCACGCGTAGTGAACGCAGTTATTAAAGCGCCCGAAGCGCGTTATGCTACCACAGCTATGAATAGGACGCTCTCTATCGTCGGCGCCGGCCGTGTGGGCCGTGAACTGGGCCGCCGGCTTGCCGACATGGGCTGGCGGGTGCACACAATTGTAACGCGTTCGGGCGCCACGGCGCGGGCGGCGGCCCGGAGCGTCGGCGACGGGCGGCCGCTGGGACGGCTGGGGCCGGAGGCGCTCGAAGCGGACCTGGTGCTCATCACCACGCCGGATGATGCGATCGAGGCCGTGGCCCGGCGGCTGGCGCGGCTGGCCACGGGGTGGCTCGCCGGGCGCGTGGTACTGCATACGAGCGGGGCGCTTGGGAGCGAGGCGCTCGACTCTCTGGCGCGGCTTGGCGCGGCGGTCGGGTCGATGCATCCGATGCAGTCGTTCGCGCGCGGGCGGCGGCCGCGGCTGGAAGGGATTTGCTTTGCGATCGAAGGGCAGCCCGCGGCGCGGCGGCTGGCCACGCGCTTGGCGCGGCAGTTGGGCGGAGTGCCGGTGGTCATTTCAGGCGGGGCGAAGGTGGCGTATCACGCGGCGGGGTCGTTTGCCTCGCCGCAACTGCTCGCGGTGATTGAGGCGGCGGCGCGGATGCTGGAGCGCAGCGGATTCCGGCGTCGGCAGGCCGTCGCGGCGCTGCTGCCGCTGGCGCGCCAAACGCTCGATAATTTCGAACGGCTTGGCCCGCGCGGGGCGTGGACTGGGCCCGTATCGAGAGGCGACGTCGCCACGATTCGCCGCCACGAAAAGGAACTGAAGAAGTGGCCGAAGGAATACCGCGAAGCCTATCGCGCGCTGACAAGGCTGCAGCGCCGGCTGATGGGGCGGTAGCACGGCCTTCAAGCTGTGCTTGTTTTGCCATGGGCGCGACCTGGATCTTTCGGCGGTGATTTGCAAGGACGGCGAACTTTTGTTCTCGTCCCTGAGTTGAAAGTCAAGGCGCACAGGCTGAAGCCTGTGCCACTCGTACTGCGACAATTCCCGGTGGCACGGGCACTCTTGCCCGTGCGGTTTTGAATACTCTTCCATGCCGCAGTTCAGCGACGGCGCTTGGCCAGGCTCGGTCGCCAGTGGGATTTGAATTTTGCGCGTGCTCTGTCACACAGGCGCACAGCCTGAAGCCTGTGCCACGGGTGCCCCAGACCCACGGCTCGCGCTGCGCGGCGGGGTGCTGCTACACTCGATTTCTGAATCGGAAAAGTCAGGAGGGGGCATTGGAATCACTCGGTATTCCTGTGGAAACGGCGCGCCTCGGGAACGGGCTGCGCGTCGTGGTTTCGCCTGATCGCTCGGCGCCCGTGGTGCTCGTGGGCGTGTATTACCGCATCGGTTTCCGGCTGGAGCCGGAAGGGCGCAGCGGATTCGCGCACCTGTTCGAGCACATGATGTTCCAGGGCTCGGAGAACGCGGGCAAGATGATGCACATCCGCCTGGTGAACGCGTCGGGCGGCGTGCTGAACGGGTCGACCGCTTACGACTACACGAACTATTTCGAAGTGGTGCCGTCGAACGCGCTCGACCGGATGCTGTGGCTCGAAGCGGACCGCATGCGCGCGCTCGATGTGACCGAGGAAAATCTGCGCAATCAGCGCGACGTGGTGAAAGAGGAAGTGCGCGTGAACGTGCTCAACCGCCCCTACGGCGGTTTTCCCTGGCTCGATCTTCCGCCGGTCGCCTACCGCCGCTGGCCCAACGCCCACAATTTCTACGGCGATTTCGAGGATCTCGACGCGGCGAGCCTCGCCGACGTCCGCGAATTCTTCCGCACCTACTACACGCCGCGCAACGCGGTGCTCGTGATCGTGGGCGACGTCGAGCCGACCGAAGCGTTTGTCCTGGCCGAGCGCCACTTCGGCCCGATTCCGGCCGGTCCGGAGCCGCCACATGCTGATGTGGACGAAAAGCCGCCGGGCGAGGAGCGGCGTGGGGTGGTTGAAGAAAAATTCGGCAACCTTGGGGGGCTCGCCGTCGGTTACTACGCGCCTGAGCGACGCACCGAAGACTGGTACGCCCTCGCGCTCGCCGACCGCGCACTGCACGGCGGACGCGCCGGGCGCGTCTATCGCGAGCTGGTGCTCGAGCGGCAAGTGGCCGTCGACACCGACGGTGGCATCAACTATTCCTCCGGCGACTTGTTCGACTACACCGGCCCGATGCTGATGACCACGCGCATCCTGCACCGGCCTGACTTCACCACCGAGGCCGTGCTTGCGGCGTACGACAAAGTGATCGACGAATTCCGCGAGAAAGGGACGGACGCCGACGAAATGGAACAGGTGAGAGCGAAATTGAAATCCGACTACTACTCGGCGCTCGAGGCCGGCAGTTCGATTCCTCGCTTCGGCCGGATGCACTATCTGGCCTGTTTCTCGCTGTTCGACGACGATCCCGCGCTGGTGAACACGGTCCTCGATCACTTCGCCGACATCACGCCCGAGCGCGTGCGCGAATCGGCGGCGCGGTACCTCAAGCCGGCGAATCGCGCGATGGTGGAGCGCCGGCCGGTGAAAGCTCGGCCCGACTTGTCGGGCGGAGGTGCGCAGTGAGCGCCGGGGCAGTGAAGAATGGCGCCATGGTTCCGGCGCTGGGGCCGGAGAGGCAAGCGGTGTGGCCGCCGCGCACGGTGCGGCGGCTGGCGAATGGCTTGCAGGTGGTGCTGGTCGAATCGCATGGCGTGCCGCGGCTCACCGTCGAACTGGCCGTACGCAGCGGCAATGCGGCGACGGCGCTTTCGAATCCCGGTCTGGCCGATATGGTCGCCACGACCGTGCGGACCGGAACGGCGCGCCGTTCGCGCCGCCAGATAGAGGAAGACCTGCGGCGGATGGGCGGCGAAATCGGCACGGGAGCGGGCGCGGATACTTCGACGATTATCGCCGATGGACTCGCCGAAGCGGCCGGGCCGCTCATCGAACTCGTCGCGGAGGTCGCGCGCGAAGCGACGTTTCCGGAAGACGAATTCGAGCGCGAGCGGCGACAGGCGATCGAAGGGTTGAAGCTCGAGCGCGTCACGCCCGGCTTTCTGGCGAGCGAGCGGGTGCGGCGGCAGCTATTCGGCGCGCATCCTTACGCCGTCGTTTCGCCGTCTATCGAGCAGGTGGAGGCGTACAAGCTCGACGATTTGCGCGCGTTTTATCGCCGGCACTGGGGCGCTTCGAATTCGCTGCTGCTTGCCGTCGGCGATTTTTCCGCCGAGCGCATGATGGAGCACATCGAGCGCGCGTTCGGCCCATGGGCCGCCGGTGAAGTGCCGGCAGCCGACGATCCTGCGATCGAAATTCGGCACGGGAGGCGCGTGCACGTGGTGCATCTGCCGGATACGACGCAGGCGCGCGTAATCGTCGCCAATCACGCGATCACGCGCCGGCATCCGGATTGGACGCGGCTCGCGGTGGCAAACGCGATCTATGGCGGGGCGTTTCATTCGCGGCTCGTTGCAAATATTCGCGAGCAGAAAGGCTACACCTACAGCCCCGGCAGCCAGGTGCACGCGTTGCGGCGGCATGGCTGGTTCGCGTCGCAGGCCGCGGTGCGAAACGAAGTGGTTGCCGCCACCCTCACGGAAATTTTTTACGAGATGGACCGCATGCGCGCGTTGCCGGTTGGCGCGGAGGAACTCGAGGAAATCCAGAATTATCTCACCGGCGTTTTTTCGCTCGGAGTGGCCACGCAGAGCGGGCTGCGCGGGCAGCTTTCGACCGTCTACCTGAATGAACTGCCCGAGGATTATCTCGAAGCCTACCGCGAGCGCGTTCGCGGGGTCAGCGTCGAGCAGGTGCTTGAAGCGGCACGGAAGTGGATGGATTCGGCGAACGCGTTGGTCGTTGTCGTTGGCGAACGAGAGGAAGTCGAGCCGCAGGCGGCGCTATTCGGCGACGTGACGGTGTGGGATGCCGAGGGCAGGGAAGTGGGCAGTTAGAAGTTTAGAGTCAAGAGCGCAGAGACGAGAGTCAAACGCTGCGATGTGAATTGTGGTGTTGGGTGCCCCACCCTTCGGGTGAAGCTGTGAAGAAACCGTTTGGCAGGGCCGGTATCGCTTGGGATGAACTCCGCGCGACCGTTTTTTGTGGCTTTGCTGACGGCGGCCTGTGGGTAGCTGGCTTTCGCTGTCAAACGGCCTGTGCTGTGGCTGTCCGTAGTCGGATCC
>JAGWOX010000084.1 GCA_028877145.1 Acidobacteriota bacterium | reverse complement strand
AGTGGGGAGACAGCGATGGGACGGAAGAGCTTGAGAAGTTTCATCGTCCGGAGTTTCGGACTGGCCTTGAGTTCGGCCAGAGGGACGGGGCGCGAAAACTTCTGCACTCCACGGACGTCGATCACCTGGTTTTTCTCTTTCAACTCAGGATTCTGATAAGGGTCGCCGACGGCCTCGAGCACGGCGTACGCGACTTTTTCCGGGGCGGTGTGGTAGCCGATGATGCGATCGCCCTTGCGGATTTCTCCGAGATACTTCTGAGCGGCCGTGCCCAAGACCCCGTCCCAGCGTTCCTTTTTCCTCCGGAAAAGCTGGTCGAGGTGGTAGGAGCCGGGATCGGTGAGAAAAAACCAGAAGCTCGCCATGCGAGTCTCCTGAAGGCCGTTTTGCTTCTCTGCCGAACGCTAGACGCGGTCGTCGATGGGGATGTAATCGCGCTGGCCGTAGCCGAGGTAGACCTGGCGCGGGCGGGCGATTTTCTGTTCGGGATCGAGCAGCATCTCCTCCCACTGCGAGATCCAGCCAGCCATGCGACCGATGGCAAAGAGAACGGGGAACATGGTGACCGGCAGGCCCATCGACTGATAGATCAGGCCGCTATAGAAATCGACATTGGGATAGAGCTTGCGCGAGACGAAGTAATCGTCCTCGAGGGCGATGCGCTCGACTTCCAGGGCGATATCGAGCAGCGGATTGCGGCCCATGATGTCGAAGACTTCGTAGGCGGCGCGCTTGATAATTTTCGCGCGCGGATCGTAGTTCTTGTAGACGCGATGGCCGAAGCCCATCAACTTCACTTCGCCGCCCTTGACGCGCTTGATGTATTCGGGAACCTTTTGCACCGAACCGATCTCCATGAGCATGCGGAGCACGGCTTCATTGGCGCCGCCATGCAGCGGGCCGTAGAGAGCGGCGCACGCGGCAGCGGTCGAGCAGTAGGGATCGGATTGCGAGCTGCCGACGCCGCGCATGGCGCTGGTGGAGCAGTTCTGCTCATGGTCGGCGTGCAGGATGAAGAGGATATCGAGGGCGCGCTCGAGAGTCGGATTGGGGTGGTACTTGAGCTCGGTGGTTTTGAAGAGCATGTTCAGAAAATTGCCGGTGTAGCTCAGGTCATTGTCGGGGTAGACAAAGGGCAGGCCGAGGCTGTGCCGATACGCGAACGCGGCAATGGTCGGCAATTTTCCGAGCAGCCGATAGGTCTGTTTCTTGCGCGACTCGGCGCTGAAGATGCTTTTCGATTCCGGATAAAACGTCGAGAGCGCCGCGATCGTCGAGATGAGCATGCTCATCGGGTGGGCGTCGTAATGAAAACCGTCGAGGAACTTCTTGATGCTCTCGTGAATGAAGGTGTGGTGCGTGATGTGGTAAGTCCAATCGGAAAGCTGGCTACGATTGGGCAGTTCGCCATGGATCAGCAGGTACGCGGTTTCGAGATAGGTGGATTTTTCGGCCAGTACTTCGATCGGATAACCGCGATAGCGCAGGATGCCGAGGTCGCCGTCGATCAGGGTGATCTTGCTGATGCAGGAAGCCGTATTGAGGAACGCGGGGTCGTAGCTCATCAAGCCGAAGTCGCCATCCTCGACCTTGATCTTGCGAAGGTCCATGGCGCGAATGCAGCCATTGGTGATGGGGAGATCGTAGCGTTTTCCGGTGCGATTATCGACGATCGTGAGCGAATCCTGCTGTTGGGCGGTGCGAACCTCAGTCGATCCGGCGCCTGTCGAAGACTTTTCCACTTGTGTCTGCTCCTGGCGGGCTTTGAACACTACACTTTACACCAATTGCCGGGAGGCGCGCGAGGGACCCATCCGGTCAGCAGACCAGTTCCAGGAGAGTAACACCTTTGGGGGATTGGACGGCAACGCTTAGATTGTGTTCTGTCTGCAGCCTTGACGGTACAGCGGCTATTTGGTGCCGAGGAAGCGGATGCGTCCGGTGAAGGCGCGGCCCTGTGAGTCCTCGAAGGTGAGGAAGCGCGGGGAATCGATGTTATTAACGACGGAGCCGGGATTCAGATGGTTCGTGATGTTGTCGAAGCCGCCGCGGATTGCCCATTCGTATCCGAACAGCCGGAAGCGTCGTTCGAGAAAGAGATTCAAGGAAAAATAATCGGGAAAACGGCGGGAGCCGGGGAGGCCAATCAGGTTTTGATTCTGATCGACAACGTTGAAGGGATACCCGCTGTACCAATCGACAACATAGGAGATCTGAAACTTGTAAGGGAGTGGCGCCCAGCCCCAGGAGAGCAAGCGATTGGGTGAATCCCAAGGCAAAGGGCCAGGTAGCTGCGGACTGAACAGAGGGAAATCGAGCGAGGAGGCGAGGGCGGCGGTGGTGACGGCGCGCGAGCGCGTGTAGGAAACCATCACCATGCCGCCCTGATGGAATGGATAGCGGACGGTGACGCGGAAGGCGTCGTAGGTATCGTCCCGAAAATCGCTGAGAACGAATTGGCCACTGGGCAGGCCGGGCGCGGGGCCGGAGCCGACGTTTTGGTAGGTGAAGCCGTTCGCGCCGCGCTTGCCGATGTAGTCGATGCCGAGATGCGTCTGGCGGGGCAGCATGCGCTCGAAGCCTACGCTCCAGTTCAGGAAGCGGGGCGCGGAGAGAGCTGAGGGATCAGCCGTGAAAGTCGTGACGACGGGCGGGCCGAGCGGCGTGACACCGTCCGGGCCATAGAAGACGTCGGTACGTTGGCCCTGGAGCGGAAGACTGACGAGGGCGAGATTCGTGGAAGGGTAGGCCAGGCCGACGCCGGCGACGAGCTTGGTCTTGCCGTCTGACGTGAGCATGTAGCTGGCGGCGAGGCGCGGGGAGATGAGCGGCTGGCGGAGAATTTCGTTCCAGTCGAAGCGGAGGCCGGCGTTGACGAAAAGGTTCGAGCGGGGCGCCCAGCCGTCTTCGGCAAAGGCGCTGGCTTCGAGATTATTGCGATCGTAAGCGGGCGGGCCGGCAAAGGTGGCCTGGCGATCGAGCGTGCCGTCCTCGCGATAGATGAGGATGGCGCCGCGAGCAAGCTGCTGATCGTAGGTGACGCGATCCGCGTCCAGGCCGAAGTGGAGTTCGTGGCGGCCGTGCCAATCGAACCCATTGAGCGAGAGATTGGCGATGGCCTCGAACCTGCGCGCCGTGGAATTGCCCGTCTCGAAAAAATTTCCGCTGGTCCCCTCGGGAGTGATCGCATACGGCAGCGATCCGCGCGGCACATCGTTCGAACCGAACTGATCGAAGCCGAAACCCAATTCGAGGAGAGAACCGCCGGGAAGCGACATTTGATCCTTGATCGCGGCGAACCAGGCGGTTTGGGTGAGGTTGGTGGTTGTTTCGAGCGGGTTGAGGGCGTCGAGGCCGTTGTTGGGCGAGCGAAAACGGTTGACGAGAAAAGTGGTGGTGAGCTGATTCGACGCGTTGATGTTCACCTGCGTTTTCGCCAGTTCGTTCCAGCGCCAGGAGGCAGCTTCGTCGGCCCCGGCAGGGAGTTCCTGCACGATGTTGAGATCGTATTCGCCCTGGCCGGCGTCGTAGAACCAAGCCTTCCCTTTCCGAATCGGTCCGGAGAGCGCCAGTCGTGGGGTGAAAGCTTCGATGTGGAGGCCCTTGCGGCTCTGAACGGAGGGGATGAAGTCGGTGGTCGTGAAACGGAAGCGATCGTCGCCCATGCTCGTGTCGAGGCTGAGCGCTTCGCCCGAACTTTTACCGAGGTCGGCGGGCAAGCGGCTGCCGATGACGTCGATCGAGCGGAGCGCGTCGGGACTGACGCGAATGTCGAGCAGGCCGGTGACGGGCTGGGAGACGTCGAAACCGTCGAGGCGCGTGTAGATTTGCGTGGAGCTGGAGCCGTTGATGTGAACCTGGCCGCCGACTCCGGGCGTGACGCCGGGCATCATCGGGAGAACGTTGCGGTAGTCGCGATTTGTCGAGTAGGGGATGTTGATAACGTCGCGGCTGGACAACGTCTGGGTGGCGGCGGTTTGCTGAGGGTCGATCACCGGCGGCGTGTAGTGGACCTCGACGCGCTCCTGATATTCCTGCTGATGAGGCAGGGTGATTTCGAGGCTGCGCTTCGACGTGAGATCGACGATGCGGTTCGCGATCGGATAGAAGCCGGGCTTCTCGACACTCATCCGGTATGTGCCCGACGCGATCGCCGGGAACCGCGCGCGGCCGGCGACGTCTGTTTCCCCGCGGACCGGCTCCCCGCCTGCGACCGGCACGAGAGTCAACTGCGCGCGGCGAACAGCGACGCCGTTCTCATCCACCACCGTGACAATCACGAGGCTGGGCGATGGCTTTGCCTGCGAGCGCGCGGCGAGCAGCATGGGCGCGGGCAAGAGGGAAAGGGAGATTACGGCCGCGATTGACCAAGGTGCTCGGATCGATCGGGCACACCGGCGCCGCGAAATGGGGATTCCGGCGGGCATCGGTTTTCATTATCGCGCAGAAAGGCGGAACGAGCGTCGCGGGCGCGGAGACCGCCAAGAAGACCGCGCGATTCGTGGATGAGGTTGTGCGAGATGAGAAGCGGAGGGCGGAAAATCCGTGGCCAGAGACGCGACCGCCCGGAACACTGTGAAGCGTCCCGGGCGGTCGTGCAAGGCAATGTCAGAAAAGGGAGTCTCAGCCCGCGGGCGCAAGCCCGCAGGCGAAACTACTTTTTCTTGCCTTTTTTCGGAGCCTTTTTCTTCGCCGGTTTCGCCTTTTTCTTGGCCATCGGCTCTCCTCTCGGATATGGATGCAGCGCGCTTGCGCGCGCGTAGCACAACGATACGCAGGAACAAGCGACAATGCAATAGAGTTGTGCGTCTTGTAGAAAAAAAATTAACTACGTTGTTCCGCGTACGAACAGACTGGCGCGGCAGAATTTTCTCCGTGGACGCCACTCGAAGACACGCGACGAAGGCTTCGCGAGTTGAAATTAGGACGCTGGAGGGAGCGGGAACGAGAGAAAGCGCGCGCGGAATTGCATGCGTAACGCGCCAACAGGCACGAAGAAGTGAATCCGCGTCGTTGCGCCGCCATTCACTTTTCGCGCGGGCACGCCGCGCCAAAATCCATAGGACCCCGGCATGGGGCCCTCGGGATTTGGAAAGTTTCACGTTGGATCGCGCGCAGCGACCGCGAACCGCGAATTCCGACTAAAGGCCGGGACCTTTCGGATAGGCCGGGAGATCGGGCGGGCGCGGCGGCAATTTTTTCGGGTGCAGGCGGACTTCCTGCATCACCATGTCGATCGCCTTTTCGAGCTGCGGGTCGTGTCCTTCGCGCACGAGGTCGGGCGTGTTGCGGACGACGATGTCGGGCTCAACGCCGCGATTTTCGATGATCCACTGGCTGTCGAGGCCGTAGAGGGCGAATTCCGGCCGCGTGATGTAGCCGCCGTCCATGAGCGGTATTTCACCGCGGATTCCGCGAACGCCGCCCCATGTGCGGGTTCCGATCACCGGGCCCAGTTTGTAGAACTTGAAGAAGTAGGTGAAGAAATCGCCGTCGGAAGCGGCGTAGTGGTTTGTGAGGCAGGCCATCGCGCCGTGGAAGACGATGTCTGGAACCGTGCCGCTCTTCCAGTTACGCGCGGCCGACATCCCCGCCAGGATGCGCCGCAGCCGTTCAAGAATCATCTGGTCGACGAATCCGCCGCCGTTGTAGCGAACGTCGAAGATGATCCCCTCTTTGCGGATCTGGGGGAAGAACTGGCGCACGAATTCGTCGAGGCCGTGAGCCGACATGTCGGGAAGGTAGACGTAGCCGACGCGGCCACCGGTCGCCTTGTCGACTTTTTCGCGATTCGTCGAAATCCAGTCGAGCTCGCGCAGGGGGAATTCGTTGCGTAGCGGACGTACCACCACTTCGCGGGCGCCTTCGGTGGTGGGCCGGGAGTTTACCGTCAGCGTGACGTTCTCGCCGGCGGTATTCACCATGCGCTCGAAAGGCGTATCGGGCGAGCGGAGCGGGCGGCCGTTGATCGCGAGCAGATAGTCACCCTCCTTGACATCGACGCCGGGCTCGGTGAGCGGTGAGCGCAGCACGGGGTTCCAATTCTGGCCAGGATAGATTTTCTTGAAGCGGTAGAGACCGGTCTTGGCGTCCACCTCGTAATCGGTCCCGAGCATACCGACGTTCACCGGATGCAGATTTGGGGAATCGCCGCCGCCGGTGTAGGTGTGGGAGTTCGAGAGATCCCCGATCATTTCGCCGATCAGGTAGGTGAGGTCGTAGCGATCGGCGACGTAGGGGAGCAACTGCGCGTACTTGTCGCGAACCTTGACCCAATCGACGCCGTTCATGGCTTTCGAATAGAAGAAGTCACGTTCCTGGCGCCAGGCTTCGAAATACACTTCGTGCCATTCCTCGCGGGGATGGATGTCGGCATTCATGCCGGAGAGGTTGAGCCGGCCGTCGCCGACCTTGTGGGGAACGGCGGGCGCGGTGGCGTCGAGAATTCCGTAGACTCCGGCGGTGGGTCCGCCGCCTTCGCCTGCTCCTTCGGGCGGGGCGCTGTAGAGGAGTTTCTTGCCGTCGAACGAGAGGACGAAGCGCGAGGTGCCGACGAGCAGTACCGAAGATTTCCGCTTGGCCATGTCGAAGACGTGAACTTGCGGCGCCTCGCCGGGGAGCGGACCGGAAAGACCCATGACCGGAAGCGTGGAATAGAAGACCATTCCCTTGGCTGCCGCGAGCAGGTCGATATTGGAGACGGGCATGGGCAGCGCGACGATTCGCTGACGGATGCCCTCGAGATCGATGCGGAAGGGCTTGGCTTCGGGCGTTTTTGCCGCCGGCTTGGCGGACGGCCCTTCGGTGGAGGATGCGGGCTTGACGCTCACCTCGTCGCTTTGCGGAGCGAAGGGGGAGGGTTCGTCGGCGCGGAGCGTGGCGACGTAGACGCGCGTGGCCTTGGGATTCGAGAAGTCGACGTCGTAGGCGCCAATCACTTCGTTGTAATCCCGGTTAGAGAGGAAATAGAGGTACTTGCCTTCGGGATCAAATACCGGCTGGAAGCTGGTGGTGAAATCGGTGGTGACGGGCGTTATTTTTCCGGAATCAAGGGAGTACAGCTCGATCACGCCGTACTGATTGGATGCCGCCTTCGAATAGGCCACCCAGCGGCTGTCGGGCGACCAGGAGTAATCGCGGATTTCACCGTATTCCGCCTTGTCAATCTGCACCGGCTTTTTCTGGTGAATATCGACGTACCAGAGGCGGAGGTCCTTGTCGGAGTAGAGGAGCTTGGTGCTGTCGGGCGACCAGACGGGGCCGTAGCGGAACACGGAGCCATCGGTGGTGATGCGCGTTTCCTGGCCCATGCCGTTCTGCGGAGCGATGTAGAGCTCGTATTCGCCGGTGCGATCGGAGAGATAGGCAACCCATTTTCCGTCGGGCGACCAGGTGGGATAGCGCTCCCAGATGCCGGGGGTTTGGGTGAGGTTGCGGATGCTGCCGTGCTCGCCCGGGACGGTGAAGACGTCGCCACGGGCTTCGAAGACGCCACGCTTGCCGTCGGGCGAAATATCAAACGAGTTGATCCACGGGGCGACGTTTTTCCATTCGCTGCGCGCCAGATCCTGGTCGCCGGGAATTTCGTAGGTGAGTTTCGTCGTCTTGCCGCTGTGGAGGTCATAGGTGTAGAGCCAGCCGCCGTTCGAAAAGATGATGGAGCCGGGGCCGAGGCTGGGCCATTCGACGTCGAAGTCGGTGAAATGGGTGAGCTGGCGCACCTGGTGGCTGCCGATTTCGTAGCTATAGAGATTCATGCGCTCGCCCGGGCCACGGTCGCTCGCGAAGTAGATCGTGTTCCCGCTCCACATGGGATACGTGTCGGTGCCATCGCCGTGAGGCACCTCGACGAACGTGTTGTGGACCATGTCGTAGATGAGGATGTTCTGCATCATGCCGCCACGGTAGCGTTTCCAGGTGCGGAAATTCCGGAAGATGGGGTTGTAGGCGATTTTGGTGCCGTCGGGCGAATAGGCGGTAAGGCCCCCGCGGAAAAGCGGCAGGCGTTCGGGCAGGCCGCCGTCGACGCTGACTTTCCAGAGGCGGCCAAACCAGGTGTTGAACGTATCGTGGCGGGAAAGGAAGACGATCCCCTTGCTGTCGGGCGTCCAGGTGATCACCTGGTTGTTCGGCCCCATGCGTTCCGGGATGTCGCCGATATCGGGCCACCAGGTCAATTGCTTCGGCTGGCCGCCGGAAGAGGGCATTACGTAGACGTTGAAGTTACCGTCGTACTGCGCCGTGAAGGCGATCCATTTGCCATCGGGCGAGAATTTGGGGAAGAGTTCGAGTCCCGGCGACGTGGTGATGCGCCGGGCGACGCCGCCGTTCGTCGGGCCGAGCCACAGGTCGCCGCCGTAGCTGAAGACAACCTGGTTCTGCGAAATATCGGAAAAGCGGAGCAGGCGCCCTTCGGGCATCTGTTGCGCCCGCACGGCCGGAACAAGGAAGACGACGGCGGACAGTACGAGACCCGAGACCCAGAGTTTCAGGCGCATTTTGATCCCTCCTCGGTATGGCTTTTGTCTGCCTGCGCTGGGGGAAGTCCTGCCCTGACAACACACCCAACAAGCTAAAAGTAACTTAGCACGAAGTCATAGGTTCCCGCACAACGAGAACGCGGGAACTTTTCCTCTCAGCGACCATTCCGCGCTGCTCGGGCGGCCGGGGAAACCATTCGAAGGTGTGTTCTTGCCTGCGAGGACCGGCTCCGGTATGCTTTTGGAGACTTCCAGACTCAGGTCCTTCCGATCTGGGTCTCATGAAGAGTGGCCGAGGGAACGGGCCCGAAGACGCCACGGCAACCGGCTAGGCGGCAAGCCTAGCGCGGTGCCAATTCCCGCCCCGAGTTCGGGGGACATGAGACGCAAGCCCTCAGCGATATAGAGTCTCTTCCCACGCTCGGAATGCCGCACCGGCGCGCGTTCCGCTTTACGGACGAATTGTTGCCAGTGCAAGAGCCAAAAGGCGGTGGACGATGAGCGAAAGCTACCAACTGCATTGCCGGCAATGTGGCCGGCTGCTCGGAAATTCGCCGGTGGCGATGTGCGACGAGTGTATCGCGCCGCTCGAAGTGGCGTTCGATCTGGAGAGTTTGAAGGGGCAACTGACGCGCGAGGGGATTGCTTCGCGGCCGCAGAACCTGTGGCGCTATCGCGAACTGCTGCCGATTCCCGCAGACGCGCGGCCGGACCTGCCGGTGGGCTTCACGCCGCTGCTCGATGCACCGCGGCTGGGCGGGCGGCTGAAGGTTCAAAACTTGTACGTAAAGAACGATGCGGTTTGCCTGCCTAGCCTTTCGTTCAAGGACCGCGTGGTGGCCGTGGCGCTGGAGCGGGCGCGGGCGTTTGGGCTGCGCGTGGTGGGTTGCGCCTCGACGGGGAACCTGGCGAACGCGGTGGCGGCGCAGGCGGCGCGCGGCGGGTTTGAAGCGTGGGTATTCGTGCCGGCGGGGATCGAGCCGACAAAGCTCGTTGCAAGCGCGATTTACGGGGCGCGCGTGGTGCCGATCAATGGCAGCTACGATCAGGTGAACCGGCTGTGCTCGCTGGTCGCGGACCAGTTCCACTGGGGGCTGGTGAATGTGAACCTGCGTCCTTATTATGCCGAGGGATCGAAGACGGTGGGATTCGAGATTGCCGAACAGCTCGGCTGGCGCCTGCCGGACAACGTGGTGGTGCCGATGGCCGGGGGCGCGTTGATCAGCCGGATCCGCAAGGGATTCGATGAACTGGTTGCGGTGGGGCTGGTCGAACCCAAGCCAGTGAAATTCTTTGGAGCGCAGGCGACGGGCTGCTCGCCGATTTCGAGCGCGGTGAAACAAGGGCTGAAATTCCCCGAACCGCAAAAGCCGCGGACGATCTGCCACTCGCTGGCGATCGGCAACCCGGCCGACGGCCACCAGGCGATTGAAGTGATTACTTCGAGCGGGGGCTGGGCCGAGGACGTGAGCGACGAGGAGATCATCGCCGGGATGGAACTGCTGGCGGCGACCGAAGGCGTTTTCACAGAGACGGCCGGCGGGGTGGTGGTTGGAGTGGCGCGGAAACTCGTCGAACAGGGCCGCATCCGGCCCGAGGAAACGACCGTGCTGGCCATCACCGGCAACGGCTTGAAGACAACCGAAGCGCTCACCGGCAAGCTGCAGTTTCTGCCCGCCGTCGAGCCGCGCCTGGCTGCCTTCGAGGCGCTGCTCACCGAGGTAGGCGCGCCGGTGCTGGCAACTCGCTGATGGGTGGCGACGACGGGCCGATTATCGTTCCGGCGACTTCGGCCAATCTTGGCTGCGGTTTCGATTGCGCCGCGCTGGCCCTTCGCCTGTACATGAAAGTGCGTGGGCGATTGGGACCGGAGCCGGGATTCCGGTGCCACTACCGCGGCCCGCACGCCGAGCGCATTCCCTCCGACGATTCGAATCTGGTGGCGCGAGCGGCGCGCCTGGCGGCAGAGCGCGCGGGCGCCGACGTGCGCGGCGGCGAAATTGAGATCGAGAATGAGATTCCCGTGGCGGCGGGATTGGGTTCGAGCGCCGCGGCCATCGTGGCCGGGATTCTGCTTGCGGCCCGGCATCTTGGAAAGCTGCCGGATGCTGAAGATGTTCTCGCGCTCGCGAGCGAAATCGAAGGGCATCCCGACAACGTTGCCGGCGCATGCCTGGGAGGGCTGGTGGTGGCCGCGCAGGATGGCGGGCGCGTGCGGGTGGCGCGCGCAGCGTTGCCCGAGAGCCTTGAACTGGTTGCCGTTGTTCCCGACATCGAACTTCCCACCGAACGCGCCCGGGCCGTGCTGCCGGCGAGCTACTCGCGCGAGGACGCCATCCATAATCTCCAGCGAGTGGCGCTGCTCGTGGCCACGTGTTTTTCGGGCGAGTACCGGCTGGAGCCGGAACTGTTTCGCGACCGGATGCACCAGCCGTATCGGGCGCCTCTGGTTCCCGGTCTGGAGGCCTGTTTCGAGGTGAGACATCCGAATCTGCTTGGCGTGTTCCTCAGCGGAGCGGGCTCGTCGGTACTGGCCATCGCGCGGGGCAGCGGCGAGGAGATCGGAGAGCTGCTGGCCGGGGAGTTTCGGCGGCGCGGTGTCGATTGCCGGGTGCTGCGACAGAAGCCGGAGAACCGCGGCGCGCTGGATTTCCTAAGAGGCAGCCCCGGGTCTTGACGCTTGGCTCGGAATGCGATAGATTTCGCACAGTCATGCTACCGCGAGCACAGCATCATCATACTCACCACCACGGGGTCGTGCGGTGCTCGCGGGAGTTCAGCTAGTAGCCAGGTATCGCGAACTCATAAGCCCGCCAGCACCCCCAGTGCTGGCGGGCTTCTCCTTTTTATGGGCAATTTTCTGGGGCCATCAGGAGCGGTTATGGAGATCGATTTCGGCAAAATGGATGGGCTGGTGCCGGCGGTGGTGCAGGAATGGGCCAGCGGCGAGGTCTTGATGCTCGGATACATGAATCGCGCGGCGCTCGAGGAAACAGTGCGCAGCGGCGACGTCACTTTCTACAGCCGGTCACGACAGAAGCTGTGGAAAAAGGGCGAGACGAGCGGGCACACATTGCGGCTTGTGGAGCTGCGGATCGATTGCGACGCCGACACGGTTCTTGCGCGAGTGGAGATGCGCGGACCGGGCGCCTGCCACGAGGGTTTCCGCTCGTGTTTCTTCCGTCGGCTGGAATCGGATGGCCGGCTCACAACGACCACGGCTCGGGCATTCGATCCGGACAAAGTCTACAGAAACGAGGGCCGATGAATTCTCTGCGGTTGGGCATACCAAAAGGAAGTTTGCAGGAAGCGACGCTGCGATTGTTCGAGCGCGCCGGTTGGCACATTTCTCTCAATTCGCGCAGTTATCATGCGGGCGTCGACGATCCCGAGTTGAGCTGCCTGGTGGTGCGGGCGCAGGAGATGGCGCGGTACGTGGCGAGCGGAGCGCTCGACGCGGGACTCACCGGGCGCGACTGGGTGAGCGAGACCGGAGCGGACGTACGCGAGGTGATCGAGCTGGCGTATGCGAAGCAGGGGCTGGGGCGGGTGCGCTGGGTGCTTGCCGTTCCGGAAGACGCTCCGGTTCAGTCGCCGCGCGATCTGGAGGGCAAGGTGATCGCGACGGAAGCCGTGCGGCTGACCGAGCGGTATCTGGAGCGGCATGGGGTGAAGGCGCGGGTGGAGTTTTCCTGGGGCGCAACGGAAGTGAAGGTACCGCAACTGGCCGACGCGATCGTGGAGGTGACGGAGACTGGGGCTTCGTTGCGCGCGCACCGGCTGCGGATCGTGGACACGGTGATGGAATCGACCACCGTCTTCATCGCGAGTCACGAAGCGTGGGCCGATCCGTGGAAGCAGGCGAAGGTCAAGCATCTGGCCATGCTGCTCGAGGGCGCGATCAGCGCGATGGGGAAGGTGGGCCTGATGCTCAACGTGCGGCGCGAGGACCTCGACGGCGTGCTGGAGGTGCTGCCGGCGCTCAAACGGCCAACAATCTCGGCGCTGAGTGATCCGGACTGGGTGGCCGTGAACACGATTCTCGACGAAGACGTGGTGCGGCAAATCATGCCCAAGCTCAAGGAACGGCGGGCGCATGGGCTGGTGGAATATCCGCTGAACAAGATCGTGCTCTGATGCGCATCGCCAAACTCACAACCGAAGCTGTAGAGCGGCTCGAGTCAGGACGGCGGCGGCGAGACCGCGCGGCCGAGCGTGCCGCGGCGCGCATCGTGGCCGATGTCGCACGTCGCGGAGACCGCGCCGTGGCGGCCTGGGCGGCAAAACTCGACGGGGCGCGGATGGCTCCCGGCCGGTTCCGGGTCCCCGCAGAAGAACTCGAGGAGTGCCGCAAACGCGCTCCGGCCGCTCTGGTTCGTGCGATCGGCAAGGCGGCGGCGAATATTCGCCGGGTGGCCGAGAGGCAGATCCCGCGGCCGTGGTCAATCGAGGTGACGCCGGGCGTTCACCTGGCGCAGATGTATCGCCCGCTCGATCGCGTGGGTTGTTACGTACCCGGCGGGCGATTTCCATTGATTTCAACGCTGCTGATGACGGTGATACCGGCGCAGGTCGCCGGGGTGAAGGAGATCGTTGTCGCGTGCCCGCGGCCGAGCCCGGAATTGCTTGCCGCGGCGCATTTGGTTGGCGTGGATTCGGTGCTGCGCGTGGGCGGAGCACAGGCGATCGCGGCGCTGGCGTACGGGACGCGCACGATCGATCGCGTGGATAAGATCTGCGGTCCAGGAAATCGCTTCGTCACCGCCGCGAAGCGGCTGGTGAGCGCCGATTGCGCGATCGATCTGCCGGCGGGGCCGACAGAACTGCTGGTGGTGGCCGAGCGGGGCAATCCCGCTTACATCGCGGCGGATTTGCTGGCGCAGGCCGAGCACGATCCCGACGCGGTGTCGCTGCTGGTGACGCCTTCGGCGGCGCTGGCACGCAGCGTCCTGGCAGAATTGAAAAAGCAGCTTGCGGCGCTACCGCCCGGCAGTCCGGCTCGCGAGTCGCTCGAACGCAGCGGGCCCATCTTCCTCGCGCCAAGCTTCGATGCAGCGCTGGAATTTGCGAACCATTTCGCGGCCGAGCACTTGAGCCTGCCGGACGCAAGCGTGGCCGGAGGAGGGATCGAGAGGATCCGCGCCGCCGGCAGCATTTTCCTTGGCCCGTGGAGCGCACAACCGGCCGGCGACTATGCAACCGGCAGCAACCACGTGCTTCCCACGGCCGGCTGGGCGCGGGCGCGTGGCGGCCTTTCGGCGGTCGATTTCCTCCGCCCGATCAGCGTTCAGAACGTGAGCCGGGCGGGGATCGAGAACCTGGGAGAAACGGTCACAACACTGGCCCGCTGCGAGGGACTCGAAGCGCACGCGCGGGCCATCGAGGTGCGGCGATGAGTCTGGTGGTTCCGCTGCGGAAGTGCATCGAAGGCATGGCGTGGTATCAGCCTCCGCCCGAGGGCCGCGTTGGCCGGCTGCGGCTCGACCTGAACGAAAATCTGGTGGGGCCGCCGCGCGAAGCACTGCGGGCGCTGGCCGCGCTCTCGGCCGAGGAAATCTCCGCCTATCCCGAATACCGGAAGACGGAAGGGAAGCTGGCACGGTTTTTCGGGGTGAAGGCGGATCAGTTGATCATGACCTGCGGGATCGACGATGCGTTGCGCATCACGTGCGACGCCTTCGCCGAGGCCGGAGAGCCGGTGCTGACGGTCGAGCCGACCTTCGGCATGTACCGCTTTTACGCCGAACTGGTCGGCGCGCGGATGGTTTCGCTGCACTACGACGATCAGCTTCGTTTTCCGCTCGAGGAGGTGGTGCGCACGCTCGGGCGTTTGCGGCCGCGCGTCTTTTTCCTGGCCAATCCCAACAATCCGACCGGCGATTTGCTTGGGCCGGCCGAGTTGCGGCGGATTCTCGACGCGGCGCGGCACACGATGGTGATGATTGACGAGGCCTATTACGAATTTTCCGGAATGACGACGATCGGCTGGATTCGCCGGCGACCGAACCTGATCGTTACGCGGACGTTTTCCAAGGCGGCGGGGCTGGCGGGTTTGCGGCTGGGCTGCCTGATGTCCAATGCGGAAGTGATCGCGGCGCTCGGGCGCGTGCGGCCGCCCTTTTCGGTGAACAGCGCGGCGCTCGCGGCGGCGCTGGCGGTGGTTCGCCATCCGGGAACGATACGGCGTTACGCGCGCGAAGTGGTGGCGGCGCGCGGCGAGCTGGAACTGGCGCTCAAGCGCTTGGGCGTGCCCGTGTATCCGAGCGCGGCCAATTTCCTGCTGGCGGATTTCGGGCCGGGCGGCCCGGCGCTGCTCGAAGCGCTCGGCCGGCGGGGCATTTTGCTGCGGGACCGGCGGGGCGATTTCGGACGTCCGGGCTGGGTGAGAATCACGATCGGCACGCGGGCGCAAACACGAGAACTGATCCGCGAACTGGAGAAAGCATGGAAGCGCGTCCGCTCATAATCCTGGACATGGATGGCGTGCTGGTGGACGTGCGCCCCTCCTACCATCGCACGATCGTGGAAACGGTGCGGCATTTCACCGGGCAGCGCGTGCGGAAAGAGGAGATCGGAAGATTCAAGGCGCGGCCCGGCTTCAACGACGATTGGAAGTTGACGCACACCTGGATTCGCGAATTGGGCGGACGCACGAGCCTTCAGGAAGTGATCGATCACTTT
>JAGWOX010000083.1 GCA_028877145.1 Acidobacteriota bacterium | reverse complement strand
GTCCACATCGACTGCTCGCCAGCTCATCTGCTGCCGGTTCACATATCGAATCAATGGCTTGTTGGAGAAATTTTCTTGGCTCATGCCGCGAGAGTACTTCTAAATACGCTCAATGCAAGAACGAATTCGGGAGGTTTTTTCACGGCTTCGGTTTAAGGGTGGGGTTTTGACTTTTCTGGATACGAGCAGGACTGGCCAAAACAAGCCCGTAGTGCAATCGCCTCTACTGAAGTAGCTGCGCGCGCAGGTCGTTGACCCAAGGATCGAGCTTCCCGACCGGTACGACGCCGATCTGCTGCTCGCCAAGCAGGTGAGAAACGAACTGGTGCCTCTCGTTATCGGCCGCGGGCGCCGCTTCCGTGATCACGGTGAATTCGATCGAAGGCAGCCGCTGCCGCATACGCTCGGCGGTATAGGCGAGAACCTTTGCCTGTGAAGCGTCGCGTTCAAGCGAAAGCGCCTGCACGAATCCCCGCGTGCCGTTTCGCCGAAAGGCGTAGTCGATCTTCAGCGGGTCGCCCTTGAAGGTATATTCCTGGACGCCAACCCGTCGCTCCAGCCGGCCCGCGAGTCCCGCCCCGCGCAGCACCTCGCCAAAACGCGACAGAATCCATCCGCGCGAGTTCGCGACGAAGCGGGATACGGCTCCAACGCGCCGCGGCGGAGCCACGTGCTGCTCGTAGAGCCGCTCGAGCTCTCCCTCGAAATCCCCGCCGAGCAGCCCGCGCTCCGGACTGAGCTGCACCACGTTCGAAAGCGTATCGCCGAGCTTGGCGAGATACGCCGACGGATTCTCGGCCCCGCGCACCACCGTATCGAAATGCCGCTCGAGCGCGCGCAGCACCGCCTCGTCGGAATTCGGATGCAGCTTTCGCACGCGCCCGAATTCCCCGTTCTCCTCGATGAAACGCGCTTCGAACCGGCTGCGACCGGCGTCGAGCAGCAACACGCCCACGTTCAGCCATTCGTCCCGCACCAGATTCGGCGTGTAACGAACCACCCAGTAGCTGTACGGATTCAAGTCGGTTTCAGTCATGGCTCACTTCCAGTTCGGAAAAGGTTGTCGATAGGTGTCTTTCGCGGCCACAAGCAGATCCCGCACGCGCCGGCGACGGTCCAGCAGCCGTTCGAGCAGTTGGTATAGAGCAGCGTGGTCGAAATTGTACCACTCAGGCGGAGTCCGACTCAGGATCTCGTCCATCACTTTTTCGTTGATGTCTCTCTCCAGCCGATGAAGCCATGTCTCGAACGATTCCATCCCCGTCACCGACTGATAGACGCGCACGCGCGCATACAGCCCGCGCAGCGGCGCATCTGGAAAATCCCATTCGCCGGCGTTGAAACAGAATCCCTGGTCGATCATCAGCGTCTGGTACCGCGAACCGCCGTGCGGACGGTAAAAGATCGCTTGGCGTCCGTTTGTGTTGCACGTCCATTTGTCGAAGACGAGCATGCCGACGAAGTCTTCCAGGTTTTCAACCTCCGCCAGCAGCTCGTCGGGAAGAAAGTCGTAGACGGCGGTCTCGGCCGGGTGGCCCGGATACCGCGACCCGAAATACGCGCCGCCGCGCAGCTTCTTCCGGCTCCGCGCCAGTTGAATCACCAGATCTTCGGACCGCTCGACCAGCGCCTCCGGCACCTCCACGCGCGCCGCGTGCGGCACCGGCAGGCCGAGCTTCGAAGCCAGTTGCCACGCCACCCACTCGTTCGCCAGCACGCGTGGATGCTGCGGATTCTCGAGGAATTTCACCACATAGTAGCCGTCGTCGTCGCAGCGCATCAGTTGCGGCTGCGCCCCGCCCCGCATCCGCCGGACATGTTCGAGAGCATGTGGCCCTCTTTCCATCGCGGGGGTATGCTAGCGGTGCGGAACGGCCTGGGCAAGAGCGTTGTCCGGGCTATTCGGAACTGTTGCCTTCCTTAGCCATCCGTTATACCGTGGATTTATGGGTTTCGTAGGACTCCAGGAAGCATTGCGCCGGGAATTGCGCCGCCGCATCGCGGCCGGGGAACTCACCGGCATGGAGCTGGCCCGCAAGACCGGTTTCACGCAGGCCCACATCTCCAATTTCATCAATCGCAAGCGCGGGCTCAAGCTGCGCGCGCTCGACCGCATGCTCAAGGCGCTCGGCATGACGCTCTACGACCTGCTCGATCCGCGCGATCTGGCCGGCCACGCCGCCGTGCCGCCGGCGGCGAGCGAAGAATTCGTCGACGTTCCCGTGGTCGAGTCCGCCGCGACGTCGAGCCCCGTGATCGTCCGCGAGCAGGTGCGCGAGATGTTGAAGTTCCGCCGCCTCTTCCTCGACCGGCTGCGTGCCACTGTCCCCGCGGGGCGCAAAGGCTGGACGCGATTCGTCGCGCTCCAGATCGAAACCGCCGAGGCCGAAGCGATGTGGCCCGGCGCCGGAGGCCGCGTCACTCTGCTCGTCGACCGCCATTCCATCTCGCTCGCGCCCTATCGTCCCGGCCGGCGCAATATCTACGTGGTGAAGCGCGATTCCGGCCTGCTGGTCCGCTACGCGGAATCGATCGACGGTTCCCTCGTCCTGCAGCCTCGCGATCCCAGCTTCCCGGCGCTGGTGGTCCCTGCCGCTTCCCTGGCCGACGTCATCATTGGCCGCGTTGCCCAGGTCAGCCTGAAAACGGCCTGATACGAAGACACACCCCTCCTTGGTCGCGAGGAGCGGCAAAAAATACGTGGCTGAAATGGAAATTGTGGGCCGCGTCAGCGGCGCTGGCTACCGCCGCTTCGACCGACGCGCGGCCTTGCGCGCAGGCTTGGCCTTCGCCTTGGCTTTCGGTTTCGCTTTGGCCTTGGCCTTCGGCTTTGCTTTCGCTTTCGCCTTGGCCTTTGGTTTCGCATTGGCTTTTGGCTTTGCCTTGGCCTTTGGCTTTGCCTTGGGTTTCGGCGCCGCCTTGGCACGACGAGGCGGCCGCGCCGGCGCCGGGCGCGCTGCCGGCGCTGGCTGCGGGGCGCTCGGCTCGACTTCGATCGCCTCCACTTCCACTTCCTCAACCGACGCGATCACATCCTCGTCCTCGGTCTCAGGTTCCTCTTCCAGATTTCCCTCGCCGATTTCCTCGGCGTTCGCCTCTTCATCTTCATCACTGCCGAAGCGGGCTTCAATCTCGTTTTCCCACTCGCCGAATTCGTTGAACGACATTTGCTGCCTCCGCTGCACGACTCCAGGTCATTTTCCGCCCGGTCGATGCCACCGGCGCATCTAAACGGAGTTTTGGAACTTTGTCAAGCCGGAAGGATTGGAGGGCCAAGCTGCGGGCTGGAATGGAGCGAGGGGCGCATTCCCGGACGGAAGCGAAATCTCTATCGTATAGATAAATAACGACTTAAATGAAGGGAGGACGGATCCGTCTTATCGCTTGGGAATCACGATCCGCTCGCCCACTTTCAGCCCCTTGCGGGCCGCTTCAGGATTCGCTCCTCGCAGCGCGTTGGTGCTCACTCCATAGCGCCGGGAGATCGACCAGAAGGTATCGCCCGAGCGGACGATGTAAACGCCGCCTCGAGTCTCTTTTTCCGCAGGAAAAGGCTCGGCGGCGCTTCGCGACTCGGAGACGCGTCGCCGGCTGCTGACGCGTTCGAAACGCGGCGCTCCCTGTCGCGAGTAAATCCGAAGCTCCTGCCCCACGCGGATCAGATTCGAGCGCAGATGGTTCCATACGCGCAGATCCCCCACCGAGACGTGGTACCGGCGCGCGATTCCTCCAACCGTGTCGCCGCTCCGCACGCGGTAGTAGATTGTCGCCGGCATCACCGGCGCCGGGACCAGAAGCAGTTTGCCGGGGGTAAGTGGATCGCCGGCGGAGAGATCGTTGGCCGCGGCCAGCGCCGCCGCATGCACCTTATACTGCTGCGCCACCGACGCGAGCGTGTCGTCGGCCGTCACGTGATGCAGCCGCCAGCCAACCCACCGCGAGGGCGGAATCGTCTGAAGCGTGGCAAGCAACTGTTTCTCCGTGCCCGCCGGCACGCGCAAAGCGAAACTGGGATCGTCCGGGGTGACCACGCCAAACAGCGCGGGATTCATCTCCCGCAGTTCTTCGGTCTTTATTCCAATCGCATCGGCCACCAGCCGCAGGTCTACCGAACGGCCGGGCTTGAAGGGATCGGTTTTCAGCGGTTCTTGGGGATCGGTGACATCCACGCCGTACAGCCCCGGGTCCTTCGCCACCAACGTCATGGCCAGCATGATCGGCACGTAGTTTTTCGTTTCGACCGACGGGAATGCGTTCAGCCGGTAGAGCTGCCAGAAATCGGCGTACCCGGTACGCTCGATCGCCCGCGCCACGGTCAGCGAGCCCGAGTCATAAGCGGCGAGCGCCAGATACCAGTCGTGGAATATCCCGTAGAGGTCGCGCAGGTGCTCGGCGGCGGCGTGCGTTGACGCGACCGGGTCCATGCGCTGATCTTCCCACCGATTGATTTTCAGGCCGTAAAGGCGCCCCGTCTCCGGCATGAACTGCCACAAACCCCGCGCGCCGACCCGCGAAGTCGCCCGCGGCTGATACCCGCTCTCGGGCAGCGGCAAATACATCAGGTCCTGCGGCAGACCCTCCTGCTTCAGCACCTGCCGCACCATATCCCTGTAACGCCCCGAACGCGCCAGGCTGTGCTCGATGATCTTCCGTCCGCGCGATGTCTGGAAAAAGTTCAGGAAGGTAAGGACAGGTTCATTCACGGTCAAGGGAAGGTCGTGCGGAACGTGCAACAGCTCGGCGGCCGCCTTCTGGGCGACTTCGGGATTCGCCGGCAGGTTCGCCGCCGCGGCAATCTCCTCGAGCGGCGAAGCAGGCTCTTCCAGTTGCGGCTGTCCAGGTTCCCCCTGCTGTCCCCCAGCCTCGATCCCCTCCTGCTCGGTCTTCATTTGGTACTCGTGCATCGTGTTGATCAGCCGGTCCATCAACGGCTCGAGCCGGGGATCGACGCTGTAATTCATCCCCGAGGCCATCAGCCGTTGAATCGCCGCATCGAAGTGCACGCGGGCCGCGGGAAGGTCGTCCGCCTGATATTCCTTCTCGCCCATCCGGAAGTCTTGTTCCACCTGGTCGATCAGCACGTCGATGTAGGGCCGCGCCAGGGCAATCATCTCGGGAGGAGGGCCGGGCGGAGTCAAGGGAAGGTGTTTCAGGGAGGCAGCTAATCGTACCTTGGGAGCCGGGGCCGGGGGACGAACCTGGGCGGCCCGCTTCGCGCCCGAGCAACCAGCCAGGGACACCAAAAGCGCCAGAACGGCTATCCCCTTCCAGTCCAAGTGCCTCGTCGCCAAGCGAAAGCTCAGGACGCCCTCCTGACTTGCGGGACACTACGCCTCTGATGAAGAGACTACGCTGGTGCCAACTTTCCGCCTCGGTCATTCTAAGTGCCTGTAGGTAAACGGTCAACGGAGAGAATGGACGAGTCCACAGTGGCGGCCGAGGGCACCCTTCCCCCAAGGTAGAACCAGGCCATTCGCGGCGAAGAAATGAAGAAAATGAACCGCTCAGGCGAGCGCCTGTTTCAGGTCCGCGATCAGGTCCCGGGCATCCTCGAGCCCGATCGAAACGCGCACCGTGCCCGGCGCCACGCCCGCGGCCCGCAATTCGGCCTGCGACATCTTGTAGTGCGAGGTGTAGATCGGCAGCACCACCAGCGACTCGACGCCGCCCAGGCTCGCCGCCAGCAGGAACACCTGCACCCTGTCGCAGAAGCGCCGCGCAGCAGCCAGCCCGCCCTTCATATCGAAGGCGAGCATCGACCCGAACCCGCGCATCTGCCGCCGCGCCAGCCGGTGCTGCGGATGCGAAGGCAATCCCGGATAGTGCACCCGGGCCACTTTCGGGTGCCGCTCCAGGTACCGCGCCACTTCGAGCGCCGTCCCGCATTGCCGCCCGACCCGCAAGCCGACCGTCTTGATCCCGCGACTCAAAAGGTAAGCGGCCTCGGGATCCATGCACCCGCCCAGATAGATCACCATCGTGCGTGCGCGACTGACCCATTTTTCGCTGCCGACCACCGCTCCCCCGATCAGGTCGGAATGGCCGCCGAGCGCCTTGGTCACGCTGTGAACCGTCATGTCGAAACCCATTTCCAGCGGTTTCTGCAGAATCGGCGATGCGAACGTATTGTCGATGATCGAGGCGAGCCGGTGGCGCCGCGCGAGCCGCACCGCCTGTTCGATGTCGACCAGTTGGAGCGTGGGATTGGTTGGCGTTTCGACGTAGAGCGCCTTCGTTTTCGGCCCGATCAACTGCTCCGCGCCCGCGAGATCGGATTCGACGAAATGCACCTTGATCCCCAAGCGCGGCAAAATGTCGCGCATCAGCCGATAGGTGCCGCCATAGAGCTGGCGCGTGGCGATGAGTTCGTCGCCTGTCTCGAGCGCGGCCAGCAGTGCGCTCGAAATCGCTGCCATCCCCGAAGCTGTCACGAGCGCGGCTTCGCCGTGTTCCAGCGCGGCCAGTTTCGCCTCGGCACTGGCCAGCGTCGGATTCCCATATCGCGTGTAGATGTAAGTCGAGCTGCGGCCTTCGGCCCAGCGCTTCATCTCCGCTGTGTCGGAAAACGTAAAGGTCGACGAGCGCACGATCGGCCCCGCCACCGGCCCGCTCACGCCCGGCTTCGATTCCCCGCCGTGAATGGCCCGGGTTGCGTCCGTCCAGTTCTGCTTCTTGGTTGGTTTCATGTCGCAGGACGATGCCCGAATCCGCGGCGCTCAGCAAGCACCAATTTGGCTGGCGCTCAACCTTGCAGCCGTTGTCATCCCGGGCGTCAGTTGAGTCACGGCCGCATCGATGAATTTTCGCCCTCGAATTCCGATGCGCCGACACCGCCAACTCCCGCGAGCCCTTCGGGGCGCCCCACTCTGCGGACGCCCTCCGCCCGAAGGGTGGGCCGGGCGTGAATACGGAGTGACGAGCCCCTCTTACTCGCCGTCGTCATCCCGAGCGAAGCGTTGGAACGCAATCGTCAGGCAATCCAATTTAGCCTCGCATATGGCCGCGCCGCTGAGCTCCGATGCGCCGACACCCGCCATCTCCCGCGAGCCCTTCGGGGTGCCCCACTCTTCGGGCGCCCTCCGCCCGAAGGGTGGCCCAGGTGCGCACTTGAAGCCGACTCGGCCCGCCGAGATCCTACGCCTCTTCCTCCACCGGCTGCCCCTCGCGCGCAGCCTTCGCCGCCGCGATCACCTTCTCGGCCACTTCCGACGGAACGTAATCGTAGTGCGAAAACTCCATCGAGAAGCTGGCCCGCCCCTGCGTCATCGACGTCAGGTCGGTCGCGTAGCTCAGCATTTCCGCCAGCGGCACCTGCGCCTTGATCACCACGTTCTGCGCGCGCGTCTCGCTGCCGCTGATGCGCCCGCGCCGCGAGCTGACGTCGCCCATGATGTCGCCCGAATACTGGTCCGGGGCATAGATTTCGACGTCCATCACCGGTTCGAGCAGCGCCGGCCGCGCCTGCTTCATCGCTTCCTTGAACGCCAGCGACCCGGCAATCTTGAACGCCATTTCAGAGGAATCGACGTCGTGGTATTTGCCGTCGTAGAGAATCACGCGGAAGTCCACCACCGGGAAGCCGGCGAGGTACCCGCGATCGGCGGCGTCGCGAATCCCCTTTTCCACCGCGGGAATGTAGTTCCTCGGGATCGCGCCGCCGAAAACGTCGTCGACGAACTCGAATCCGGCGCCGCGCTGCAGCGGCTCCATTTTGATCCGGCACACGCCGAACTGGCCGCGCCCGCCGGTCTGTTTCTTGTGTTTCCCTTCGGCGTCGGCCTTGCCGCGAATCGTCTCCCGGTAGGGCACCTTCGGCGGCTTCAGCGTGACGTCGACGTGGTAGCGGCTCCGCATCTTCGAAACCACCACTTCGATGTGCTGCTGCCCCGCGCCGGAGAGCAGGAACTCCTGCGTTTGCGGATCGCGCGAGAAGCGCAGCGAGAGATCTTCCTCGAGCATCTTGTGGATCGCCGTGCCAATCTTGTCCTCGTCGGCGCGTGTCTTGGCCTCGACGGCGAAGGTGATCGAGGGCTCGGGCAGCCGCGCCGGAGGATAAAAGAGCGGCGCGTTCTTGTCGCCAAGAGTCTCAAAAGTGTTCGTCTCCTTCAATTTCGACACTTCACCGATGTCGCCCGCGTGCAACTCGGAGACCGCCGCGCCCGTCTTCCCCTGCATCACCTGAATATGCTGAAACCGTTCGTTCGTCTGCCGGTTGTAATTCACCAGCGTCGCGTCGTTCTCCAGTCGCCCGGACATCACCTTGAAATAGCTGATCCGTCCGGCGAAAGGATCCGCCAGCGTCTTGAAAACGAACACGGAAACCGGCTCGCTGTCCGAAACGGCACGCTTCACTTCCTGCCCTTGCCGGTTCGGCTCGCTGTAGGCGATGGCCGAACCCCGCTCGCCCGGATGGGGGAACGTCTCGGCCACAAAAGTTAGAATCGATTCGCTGCCGATATTGTGCAGCCCGCTCGCGGCCAGCACCGGGAACAGCTTCTGCTCCCGCAGCGCTTCGCGCAGGCCCTTCTTCAAATCCTCAACCGGCAGCGTGCCCTTCTCGAAAAACTCCTCCATCAAGGCATCGTCGCCCTCGGCGACCATCTCGACCAGCTTTTCATGCCATTCCTTCGCCGTGTCGGCGAGTTCGGCGGGAATCTCCTCCACCTTCGCGCGGCCATTGCCGTCCGGCTGGTAGATGTGGGCCTTCATCGTCACCAGATCCACCACGCCCCGAAAGCTCTTCTCCGACCCGATCGGCAATTGCGCCGGCACAGCGCCGCGCCCGAAAATCTCCTGAATCGACGCGAGCGCCCGGTTGAAATCGGCCAGTTCGCGGTCCATCCAGCTCACCACGAACGCGCGCGGCAGCCCGTACTCCGCGCAGTAATCCCACACTTTTTCCGTCACCACCTGCACCCCGGCCACCGCCTCCACCAGAATCAGCGCCGCATCGGCGGCGATCAGCGAAGCCTTCGTTTCCTGGATGAATGTGCTGTAGCCCGGCGTGTCCAGCAGATTGATCTTGATCTCTTCCGACCCGCCCGCCGGAGTCCATTCGGCGTGGGCCAGACCGGTTTGCACGCTGATCTTTCGCGCGACCTCTTCCTCGTCCCAGTCGGTTGTCGCGGTCCCCTCGGCAGTCTTGCCAAATCGATCCGTCGCTCCGGCGGCGAAGAGCAACGCGGAGGCAAGCTGGGTCTTCCCGGTGCCGCCGTGGCCCACAATGCCAACGTTTCTAATTGCCTCTGTCTTGTAGGATTTCATCGGCTACCTCGAAAGTCCGTGGATTTCGAGCCGCGCCGAATTTTGGAATTGCGGTGCGGCCCGCGCGTTCGCCCCGCCACCCAGGCGGTTGCGAGGCGATCCGTCTTTACATCGGACCGGTTCCTACTGTGCCGCGCCGCAGGAATCAAGCGCCACGATGCTTGCGGCGTGGCGCGATGGGAGCCAAGCCCCCAGGGAAGGAAAGGCTTCGCCCGAAGGAAACGCATGCTAGCACACGCCCCTACCCCCAGCAACCGCGCCCTGGCCGGCAAACGGGCAGGAAAAAGCGTGAGGGAAATCCAAGCGGGCGCGGCTCTCTCAAGGAGGAACCCAAACTTCGCGCTGCCCAAAGGCAGCTATGCAGGGGGCGGGAATCTCATCCTCATTGTCCCGCTTCTTTGCCGAGCTGAGTCGCGCCCGCACAACCAGAATACTCCTTTCCCCGCCCGCGAACGAGAGACGACTTATTACCCCCCGCCCTCCTCCGTCATCGCCCCCTGAATCGCCGCCGCCACCTTCCGTTCCGCCGCCGCGTCAGGATATTTGGTCCGCGGCCAGAAGAATCCCCGCAGCCCGTCTCCCTTGCGCCGCGGCACCACATGCACGTGCAGGTGCGCCACCGACTGGCTCACCCGGTTGTTCAGCGCCACGAATGTCCCCTCCGCCTTCATCGCCCGTTCCACCGCCCGAGCCAGCCGCTGCACCGTCTCGAAAAATGGTCCCACGCGCTGGCGCGGCAAATCGTCGAGCGTCTCGATATGATCGCGGGGAACGAGCAGGCAATGGCCGGGAAACAGCGGCCGGTGGTCGAGGAAAGCGACCGCCTGGTCATCCTCGTACACCACCGCCGCCGCGAGTTCTCCTCGCGCCACAGCACAGAACTTGCACTCGGCATCCTTCATCGCTACGCTCCCCGAGCGCCCATGCGCGCTTCCGGCATTGTAGTCCGTATATGCTCGACCGCCGCCGTGGAACTCCGTGATCTCCGCTGTAGATTCTTCCTCACCCGCCGTCCAACGCCACCCGTAGGGGCGACCGGGTCGGTCGCCCGCCCCACACGAACCACGTCCACACCCCTACACCTATCTCCGCGTTGTTAGCCCGGAATTGATTCTCAACGGTTTCGGCCTCACAAGCTGCAAAGAGGGTGGCCAGTTCCGGACAAGGAATCCCAATAGCGGGCGTTGCGCGCGAGGCAATCAGCCCTTCTCCTGAGTCCAATCCTCTGTTGAAGCACAAGTTAGGGTCAGCAAAAGGAATGGCAGGCAGGTTGCAATTTCACCCTGCCATCTGGGCGCACTCCCCAAGCCTGAGGTGCTGATGCGGACTCTCTGGTTCGACCTCCGTTACGGCCTGCGAGGCATGTCGCGTAACCCTGGCTTGACCGCCGTGGCGGTGCTGTCGCTCGCGCTCGGGATCGGCGCCAATACGGCCATCTTCAGCTTCATCGAGGCGCTCATCCTGAAAGCGTTACCGGTTCAGGATCCGAAGGCGCTCGTTTTGTTCGGGCCGGGAAACTCATCGGGCAATAGCGGAGGCTTCCCGGACGACAGCATGAGCCTCTTCTCCTATTCCATCTACCGCACGATGCAGGAGAAGTGCGGGGTGTTTTCGGGCGTGGCTGCAATTGGCAGCTTCGACTATGAAGCACACGGAACCATCGGAGACGGCAGCGCGCTCGAACCCATAAATGCGCAGCTCGTTTCAGGCACCTTTTTCAATGTGCTCGGGGTGAAACCGGCCGTAGGCCGCGTGTTGACTGATGCCGACGATCGGGTGCTGGGAGGGCACCCGATCGCGGTGGCGAGCTACGGCTGGTGGACGCGGCGCTTTGCGCGGGATCCGTCGGCAGTGGGCAAGACGTTTCGAATCGGAGGCACAGCCTACACGATCGTCGGGGTCGCGGCTCCGGGCTTCAAGGGAACCACCATAGGCCGTTCACCTGACGTGTGGATTCCGCTCCAGATGGCCGACGCCATCTCGCGCGGGCCGCACAAGCTGAATGACAAGTCTTATCGCTGGCTCGATATCATCGCGCGGCGCCGGCCCGGAGTCGCGCTGGCCCAAGCCCAGGCCAACGTCAACGTCGTCCTGAAGCAGATTCTCGAGGACTACGCCGGGCCGCAACCATCGCCGGAGCACCAGCAAGATATCCGGAAGGCGCACATCGAGTTGCAATCGGCGGCAACGGGAATGTCGTTTCTTCGAGAGCAGTTCGCGAAACCGTTGTGGATGCTCATGGCGATTGTAGGCCTGGTGCTGTTGATCGCCTGCGCCAATATCGCCAATCTGCTGCTGGCGCGCGGCACGATGCGGCGCCGTGAACTCGCGATGCGCATGGCCCTGGGCGCCGGACGGACCAGATTGATCCGCCAGCTCTTGACCGAGGGGCTCGCGCTGGCTGTCATGGGCGGCGCGGCAGGACTGTTGCTCGCCGGCTGGGCCGGCCAATTCCTGCTCCGAATGGTTTCGACCGGGCCGAAGTTGATACCGGTGGAAGTCACACCCGACGCGCGGGTGTTCGCATTCACGTTCCTTGTCACGCTCGCCACTTCGTTGCTGTTCAGCACGCTGCCGGCGCTGCGCGCGACGCGTGTGCAGCCAAGCGCGGCCCTGGGAGAAGGGCGCAGCGCGGTTGCGTATCAGATGCACAGCCCTTTGGGCAAGGCCCTGATCGTTTCCCAGGTGGCGCTGTCGCTCGTGCTTCTGGTCGGAGCAGGGCTCTTTGTCCGCAGTCTGGTAAACCTGATGAACGTGAACACAGGGTTCAATCCGCGGAATGTGTTCGAGGTTTGGGTGGATTCGTCGGCTACTGGCTACACCGACGACGCGCGCCTCACGAATCTCTACCACCAGGTGGAAAGGAACGTCGACGCCGTGCCCGGAGTCGAAGCGTCGAGCTTTTCCATCTTCACCTTCAGCGGAGGAGCCTGGGGAGAGGCCGTCTGGCCCAAGGGTAAGGCCGGTGCGCGGACGAGCGAGGATGTCGCCTCGTTCAACGCCGTCGGGACGGGATATTTCCAGGCAATGGGTCTACCGATCCTCGCCGGGCGTGGCTTCGGAACCGAGGACACAGCGACCTCGCCGCGCGTTGCCGCGATCAACCAGACGATGGCGCGGCGTCTGTTTCCAGGGGAATCGCCTCTGGGAAAACAATTCGAGACGACCGGGTCGAAACCGGGCCACGAGATTGAGGTGGTAGGCGTGGTCAAGGATGCGAAATACACAGAGCTCGATGAAGAGCCAATCTCAATGGCCTATTTCCCTTACACCCAGTACGAGCCGGACTGGGGCATCGGGCTCTATCTCGGGAAACTGGTGGTGCGCTACTCCGGCGATCCGCGGATGGTAGTGCCGGAAGTAACGCGAGCGATCGGGACGGCGAACGCGTCGATGCCTGTCGAACGCGTATTCACACTGTCCGAGAAAGTGGAGGATTCCATCGTCTACCCACGGCTGGTGGCCCAGTTGTCCAGCTTCTTCGGCTTGCTGGCTGTGTTCCTCGCCTGCGTCGGCATCTACGGCTTGATGTCCTACACGGTGAGCCGGCGCACCAATGAAATCGGCATCCGCATGGCGCTCGGCGCGCAGCAGGCCGATGTGCTCCGCATGGTGATGCGCGAAATCGTACTCCTGGTAGGTATCGGCCTCGCCGTCGGAATCCCGGCTGCGCTCGCCGGCGGCCGGCTGGTGGCAAGCATGCTGTTTGGGCTGAAGCCCGCCGACCCGGCGACCATCCTCGCCTCGCTGGCGCTTCTGCTTCTCGTCGCCGCGTTCGCCGGCTATCTTCCGGCGCGCCGCGCGGCCCGCGTCGATCCCATGGCCGCCCTCCGCTACGAATAGAAACGCCTCCTGCAACTTCCTTGGAACTCCGTGCCCGCTCCGCGGCCGCCGTGGTAATGTTCCCGGAAGTGTGCCGCGGACGCCCGGAAACGGCCGCGTCCGGAAAGGAATCGATTGGCCGAGAACCGCCAGAGGAGCCTGAGCCGCCAGATCGTGGCCTCGACGGCAATCGTCATGGCGGCCATCCTCGCCAGCCGGTTTTTGGGCTTCCTGCGAAATTGGGCCGTGGCGCACGAGATCGGCTCGAACGGCGCGACCGACGCCTATTTCGCCGCCTTCACCATCCCCGATTTCCTGAACTATCTTGTCGCCGGCGGCGCGCTCAGCCTCACTTTCATCCCCGTCTTCACCAAATACGCCGCCGAAGGCAAGGAAGACGAAGCGTGGAACGTCTTTTCAACCGTGACCACGTTCATGGGCCTCGTGCTCGTGGCCCTGGTCGTCATCGCCGAATTCTTCGCCCGCCCGTTGTCGAAGGCGATCGCGCCCGGCATTCATGGAAGCCAGCGTGAACTGCTCGTCTTTCTCACCCGCGTCATGCTGCCCGCCCAGATCTGCTTTTACGTGGGCGGCATCCTGACGGCGGTGCAATATGTGCGCGGGCAGTTCCTGGTCCCCTCGCTCGCTCCGATCATTTACAACATATCCATCATCGTGGCCGGCATTCTGCTCGCGCCGCGCATCGGCATCGCCGGCTTCTCCGTTGGCGTTGTCGGGGGCGCCCTTCTCGGAAACCTGCTGCTGCAAGTCTGGGGCGCGCGCCGCGCCGGCGCCCGTTACCGCCCGCGGCTCGATCTGCGCCATCCGGGATTCATCCTCTTCCTCAAGCTCACGATTCCCATCATGCTCGCGCTTTCCGTTTCCTTCACCGACGACTGGATCATCCGTTGGTTCGGCTCCTACTTGCAGGAGGGCGCAATCACCTGGCTTTCCTATTCGAAATCGCTGATGCGCGTGCCCCTGGGGATCGTTGGGCAGGCGATTGGCGTGGCGTCGTTCCCGGTGCTGGCGCAGCTCTATTCGGAAAAGCGCTTCGACGAGTTGAACCGCCTGCTGAACCACACGCTGAAGGCGCTGGTCCTCCTGCTCGTGCCGATCGCCGCGCTGACCATGGCGCAAAGCCTTCCGCTCGTCCACCTGGTCTTCACCCACACGCGTCTGAACGCCTTCGATCTTCGCGCCACGGCGGAAACGCTGATCTTTTTCTCGCTGGGCCTCGCGGCCTGGGGCGCGCAGAATCTGCTCGCCCGCGGCTTCTACGCCACGCGCGACACGCTCACGCCCGCGATCGTCGGCACCGCCCTTACTTTTCTCAATCTGCCCGTCTACTGGTGGCTTTCACACCGGATGCAGCATCTGGGCCTCGCGCTCGCGAGTTCCATCGGCATCTCGGTCTATTCGCTCGTGCTCTTCGTCATGCTGGTTCGCCGCACTCAGAATCACGCCGTCGGCGACCTCGTTCAGTTTTTCCTGAAAGTCTGCGCCGTATCGGTCGTCATGGGAGCCATCTGCTATCCCGTGATGCGCACGATGGGCCGCTATGAATCGTGGCACACGATCGCCGGCGCGTTCATCGATCTCGTAATCGTCACCTCGCTCGGCGTCATCGTGCTCCTCGCCCTCTGCCGCCTTTTCCGTTTGCGCGAACTCGAACTGTACCTCCAGGAACTCTGGCGCATGGTCAAAGGCCGGCTAGGCCGCATCGCCGCGACCGGCGCGCAGCCCTGACCTCCTTCTGAAGAGAAACCGCTGTCTGGAGCCGCAAGAAGAGGGTGGAGAAGCTCGGCTACATGCGCAAGAATCGGGTGAGACGCGGCCTGGTCGAGGATCCGAAGGACTGGCGGTGGAGCAGCTACTCCTTCTATCAAGGACGTGGGACGGTTCTGGTCGAGATGGATCCCTGTCGAATAAAATCCCAACCAGGTGAAGTGGAAGGCGGGAACGAAAAGCCCCACGCTCCCAAAGAAGCCGTGAAAAAACCTCCCGAATTCGTTCTTGCATTGAGCGTATTTAGAAGTACTCTCGCGGCATGAGCCAAGAAAATTTCTCCAACAAGCCATTGATTCGATATGTGAACCGGCAGCAGATGAGCTGGCGAGCAGTCGATGTGGAC
>JAGWOX010000082.1 GCA_028877145.1 Acidobacteriota bacterium | reverse complement strand
TTTACGTACGACGGCGATACGCCGCAGGACGCGCGACGGGCGATTCGCGAGCGAGGGCACATCGTTCTCTCCAATCCGGACATGCTGCACGCGGGGATTCTGCCTCACCACACGCGCTGGATGCGCCTGTTCGAAAATCTGCGTTTCATCGTGATCGACGAGTTGCACACCTGTCGCGGCGTTTTCGGGAGCCACGTGGCGAACGTGCTGCGGCGCTTGCGGCGCATCGCGCAATTCTACGGCTCGGATCCGCAATTCATCTGTTCTTCGGCGACGATCGCGAATCCGCGCGAACTGGCCGAACGGCTGGCCGAACGGAGTTTCGAGTTGGTGGAGGAGAACGGCGCGCCGGCGGCGCGAAAAACATTCGTCTTTTACAACCCGCCGGTCGTGAACCGGCGGCTGGGCATCAGGCGCAGCTACATCAACGAGAGCCGGCGCGTGTCGCAAGAATTCCTGAAACGCGGATTACAGACGCTGGTCTTCGCCAATTCGCGGCTGAACACCGAACTGCTGCTCACCTACCTGCTCGAAGCGAATCCTCCCGCGCCGGGCAGCGCGGAATCGATTCGCGGCTACCGCGGCGGCTATCTGCCGGGCGAGCGGCGGGAGATCGAGCGCGGTCTGCGCGAAGGGCGCATTCGCGGCGTTGTGGCGACGAACGCGCTGGAGCTGGGCGTGGACATCGGATCGCTCGACGCGGTGGTGATGGCAGGCTATCCCGGGACGATCGCTTCGACGTGGCAACGGGCGGGGCGCGCGGGGCGGCGCAGCGGGCATGCCTGCGCGGTGCTGGTAGCGTCGTCGGCGCCGCTCGACCAGTTCATCGTCACACATCCGGAATATTTCTTTGGCCAGTCGCCCGAACACGCGTTTATTCAGCCCGACAATCCGGAAATCCTGCTGAACCATCTGAAATGCGCAGCGTTCGAGCTGCCTCTCAAGGCGGGTGAGCGGTTCGGCACGATCGAGATCGACGGGCCGGCGGAGGCGCTGGAAGGTGCCGGGTTCCTGCACCGGAGCGGCGCGGCATGGCATTGGACCGACGAAGCGTATCCGGCTGACACGATCAGCCTGCGCCGGATAACTTCCGACAACTTCGTGATCATGGACTTGACCCAAGGTGAGCCGGAAGTGATTGGCGAGGTGGATTTCACGAGCGCGCTGACGACGGTGCATCCGAAGGCTATCTACCTGCACGATGGCGTGCTCTATTCCGTCGAGCGGCTGGATTTTGATGACCGGAAGGCGTACGTGCGCGAGGTGCGCTCGGATTATTACACCGACGCTATTCGCTACACCGAGGTGAAGATTCTCGAAGAGGCCGAGCGAAAGCGGATCGGGGCCGCACCGGCGCTTGCGGAGCATGGCGACGTGCTCGTGCGCTCGCAGGTGGTGGGCTTCAAAAAAATCAAATTTTTCACGAACGAAAACGTTGGCGCGGGTGAATTGCAACTGCCGGAAAACGAGATGCACACCACCTCGTTCTGGATCACGCTGGAACGCGCGCTGGTAGCCGCGCTCCCCTACCCCGTGTCCGAACGGCAAGCGGGGATGTATGGTCTGCTGCACGCGCTCGAAGCCGTCGCCACGTTGCTGCTCATGTGCGATCCGCGCGACCTGGGCACCGCGGTCGGCGAACGGCCGCGCGAGCCGGGCTCGCCGGACGCAGCTCTGGCAGTGGAAGGATCGGTTTCGGGGGATGGAAAGGAATTTTTCGAACCAAATCTGTATCTCTACGACGCTTATCCGGGAGGAATGGGATTCAGCGAGCCGCTGTTCCAGCTGTCGGATGAATTGCTTTCTCGGACCCGCGAATTGATTCGAGCTTGTCCGTGCGAGAATGGCTGCCCATCGTGCGTAGGGCCGGCCGAAAGCGGGATACAAACGAAGGAAGTGGCGCTGGCGATTCTGGATCGGCTGTGCGGATGAGAATGTCCGGTTGGATTTTGTAGCGCCGGGCTTCAGCCCGGCATTTCCTGTGCCGGCTGCTTTTGCCGGCCTGAAGGCCGGCGCTACGCAGAAGGGACGGCTTGCACAGCCTGAAGGCTGTGCTACTTGAAGCGGCGATTTCGATGGGTGAGCTGGGGTTCGCGTGAAAAACGCTGACAGCATGCGCTGGTTAAAGAAGGACAGGCTCACGGCCGTGAGTGCGCTGCGTCGCGTGCGCGCGCCAGCCGCGCCGGAAACTGCCGCTGAAGATTTCAACGAACAGCGCGACCGGCTGGCGGAAATGGTCGGCGCAACAATCGAGCGCAACCGGTTCGGCAAATACCTGCGCGTGCGTCGATGGCTACCCGAGCCGGAACCTTGCGAGAATCCCGAGGCCCTCGGGCTGGTGCTGCGCCCGCCACCGGAGATGCCCGACCTGGCCGATCCCGAACGCTGGTTGTTTCTCGATACGGAAACGACGGGCTTGGCCGGTGGCACGGGTACTTGCGCGTTCATGGTGGGGCTGGCGTGGTGGGAACGGGGCGGGCTCACGATCGAACAACTTTTCTTGCGCGATTACGACGAGGAACATGCGGTGCTTTTCGCGCTCGCCGAGCGGATGGAAGAGCGCCGGGTGCTCGTGACCTACAACGGAAAGAGCTTCGATTGGCCGCTGCTTGAAACCAGGTTCCGGCTGACGCGTCAGATAGAGGCCGGCCCGCCGCGAGCGCACATGGACCTGCTGCACCCGGCTCGGCAATTGTGGCGCCTGCAATTGGGAACCGCGCGCCTCGCCGAAATCGAGCGCTTGGTGCTGGGCATCGAGCGCGGGCCGGACATCCTCTCCGACCTGATACCTCAAATGTATTTCGATTATCTGCGCGGCGGCAGCCCGGAGCCGCTCGTCCCCGTGTTCCATCACAACCAGCGAGATTTAGCGGGCCTCGCCGCGCTTACAGGGCACGTGGCGCGGCTCGTCGATGCGCCTGAGCAGGCAGAACCTCTTGAACAGTACGGCCTGTCGCGGCTGCTGGAGCGGCGCGGGGAACGCGCACGGGCGCGTCGTGTTTACGAAATGGCGATCGAAGCCGGCTTGCCGCGCGTGCTTGGCCTGGCAGCGCGGCGGCGGCTGGCGCGGCTGGCGCGGCGCGACGGCGAACATGGCGTAGCGCATTCTCTGTGGCAGGAATTGGCGGTCGAAAGTGATGATTCAAGCTTCGCCGACGAGCCGGCTGAGCGCAAGCAGACGCTCGAAACCATCCTCGAAGCTTGCGAACAGCTCGCCATCCACTACGAGCACCGCGAACGCGATCGCGAAGAAGCCGTTCGCTGGGCCCGACATGCCCAGGAAATGCTGCATGAGGCCACAGGCGTCGAGCGTAGGTTTCGTGAACGGTGGAATGAGAGACTGGGACGGCGGCTCGAGAGGCTGGGGCGCGAGGAACGGGCTAACGGGCTGTCACTTGGCGCGTGAAGTTTGAGGGATGCTTCAAAGTCAAAAGAGCGCGGCCAGGAGCGGCTACGCTATTGAAACCGCCTTGCTGCTTACCATCGTGCGCTTGCTAGAGGGGCGGCGTGGAAGCGGGGCTTGCAGATTGCAGCGCGGAGAGGCGGGTTGGGGCCACAAGCGCGCGGGCAGGAATGCCCGCGCCACGTTGGGCTGCGAATTTCGCTTGCGGGGCTTTGGGCCAGTGCATGGCTTTGGTTACCTTGTCGAATTCCTGACGATCTGAGCCTTCCATCGAGAGACATTCGGCGGCGTGGCAATCGAAATAGACGCCGCCTTCCGATGCCGTTTCGAATTGCAGAAATTCCCGCGCGGTGAACAGCTTGGATGTATCTGCATGTTTCTTGCGGAGCAGCTTGCTGTAGGTGGCAAAAAACTGTGCGGCGTGGGCGGCGGAATCGAGGCGGAGGCGGAAGACGAGAAGCGACGATTTCGAGGTTTTGTTTTCCAGAATGGCGTAGCGGTCGCCCCACCAGTCGGGCGTGAACTGCTTGGCCTGGGCAGCGTCGAGGAACTGTTTCAGGATTTCCTGGAGGCCGAATTCGCCCACGATGTTTTCGTCGAGCAGCTTCCAGTGCTTGCCCAACAGGTGGCCGAGGTTCGGAAAGGTGACCGGCGGCGGAGCCTTGTCGGTCAGGTAGAGCGACGGTTGCATGACCTGCTGCGTGGAAGCGGGCGGGCGGGAAAACACCTTGTAGAAATCAGGCCATCCATCGCCCGCTTTTAACAGGCGCTGGGTGAACACAGCTCCGTTGAGATAGGGAAACAGGAGCGAATCCCTAATATACGGCGGTGCTTTGGCGAAATCGGGAGAACTCGATGCGTCGCCGATCATCGCCTGGGTGAGCGGGCCGATATCGGGCATATCGCGAATGCTGCTGCCGAGGCCGCGCATCTCGTAGTCGAGCATGGCCACGACCGCAGAGCCTTCCAGCACGGCCTGGCGCGCGGCCTGTCCATCGTCGTTGGGTTTGGCGGATCGGATCCACGGATCGATATGGAAGTGCTGGTCCTGTAGGGCGTGGGTCAGCTCGTGGGCCATCACCATGCGCTGATCGGCAAGCGGAATCCAGTCGGCGATGTAGAATTCCTGGGCTTTCGGGTCATAATACCCGGCGATCTGCTCGGTGAGCAGATTGAGCATGAAGCCGTCGAGGTCAAATCCCTGTGGAATCAAGCCAAAGGCTTCGAGCGCTTTCTTGTCGGCGTAGCGCTTGGCCGGATGTTTATCCTCTTTGTCCTCATCGACGAGGTAGGCGCGAATCTGGGCTTTCGTGCGCAGGCTCTTCTTGAGCGGATGGAGGATGGGAAGATCGATCAGGCGGCTCATCTGCGAGAGGACCTGATCGGCGGCCTTGAGGAATTCCTCCTGCGTCTGCGTGGCGCCGGTGGCTGGGGCCGACGGCACTGTGCTCTGCTGACGGGCGATGGCAAGCGCGGGTGCGAGCAACAGGCAGAAGAGCGTGAGGAAGGCCAGTCGTTTGGTCATTCTGCTGGTTAGGATAGCAGGTTGGGACGGGCGGCGGCGAACGCTCGGCTTCAGCCCCTGGCACGCGAGAACGGGCAAGCAACCAGTTACCGTGGGCGACGTTTTCTCTGCTCGTTGGTGGGGTCCTTCGCCCCGATGCATTCACGGACACGGTGCGGTCCGCATTGTAAGAATCGGACCGCTTCCCTCAAGGCGACCCCATTTTGACTTGGCAGGGGCGTTGCCGCTCCGGTCACATCACTCCGCGAGACCGTGGCCTGTTGGCACGGGCCATTCGTAAGATGGTTCTAGGACCAGGGTGGCGCATTGAGCACCGGACGAATCCTGATCGTCGACGACGAAGAACCCATCCGCGAAGTTCTGGCGAGCTTGCTCGAGGCCGCCGGTTACGAGCCCACGACCGCCACCAACGGCGCCGAAGCGCTGGAGCGCCTCGATGTGGCCGCCTTCGATCTGGTCTTGAGCGACATTCTGATGCCCGTAATGGACGGACTGGAGTTCCTCAAAAGGATTAACGGACGCGAGCCGGATCTGCCGGTGGTGATGGTAACGGCGATGAACGACATCTCGGCCGCGATAGGAGCGCTGCGGACCGGAGCGTACGATTACCTGCTGAAACCGTTCGACAAGGACCAGCTCTATTTCAGCGTGCGGCGGGCGCTGGAGCACCGGCGGCTGGTGATGGAGAACCGGAACTATCAAGAGGGACTCGAGCGGCTGGTGGCTGAACGTACTTCGCAGTTGTCCGAGACGCTGCGGGAGCTCGAGCAATCCTACGACTACACTCTTGAGGCCTTCGGCGGCGCACTCGATCTAAAAGATGCCGAGACCGAGGGACATTGCCAACGCGTCACTTCCTACACGATTCTGATTGCACGCGCCATGGGCATCGAGCCGGCGGAATTGCGGCACATCGCCCGCGGCGCCTTTCTCCACGATATCGGCAAGATGGGCATTCCGGACGGCATCCTGCGCAAGCCGGGCCCGCTGACCGGCGAGGAACGGCAGGTGATGCGGCGGCATTGTGAAATCGGCTATCAAGCGCTGCGCAACATCCCGTTCTTGAGGCAGGCAGCCGAAATCGTGGTCGCCCACCAGGAACACTACGACGGCAGCGGCTACCCAAAGGGCCTGCGCGGCGAGGTGATTCCGCTGGGGGCGCGAATTTTCGCAGTGGCGGACGCCCTCGACGCCATGATTTCCGACCGTCCCTACCGCAAGGCGATGACGATCGAGGAGGCCCTCGCGGAAATCGGGCGGAATTCGGGCACGCAATTCGATCCGAAAGTCGTCGAGGTTTTCCTGTCGATTCCCCACGAAACATGGATGAAATACAGGCAGAGCCCAACAGGGGCGTTCCGTCTGGCGGAATTGGAGAAGACCGACGCCAGCGGACTTACGCGAGCGGCCAGAGAACCGGAAACTCCGTCCCTCCGTGCGGGTGAAGATTAGCTTGTTCCGTCACAAGGGCGGGGTTTCAGACTACACCTGGTGCCGAAGCCTGGGTACCCAGACATCCGGAACGGTCCGGTATTTGGGCTTGGACCGTTTACAGGTATAATGCGAACACCCTTTGGGGAAGGAGAAACAGATGAGGCTTCGGCTCGCGTTCCTGCTGGCTTGCGCTCTTCTGGTGGCCCCACTCGCCGCAAGCGCTCAAAACCCCGCAATTGCGGTCACAAACCTGAAAGTGGGGGAAATGGCCCCCGATTTCACGCTGCTCGATAATCACTGGCATCCGGTAAAGCTGAGCAGTTTCCGGGGAAAGTCAACCGTCGTCCTCGCTTTCTACGTACTGGCATTTACCAGCGGTTGAAAGCAGGAACTCCAGGCATATCAGGCTGATATGCCCAAACTCGAAGCCAACGATACGGTTGTCCTCGGCCTCAGCAAGGACAGCCCGGCGGCCAACAACGCCTTTGCGGAGCAGATCGGTGTCACCTTCCCGCTTCTCAGCGACATGAACGGAACGGTGATGGAACAGTACGGCATCCTGCAAAAGAACAAAGTGCAGGGCCAGGACTTCGAATGGGCTCGCCGCACCACCTTCGTCGTCGATAAACGGGGAATCATTCGCCACATCGAGCAAGGGACGACCGCGATCAATCCGAACAGCGCTGTGGCCATCTGTCTGGATTTGCACGGGCAGGCAGGGAACAAGAAGTAAGGGCTCGCGCTTCCTTTTCGGGACGAATTGGCCTCCGCTGCTGTGCAGCGGGGGCCTTCGTTTTTCTGGATGGGATTCGATACGGGAAGGTCAGCATACGCAGCGGGAACATCCCACTCGGCGGGCGTCGAACCTCGAAGTCGCAGATGGGGCGTTTCGTCTTCGTGGACCACTCTGCCTCGACGCTCTCGGGGTCCTTCACTTGGCTCGGGATGACCGGATTTCGAGGCGCGCCGTCAAGCGCTGAGCGTGACGCCGGGGAGGGTGCGGCCGTTGCGGATTTCCTTCCACGTATAGACGATTCGATGGATGACGGTGGCCGTGGCGAGCGTCGCAATCACCCACAGCGCGGGCGCCATGCGGTTGAACGCTCCGCCGAGGATCAGGAGCACGAGGCGCTCGGGCCGCTCCATGAAGCCTACCTTACAGGTGGGAATCAGGGCTTCGGCGCGTGCGCGCGTGTAGCTCACCATGAAAGAACTCGACATCGCAATGGACCCGAGCACCACGTAGAAGAATCGGCCAATAATCGCGTAGTGAGCGACCAAGCCGAGGTACAGCATGATGTCCGAATAGCGATCCAGCGTGGAATCGAGGAAGGCGCCAAAGGGCGTCACTCGGTTCGACCGACGCGCCACCTGGCCGTCGAGCATGTCAAGAAAGCCGGAGAGGAAAATTCCCGCCGCGGCCCAGACGAACCAGCCGGCGGCGAAACCGAGCGCCGCCAGCAGCGTGACTACAAAGCCGAGGAAGGTGAGAACGTTCGGATTCACGCCGGCAGCGCCGAGCGGCTTTACAATCCGCACCAGCAGCCAGCGGCCGCCATCTCCCACCCAACGTGTCCACATTTTCCTTGAACTCCCTTGCCCCGGAAGCCGTTCATCATACCGGAAGCGCGTGAGGGCCTCAACCGGCGGCGAGCGCGGGCACGGCGGAAGAAAGCTCGCTCCGGCGGCCGAGCTTCGCTATGATGCGGTTTTCGGCTCTTCCAACCGCTCTGCCCTGCGCAACGGCCGGAGCGAAACATTCAGTCAAGGAGCCGTGCCCTGCATATTCCGGAATCGATTTCCAGGCCGACGACGAAAAGGCTGGCGAGACGCATCGCGCCGGCGGCAGTGACAGCGGCGATTTTCTACCTGATCTTCCGCCATGTCTCCTTCCATCGGTTTGCGGACGCACTCGCGGGGGCCGATTACCGTTTGTTCCTCGCGCTGATGATACCCAACGCGCTGCTGTATTTCGCGTGGGACACACTGGTGCTAACGGTGGTGATGCGATGGTTCCACGGTCCCGTTCGCTATCGGGACCTGTTGCCGGTGCGGGCGGTGGCGTATGTGGTGACGTTGGTGAACCCGGACCTGGCGGAAGGGGCTACGGCGCTGTATCTGACACGGCAGTCGGGCGCGCCGTTCTGGCGGATCGTAGGGACGGTGGTGTTCCTGAGCTGGCTCGAGCTGACGCATCTCTCTGCGTGGGCGACGTTGGGGATGCTGGCGGTGCCCCATGGCTTGCCTCGGGATTTGTTTCTGGTACCCGCGGGATTTGTGGCTTTCTGGACCGTGTTCCTGCTCTACGCGCGGCGGGATTGGGCCCCGTGGCGGCCGGCGATCCAGGCGATCGCGCGCAAACTCAGGCTGAAGCGGCGTGGTCCAGTGCGGGATTGGCCGATTTTTCATACCTTCCGGCAGGCGAATCTGCGGCAGTACGGGCTGGTGATTTTGTTGAAGTCACCCATGTTTTTCTTCTCCCTGCTGATACACTACTGGGCCGCGCGGGCGTTCGGATTTCACATTCCGATTCTGACCCTGCTGGCGTATCTGCCGATCGTCTTCATGCTTTCGGCGCTTCCGGTGACGGTGGCGCATCTGGGGACGACGCAAGCGGCGTGGATTTTCTTCTTCCATAACTACGCACCGGCTTCGAAACTGCTGGCCTTCAGTCTGGCCGCACATCTGGCCTTCGTGCTGGCACGGGCGGGATTCGGGCTGCTCTTCGTGCCACGCGCTTACGGGCAGCTTTCGGGCCTGCTCGAGCCACGGCGCGAGCGCGCAGCCGGGGCCGCTGAGTCGCTTTCGGCGGGCGCGCACTGAACGAGGATGGACTCCGTGGAACCGATTCGCATGTTTGGCATTCCCGGGCTAGGCGAGATTCAGCCGGGGGACGATCTGGCGGGACAAATGATTGCAGCGTTGCGCGCGACTGGTTTGGCCATCGGCGCGGGCGATATTTTCGTCGTCGCGCAGAAGGTGGTTTCAAAAGCCGAAGGGTGCATTGTGCGGCTGGACACGATCGAGCCTTCGCAAATGGCCCGGGAATGGGCGGAGGAACACGGCAAGGATGCCCGCGTGGTGGAAGTGGTACTACGACAATCGCGGCGCGTGGTGCGTATGGACCGCGCCGTGTTGATCACGGAAACTCATCACGGATTCGTTTGCGCGAATTCAGGCGTGGACAGCTCGAATGCGCCACCGGGCACGGTTGTTCTGTTACCGGCCGATCCGGACCGCTCGGCGCAGGAGCTGCGTGAGCGGCTCGAAACGGCGTTTGGAGTACATCTGGGAGTCATCATCTCCGACAGTTTCGGCCGGCCCTGGCGTGAAGGGCTGACCAACGTGGCGCTGGGCGTGGCAGGCATCGAGGCGCTGGTGGATTGCCGCGGGCAAAAAGACAGTTTCGGGCGCACCCTGCAAGTGACCGTGATCGCCGTGGCGGACGAGTTGGCAGGAGCGGCGGAGCTGGTGATGGGCAAGAATCGGCAGGTGCCCGTGGCCGTCCTGCAGGGATTCTCGTTTGCCGGCGAGGGATCGGGTCGGGAGATGGTGCGGCCTTCCGAGCTGGATCTGTTCCGGTGACGGGCACGGTGCTTGTCTTACGTGCGCAGCCACTCCTGGTTTCTACCTTTGCCGGGGGCTCGCAAATTCGGTGGATGGCTTGCGCAGCGATGGCTTCTGGGCCAACAATGGACGCTTTTATTTTCCGGAGGAGATGCCCTCTTCCGCGGGCGAGGTTTACGTGAAGCGAACGATTGCGATTGTAGGTGGGACGGGCGCCGAAGGCTCCGGATTGGCGTGGCGCTGGGCGCTGGTGGGAGAGACAGTGGTCATCGGCTCGCGCGATGCGTCGCGGGCCGCCGCACGGGCGGCCGAGATCGCGAAGCGTATGCCAGGCGCGTGTATCGAGGGCCGCGAAAACGCGGCTGCAGTGGCAGAGGCGGACATCGTGGTGCTTACGGTTCCCTTCTCCGCCCACGCGGAAACATTGCGACACATCAAGAGCTCTTTTCGGCCGGGCGCTGTTCTCATTGATACGACCGTGCCGCTGGCCGCGACCGTCGGCGGGAAGGCCACGCGCATGCTGGGCGTCTGGCAAGGCTCGGCGGCCGAGCAGGCAGCGGAATTCGCCCCGAAAAATGTGGCGGTGGCAGCCGCCTTCCACGCTCTTTCGGCGGAATTGCTGGAGGGCGAGGAGCGAGTGGATTGCGACGTCGTGGTTTGCTCGAACGACGAGAACGCGCGGAAGGTGACGATGGAGCTGGCCGCGCGAATCGAAGGCGTGCGCGCAATCAACGGCGGTCCGCTAGAAACCGCGCGCCTTTCCGAGCAGCTCACCGCGCTGCTGATTTCGATCAATATCCGCTACAAAGTGCATGGCGTGGGCATTCGTTTCACCGGCCTGCCGGATTCCGAGCTGAAAGCCTGACCAACGGTTCACGGGCTTCCTCCGAAGCCGGGCGCCTCGAGCGCCGGAGACGCGGCTGGGGTTTCTCGCCAGCCGCGGGCTCTGATGACGCCATGGGAAACTTCCCCACCAAAATCGAAAGGGCCTGGCTCGTTCCCACGTAGCGCGAGAGCGAGCCAGGCCCGGTTTTTCAGGGAGCGGCGCTGGCGAATACGCCGCTCGGTTTTCTCCTCAGAACTCGATGCGCATTCCGAGTTCGATCCAGCGCGCGCCGGAGGTGCGGTTCGCGGGAACCAGCTCGGAAGTGAGCACGCCGAAGGTGCCCGGCGTGGTCGAGCTCAGGGATGGATTGTTGAAGTTGACATGGTTGAAAACGTTCAAGAACTGGGCAGAGAAATCAAACCGGAGATTCTCGTGAATCGTCGTGGTCTTTCCAAGCGACGCGTCGAGGTTCCAGAAGCCCAGCCCGCGAATCGGATTGGCACGACCGTCCGTCAGGTCGCTCGAGATCAGCACCGGACGGAAGGAAGCAAGAACCTTGGACGGATCTGAGAACAGGTTCAGGCCCGTGCCTTTGTTGGACGGATTTCCCGAAGAGGCTACGCCGTTCGCATAGGTGACGTTGGAATTGACACCGCCACCGGGAACGCCGTTCGTCGGGATCTCGCCGACGTTTCCGTTGATGAGCAGGCCATTACCCCAGACCTGGCCACTTTCGGTAACCGTCAGCGGAAGACCGCTGGACGCGGTGAATACGCCAGAGGTGTACCAGCCGCTGAGGAATTTGTCGAGAGCGGAATTGTTGAAGTGAAGAAGGTGACCACGACCGGCCGGCAGATTGTAAACGTAGGCGCCGCTGAAAACGTGCGTGCGGTCGTAGATTGACGGACCCCAGCTGACATTGGGGGTGAAACCGTTCGAGTAGAAACCGGCATTGTTCTGGTTGATGAGGCCGTCGTCCAGCGCGCGCGACAAGGTGTAGTTGAGGTCAAACATCAGACCGTGAGAGGTCTGCTTGTGGAGCGTGACGATCATGCCGTTGTAGTTGGACGTGCCGACGTAGGTGCGGACCTCATTGAGCAACGACTGCAGGTTGTCGTAAGAAGGAAGGTTAAGTCGGATCGAGCGGGAGAGGTCCATCTGCTCAAACAGGCTCGACACCAATCCCTGGACAAAGTCCGGCCCGAACTTGTTGGCCAGGCAGGATGTGACGCTGGATTCTCCCTTGCAGGCGAAGCTTCCGGTCATCGTGTTCAGACCCGGCAGTTGATCTTCGAACCAGGGCTGTGGCGTCACGCCCTGGCCATTGCGAAGCTCAGTCGCGACGGTATCGAACGCCTTCGCAAAACTCTGACCGGAGGCCTTGTCGACGAAGAAATACGGGTTGTTGGCGAGGTTGAGTGAAGTAGGCAACCGCGAAGCCCAGTTCCCGATCCAGCCAACTTCGAGCAGCATGCCGCCGGGCAACTCGCGCTGCACGGTGAAGTCGAAGTTCTGGCTGCGGCCCACCTTCATATTCGGATCGTCCTGGAAGGAGAGCAGTTCCCCGAACGGCGAGGACGGCACAACAGGTGAACTGATCGAGGGAACTGTCGGCGTAGGGATCGTACCATCAACACCCACGCGGAAGAGAGACGCGGCGGGATCGCTCGAGCCCGCATTGCAACTGGGACTGGTTCCGTTGGTAACGTTGCAATTGGGCACGCCAACGCTGATCGTCTGGCCGAAGCCCACGCCAAGCATTGGGATTACGACGCTCTCGATGGTCGAGGATCGCGCATAGACCATCGAGTAGCCACCGCGAAGCACCGTCTTGCGGTCGCCGAAGAACTTGCCAAGGACGCCGCCAGAGAACGACGGATTCCAGGCCAGCGAAATGCGCGGCGCAAAGTTGCCCCAGTCGGTATTGAAGACAGGCCTGCCTGCGGCTTTGACTGGATCGTATGCGAGTTGGGGATTGTAGATATTTCCGGCCAGTGCCGCGGTCATCTTGTCGCCCATGTATTGCGGCGCGATGATGGACTGGTTGTTGGTGTTGTTGATCAAAACTGTCTGGCGGCCCAGGATATCGGAAGGCGGCGTTTGCCATCCGTAGGAGAGGCCGTAGGTCATCGTAAGGGCGTTGGTGACGCGATAGGTATCCTGCCCGTAGAAGAAGGTCGCATACTGCAAGGTGTTGTTCGAGAGAGGCGTGCCGAACGGCAGCGGTTTCAGGCTGCCGTCTCGGACCGATAGCACCGAGATGTTGTCGAGCAGGCCCAGCGTACCGGCGTAGAGCTCATCCCATGTGGTGGCGGAGGCCGACGGCAAACAGTTGGTCGTAAGCGAGCCCGAACAGGCGGGTGGCCGGTCGGTGGTCGGGAGGCTCGTAAGGAACGTGGCGCCTGCGTCGGCGTTCATTACGGCGACCAGCGACGTGATGCCGTTGACCACCTTATCGGCGCGGTCGGTCAGCAACGGGAGCTTGAGAATCGTGCCACCGAACTGCCAGCTGTGATTGCCCTTGATCCAGTCGACACTGTCGTTGAACTGCACGTTCTTCTGGAAATAGTCCTGGAAGCGCGCGTTCGACGATGTGTTGTCGATCGGCGCGCCAAGCAAGTTTTCCGTCGGGTTGATGGCGATCGGCCCGTCGGGTGTGGTCGTGCCGGGGATCTTCAGCAGGGTGGCCGAAGCGGTGGGGCTGAGGCGATTGTTGCCATTCCAGTTGCGGATCCAGCCGAAGCTGAACGTATTGATGAGATTCGGGCGGATCTGGGTGGTCAACTGCGCAGTGACCATGGTGGTGCGGTTGGGCTCCGGGTTCACCGACGTAACACTGTTATTGAGCAGACTGAGCTGAGTGCCGTTGGTCAGGTCCCGGTAGAAAGTGTAGCTGCCCGAGAAATGCCACTTCTCGCTGAAGGCATGGTCGAGCCGCAAAACGCCGTAATCATCCTGAATGGGGGTGGAAACGACGCCTCGGTATCCAACGTAGTTCAGGCCGTCGCCCAAGGTGGAGTCGTTCCCCGGAGGCATCAAATTCCAGAAAGCCTGAACTGATGGACTGATCCCGATACCGCGCGGATCGCAAGCCTGATTCCCGCCCGAACCGCAGAGCATCGAGGTGGCCAGTGGATACTTGATTATGTTGCCAGATGAATCGGGGAATTGCAGGATGCCGTTGCGCAGTGCGTCAGAAGGAACAATGCGGTTGATGTTCTGCGACTGCGGGAAGCGGCGTAACTCATAGTTGACGAAGAAGAAGGTCTTGCCCTTCCAGATGGGGCCACCGAGGCGGAAGCCGCCGCGGTTGTCCTTCAGTTCGGTGCGCTTAATGCCTGCCCGGTTGTTTTCCCAGGGGTTGGCGTTCAGTTCGTCGTTCTGGTGGTACCAGTAGACGGCGCCGTGAAATTGGTTCGTGCCATGGCGAGCCACCAGAGCGATCTGAGCGCCAGAACTGCGGCCGAAGGTCGAGTTCGGATCGGCGACGCCGATGTCGAATTCCTGAACGCTGTCAAGAGGAACAGGCAGCCAGGTACCGTCGCCGACCAGGTTATCGCTGATGTCGATGCCGTCGAGCGTGTAGGTGTTCTGGTCGTCCATGGCGCCGGCGGCGCGAACGTCAGGCGTTGGAAATCCACCGGTGCCCGGCTGAACAGCCGGCTGGAGGGAAACCAATTCGGCTGCGTTGTGCTGGAGGGTGGGCAGGCGCATCATCTCGTTGCCGCCGACCACATTGCCCACTTGAGCGCTGGTGGTCTGCAACTGCACGGCTGCGGTGGCCTGCACGATCACGGTTTTCGAAACTTGGCCAAGGACCATCTTGAAGTTGACCTGGTAGCTCTTGGAGACGTTGACGACCAAGCTGGGAACGGTGGCCGTCTGAAACCCGGTCATGGTCACCTTGACGCTGTAGGTGCCAGGTCTGACCGATGGGAAGGTGTATTGGCCCGCCGAGTTGGCGGTCGTAGAGTGCGAAATGCCGGTTCCAGTATTCGTGAGAGTCACCGTTGCGCCTGCGATGACCGCCCCGCTGGGATCGGTGATCGTACCCAGCACGGTAGCCGTATTTGCAGTCTGAGCGCCTGCGCGACCCACCCAGACCGCAAGACTTAAGAACAAGACACTAGCGATAGCCGCCGCCAACCTCTTCATATTCTCGAACCCTCCCTGCTTGCTTTAGAAAGCCTCTCCCCAGGAACGAAAAAAACACGTACACCGGTGCGTTTCCTCCGCAACCGGGATATCAGGAAAAACAACCGCAGTTTTGGTTAATACAGGGAAACTGGCAGAAGGTGAATACAGTCCCGCCCTATTGCCCCAAGCTCCCACCCGGGGCAAAGGAAGTCCTCCCACTGCCTGCCAAACCGGCTTTTACAGAAATAACCCATGGCTTGTCAATAAGTATTTGCGTCGAAGCTGTATTTCCTGTGTATACAAGTCGGTGACGGCCGTGAATTCGTCGGGCACC
>JAGWOX010000081.1 GCA_028877145.1 Acidobacteriota bacterium | reverse complement strand
CCGGCGAGCACCCGGAAGAGCAACGAAGGAGCCGACCGAGAGAGCCGGAAAGGATGAGAACAGAACGCCGGCCCGCCCGCCCCGCGCCAAAGTCGGCGCAAAACTGGCCGCCCGCCAATTTAGTCACAGCCTCTGAGCGAAGCGAAGGACCCCGAAAGCGTCTAGTCGAAGTAAGCGACAGAGACGAACCGCCCATGCCAATCCGATGAAAGGAGGAAGCCCGGCCATGAACGCCCAACCCCGCCAAACAGAGTGGCAGGATCTCAAAAATCCGCTCGAACAGAATCTCGCCAGCTTCCTCACTGCGCAGCGCTGGTTCGGCGGCAAGACGCGGCCCATCGCCCATGTCACCATCGCCGATGTCGTTCCGATCCCGGTTGAAGGAGTGTGCGCGGCCGTTCTGCTGATCCAGGTGAACTACGAAGATGGCGGCGCGGAAACCTATGTCGCGCCCTTGATCGATCGTCTGGCAGGCTCAACCGATTCCGCCGCCCAGGCTCCGTCCTTCAAAATCTCCACGCCATCCGGCAAAGAGCACGTTCTCTCCGACGCGCTCTGGGACCGCGATTTTCAATCGCGCGCTCTCGAAGCCATCAGCCACTCTCAAATCCTTCGAGGCTCGGCCGGTGAAATCGCCTGCCTGCCGACACCGGCGCTTGAGACGCTCCGCCATGCGGCTCGCGTACCACTCGAACCGTCGGTAATGAGGGCCGAGCAAAGCAACACATCCATCCTGTATGGCCGCTCGCTCGTGCTGAAGTTCTTTCGCCACGTCGAATACGGCGTCAATCCCGATTTCGAAATCGGCGAGTTTCTCTCCGTCCGCGCCGGTTTTCGCCACGTTCCTCCCGCCGCCGGGGCCATCGAATATCGCGTTGCGGATTCGTCTGCGGCGACGATCGGGATTCTGCAAGGTTTCGTCCCCAATCGTGGCGACGCCTGGCAGCAGACGCTGGCGGCTCTCGCGCGTTTCTACGATCACATCGAAGGTGGCAAGCCCGCGCTTGCGCCAGGACCGGTCGCGCCCCGGCTGTTGGCCGAGGCGCATTCGCCGTTGCCCCAGCGAGCCGCCGATTTCCTCGGCGAATATCGAGCTTCCGCTGCGCTGCTTGGCCGGCGCACCGCCGAGCTGCATCTCGCCCTCTCTTCTGATTCGAGCGACCCCGATTTCGCTCCCGAGCCTTTCTCGCTCGCGCATCAACGGGAGGTATCCGAGGCAATGATCCATCTGGCGCGCGAAACCCTGGCGACGCTAGCTCGTCGCGCCGGGGATCTCCCCGCCGCGTTGCGCGAACGCGCCCACACCGTGCTCGCCGGGGAAGCGGAATTGCTCGCCCGTTTCCGCCGCCTCGCCGAACGTCCGCTCACCGGCCTCCGCACGCGTATTCATGGCGACCTGCATCTTGGCCAGGTGCTCGCCACGGACGACGATTTCGTCTTCATCGATTTCGAAGGCGAGCCCGCCCGCACGCTCGCCGAACGCCGCGCGAAGCATTCCCCGGTACGCGACATTGCTGGCATGCTGCGCTCGTTCCACTACGCGGCCTATGCCGCCCTGTTCGCCCGCGCGAGCGATGCGGGTGCGTCCTCGCCCGTCTTCGCCGCCCTCGCTCCCTTCGCCAACGCCTGGTATCACTGGGTGGCGGTGGAATTCCTGCGCGCCTACCTCCAGACGGCCGACGGCGCCGCTTTTCTCCCCGCCAATCCCGACGAACTCGACTTCGTTCTCGATCTGTGGCTGCTCGATAAAGCGATCTACGAATTGAAATACGAGTTGAATCATCGCCTCGCCTGGATCGCCATCCCGCTCGAGGGAATTTGCGGCCTGCTCGAAGGCGCCGGTTGATTCCAGCGCGCGAATTTCCAACTGGCGGTTGACGCCACCCGGCGTTTGGTGTTTGGTAGTTAGGAGAAGGTCGACTTCGTTTTTCGTAAGGGCGCGGCTTTAGCCGTGCCGGTAGAGACTCTGCATTCATGCGGCTTGAGCCGCTGAGGAAGCAATCGGTTGCCGCACAACCGGATGGCGCGAAGCTGGAGCGGTAGCGGATTTCGTGAATGGAAGAGAAGAAAGGAGGTGCCTGTCCTATGGCGCAAATGCAGGCGAATCACCGGGACATTCCGGTTCCCACGGTGGCCGGACCGGTCGAGTTCGAAAAATCGCTCATCACCGAAGACGATCTTTTCCTGTTCAACGAGGGCACGCACACCCAGCTCTTCCGCAAACTCGGCGCCAAGTCCTGCCGCTTCGACGGCCAAGAAGGCGTGTACTTCGCCGTCTGGGCGCCCAACGCCCAGCGCGTCCACGTGATCGGCGATTTCAACGGCTGGGACAAGACGGCCCATGCGCTTCGTCCGCGCGGCGAATCGGGCATCTGGGAAGGTTTCATCCCCGGCCTCGCGAAAGGCACGCACTACAAATTCCACATCGTCTCCGCCTTCAATGAGTATCGCGTCGACAAGGCCGATCCCTTCGCCTTCTACGCCGAAGCGCCGCCGAAAACCGCCTCAGTCGTCTGGGATCTCGATTACGACTGGAATGACGCCGAATGGATGGCCAACCGGCACGAACGCAACACGCTCGACGCGCCCATTTCGGTCTACGAAGTCCATCTCGGCTCCTGGATGCGCGTCCCCGAGGAAAACAATCGCCGCCTCACCTATCGCGAACTCGCGCCGCGCCTCAGCGAGTACGTTCGCAAAATGGGTTTCACCCACGTCGAATTTTTGCCGGTGATGGAGCATCCCTTCTACGGCTCCTGGGGCTATCAGACCGCCGGCTATTTCGCGCCCACCAGTCGCTACGGCACGCCGCAAGATTTCATGTATCTGGTGGATACGCTGCACCAGAACGGCATCGGCGTCATCCTCGACTGGGTACCCTCGCATTTCCCCTCCGACGAGCACGGCCTCGCCTATTTCGACGGCACGCATCTCTTCGAGCACGCCGATCCGCGCCAGGGTTTTCATCCCGACTGGGGCAGCTACGTCTTCAATTACGGCAGGAACGAGGTTCGCAGTTTTCTGCTGAGCAGCGCAATGTATTGGCTGGAGATGTATCACGCCGATGGGCTGCGGGTCGACGCCGTTGCCTCGATGCTGTATCTCGACTATTCACGCAAGGAAGGCGAGTGGATTCCCAACCAGTACGGCGGCCGGGAAAATCTCGACGCGATCAGCTTCCTGCGCCGTTTCAATGAAGACGTCTACAAAGCCTTTCCCGACGTCCAGACCATCGCCGAGGAATCCACGGCCTGGCCTATGGTCTCCCGTCCCACCTATCTCGGCGGCCTCGGTTTCGGCCTGAAATGGGACATGGGCTGGATGCACGACACGCTCGAATATTTCCGCCACGATCCCATCTACCGCAAATATCACCACGGCGAGCTCACCTTCCGCATGATCTACGCCTTCACCGAAAATTTCCTGCTCCCGCTCTCCCACGACGAGGTGGTGCACGGCAAGGGCTCCCTGCTCGGCAAAATGCCCGGCGACGAATGGCAGCGGTTCGCCAATCTCCGCTGCCTGCTCGGCTACGAGTTTTCCCAGCCCGGCAAGAAACTTCTCTTCATGGGCGGCGAATTCGGCCAGGTCTGCGAATGGAAACACAACGACAGCCTCGAATGGCACCTACTCCAATTTCCGCCGCACCAGGGCCTGCAAAACTGGGTGATCGATCTCAACCGCCTCTATCGAGACGAGGCGGCCCTTCATCAGTTCGATAACGACGTCGACGGTTTCGAATGGATCGATTGCAACGACAACGAAACCAGCGTCCTCACCTTCCTCCGTAAAGGCCGCTCGCCGGACCACGTGCTCCTGGTCGCCTTCAATTTCACGCCCATCCCGCGCACGAATTACCGCGTCGGTGTGCCGCGCGCCGGCTTCTGGAAGGAAATCCTCAATAGCGATGCCACCGTCTATGGCGGTAGCGGCTGGGGAAACCTCGGCGGCGTCGAAGCCGCCCCCGTAGGCGCCCACGGCCGGTCCCATTCCGTCACGCTGACGCTTCCGCCCCTCTCCGTAATTTTCCTCAAACCAGCAGAATCCGCCGGCTAGCCCACTCCCGCAACAACTTGGCGTGCCGCATTGTCCCCGCGCGTGCGGAAGTTCCTTCCGCTGTCACCCTCAGCGAAAGCCTGCCCCGATCCGTCGGGGCAAACTGCTCCGACAGCGGCGAGGAAATGTGGGCAATGTAGACTTCGGGATCCTTCCCGACACACTGCGTCGGGACTCACTTCGTTCGTCGCAAAGGGCTCCGCTCGCATGACATGGCGCGAGCAGGGGTGCCACGAAGTCCGCTGTCACCCTGAGCGACAGCGAAGGGCCCCGATAGCGGTGAGGAAAGGCGAGCTAGGTGGACGTTGCTGCGGGACCCTTCGCGCCGCTCAAAACGGCCCTAGGTTCTGATTCGGGTTACTCTGGCGCACAAACGCACGAGCAGGAGTGCCCGTGCCACGGCGATGCTGGATTGTCCCCTGTCCGTCTTCGGACGTTTGTATCCCGCGAACGGTCAACCCCCGAGCAGATAACCCGCCTTGGCCCTTAGCTAACGCATTGCTCCTGAATAACTTGCCTAATCGCCCCTCTGGCGCAACACTTGCCATACTATTCCCGGAGGAACGTCGATGGGTGCGCTTTCGAGGGACATCAAATTCGGCGTGCGAATCTTCGCCAAATCTCCCGGCTTCACCGCGATCACCGTTCTCACGTTGGCCCTGGGCATCGGCGGCAGCGCCACGGTATTCAGTTGGGTGCGCGGAGTTCTGCTGCATCCGCTGCCGGGCATCGCCAACGTCGGCCAACTCGTTGCTGTCGAAACCATCCTGCCCAACGGGACTTTCCACACGAGTTCCTATCCCGATTTCCGCGATTTCCGCGCCCAAAATCAGGTCTTCTCCGACATGATCGGCGTCGAGCTGATGCCGGTCGATATGACCTGGGCCGGCCAGCGGCAAGACCGGCGCGTGTGGGGCGAAATCGTCACCGAAAATTATTTCCACGCGCTCGGTGTGAGCGCCCAGCGCGGCCGCGTTTTCGAGGAAAGCGACGCAAGCCGCGGCCCGAGCGGCGATCCCGATCTCATCCTCAGCCACAGCTTCTGGCAGCGGCAATTCGGCGGCGCCGCCGACATCCTCGGTCGCACGATTCAGATCAATCGCCACGATTTCACCGTAGTCGGCATCGCGCCCAGAAATTTTCAGGGAACGATCGTCGGCATCGCCCCCGATTTCTGGGTCCCGATGATGATGCAGCCGGTCGTTCTGCCAGGCGAAAGCCTCGTGAATCGCTCGCCCACGTTCCTACACCTCTTGGGCGTGCTGAAACTCGGCGTGAGCATCGCCCAGGCGCAGGCGAATCTTGGGTCGCTCACGCGAAACATCGCCCGCGAATATCCGGAGTCCAGCCGCAATGTCGGCGTCGCCGTGGAACCGATCTCGAAAGCGCATTACGGCGTGCAGGACCTGCTGCGCTCGGCGCTCATTCTTCTTTCGGTTGTGGCGCTCGTCGTGCTGCTGATCGGCTGCGCCAACGTCGCCAATCTCCTGCTCGCCCGCGCCGCGGGCCGCGACCGCGAAATCGCGGTCCGCTCCTCACTCGGCGCGACGCGCTCTGTCCTGGTTCGGCAGTTGATCATCGAGAGCGTATTGCTCGGGCTCGCCGGCGGCCTCGGCGGCGTTCTGCTCGCCTCGTGGCTCTCGCGCATGCTGCTGTTTTTCCTGCCCAGCACGTATCTGCCAATCGGCCTGCCGCTCGGCGTGGATGGCGAAGTGCTCGCCTTCACCCTCTCCCTTTCGATCGTCACCGGCGTCGTCGCCGGTCTCGTTCCCGCCCTGCGAGCCTCGCGCCCGAATCTCAACGAATCGCTCAAAGACGGCGGCCGCTCGAATTCCTCCGGAATGCGCCATCACCGCCTGCGCGGCCTGCTGGTGATTTCGGAAATGGCGCTGGCGCTCGCGCTCGTCGCCGCGGCGGGTCTGTTGCTCCGCAGCCTGCGCAACGTGCAGAGCGCCAGCCCCGGCTTCAACCCGCATCACGTCCTGCTAGCCGCTTTCGATCTCCGCGGCGATGGCTACTCCTCCGCGCAGGCACGCGCCTACTACGAAAAATTGATGGACCATCTTCGAACCGTTCCCGGCGTCGAATCGGTCAGTTGCGAGCAATACGTCCCGCTCTGGTTCTACGGCCAGAGCACCACGCGCCCGACGATCGAAGGCTACACTCCCCGCCCGAATGAGGACATGGACATCGGTTTCAATATCGTCGGTCCCGATTATTTTCAAACGATGCAGATTCCGATTGTCGCCGGCCACGAATTCTCCACCGAGGACCGCGAGGGTCAACCCTTCGTCGCCATCGTCAACCAGACCATGGCTCGCCGCTTCTGGCCCGGCCAAAGTCCGCTGGGTCATAGCTTGAAGAGCTCGGGCGGCGGCCACTGGTACACGATCGTCGGCGTCGCCCACGACATCAAGTACCACACGATGACCGAGCAACCCCAGTCGTTCATCTATTTTCCGACGCTCCAGACGGGCGAGACCGATACCAACGTTATGCTACGCACCAGCGGCGATCCCGCGGTGTTATTGCCGATCGTGCGTCAACAGGCGGCGTCGATCGATCCCAACGTCGGCGTGCTCCAGGCCGGCAGCCTCACCGGCATCCTTTATCTTTCTCTTTTCGCCTATCGCACCGCCGCGACGCTCGCTTCCGTGCTTGGCGCGCTCGGCTTGTTGCTCGCCTCGCTGGGCATCTACGGCGTCCTCTCCTATGCCGTCAGCCAGCGGACGCATGAGATCGGGATTCGCATCGCGCTCGGCGCCGATCCTCTGGATGTCCTCGGCATGGTCGTTCGCCAGGGCGCGAAGCTCGCGTTGATAGGCGTTGCCATCGGCTTCGCCGGCGCCCTCGCCGTCACGCGCCTGATGACGAGCCTGCTCTACGGCGTCAGCCCCAGCGACCCGCTGACGCTGGCCGCGGTCGTCCTCGTCATCGCCGTAGCCACGCTGCTCGCCTGCTACATCCCCGCCCGCCGCGCCATGCGCCTCGATCCCACCGTTGCCCTCCGCGCCGAGTGATCGCCGTAGCTACTAAACGCGAACCGCAAAACGCCGCGTCACCGTAGGGGCGACCCGCTGTGTCGCCCTCGGTGTCGTGCTCCCAGGCCCACGCCGCAACCCAAAGTTTGCCCCCGCTGCGCGCCGGGTCAGTGGCGCACCCGAAACAACCAGCCGGATCCCGGCCTCAAGAATCGGTAGGAATCCCGCGAGCTTTTTCGGGCCTGCCCGCCGAAGATGCCTGGCCCGAAGGCGGGTGCCCCACCCTTGCGTTCTTGGCAAGGGCGCGAGGCACGTTGCCAGAACTCCGCACCCCCGCATAGGCTCAAAGCAGAACGCCACGTTTGCCCCGCACCGCGCCGGGCCGGTATGATTACATCCGCAGGAGAGTCATGGCGGTCCCCGAAGGCAGCAAAACTATCGAAATCAAGCTCGAGACGGCCTGGCAAACGATCGATCTGACCCAGGCGATCACCGAGCGTGTGGCCGAATCCTCCGGCTTCGAGGAGGACGACATCCACAAGATCGCCATGTCCGTGCGCGAGGGCATCATTAATGCCCTCCACTACGGCAACCGCATGCAGCGCGAGAAGGCCGTATTCCTGGACTTCGTTTTCGAGCCCGAGCGCCTGGTCATCCGCATGACGGATGAAGGCGATGGTTTCGAGGTCACTCACGTCGACGATCCGCTTTCAGAGGAGAATCTGCTCAAAACCTCCGGCCGGGGCCTGCTCATCGTCCAGGCGTTCATGGACGATATGCATGTCGGCCGCGGCCCGAACGGCGGAGCGCGGTTGATGATGGCGAAGCTGTACCCGAGGCGCTTCGAAAAGGGCGAGGAGGGCTGAGATGACCCAGCACATCAGCCGCAAGGAACTGAAAACCGACGAATTTCACGATTGGATGGAGCACATCGTCGAGGTTCTCTCGACGCACAAGAACACCATCTGGCAATCGCTCGTGATCGTCGCGGTCGTCGTCGGCGCCGTGTACGGCTGGCGTTACTACACGAGCCACCAGAACGCCAGGGCATGGACAGGCTTCTCGAAGGCGATGGAAGTTTATAGCGCCCCGGTGACGGGAACCGGCCAGACGCCCTTGCCGGGCCAGATGACCTACTCGAGCGACCTGGTGAAATACCAGATCGCGCAAAAAGACATGGGCCAGGTGGCGATGGAATATCCGCACACCGACTACGGCCGGATGGCCCGCTACTACGCCGCCGTCAGCCTGGACCGCCTGGGCCGCTACCAGGATGCGGTCAACTGGCTGCAGCCGATGACCAAGGGCGGCGACGCGCAGCTCCGCGCGCTCGCCACGTTCGAACTCGCCCACGTCTACGACCACATGAACAAGCCCGCGCAGGCCGTCGAGCTTTACCAAAATCTGCTCTCGAAACCCAACGTCTTCGTTCCCAAGCCCGTTGTGCTCATGGCCCTCGGCGATCATTATCGTTCCCAGAATCAGACCCAGCAGGCGAGCAAGTACTACCAGCAGATTAAAACGGAGTTTCCCAATACCGGGCTCGCCGACCAGGCCGACCAGCGTCTCGAAATGCTCGGCAAGACCTAGCCGCCCATCCATGTCTACGGCGCCGTACGCGATCGACGTTCTCCATTCGCGCGGACGCCGCTACCCCGAGCCGCCCCATCCCTACCGCAACGCTTTCGCGCGCGATCGCGACCGCGTGATCCACTCTCGCGCGTTCCGTCGCCTCGAAGCCAAGACGCAGGTCTTCACCACTCGCTATTCGGACCATTTCCGCAATCGGCTCACCCACACGCTCGAAGTGGCCCAGATCGCCCGCACCGCCGCCGGCGCGCTCGGCCTCCACACCGATCTCACCGAGGCGCTCGCCCTCGCCCACGACATCGGCCATCCGCCCTTCGGCCACGCGGGCGAACGCCGGCTCGACGAATGGATGCGCCGCTTCGGCGATCATTTCGAGCACAATCGCCACGCCCTGCGCATCGTCGAGCATTTCGAGCAGCGCTATCTCGATTTTCCCGGCCTGAACCTCAGCTTCGAAGTGCGCGAGGGCATCGTCAAGCATTCCCGCGACTACGCGCCCGACGAAGCGCCCGACCTCGCCGAGTATCTGCTCGATCTCCGCCCGCCGCTCGAGGCGCAGCTCATCGATCCGGTCGACGAAATCGCCTACAACGTTGCCGATGCGGACGACGGCTTCGAGGCACGCCTTGTCGATCCCGAGGATCTGCTCGCCGAAGTCGCCCTCGTCGCCGATCTCTACCGCGAAGTCGACCACCGCTATCCCGACGGCCGCCGCTGGATGAAATTCACCGAGGCGCTCCGCCGCGCGCTCGACCGCATGGTCACCGATCTCATCGATAACACCCGCGCCGCCGCCGAGGCCGCCGGCTTCGCCAGCGCCGACGACGTCCGCCGCGCGCCCGTCCGCCTGGCTTCCTTCTCGCCCGAAATGGCCGCGCAAGTTCACCAGTGGAAGCGATTCCTGACCTCCCGCCTCTACGAAAATTCGGCTGTCGTCGAAGACCGCTCCCGGTCGGTCGAGGCCCTCGACCGGCTGTTCGAGTTCCTGCTCGACCACCCCGACACCATGCCCGGCTACTTCGCCGACCAGGCGCGCCGCCTCCCGCCGCATCGCGTGGTCTGCGACTACATCGCCGGCATGACCGATTCTTATTTGCTGAAGCTGTATCGCGAACGCGTGCTGGGCGACGATCGGGCCTGCGCCGAATAATCCAGCATAACTGATAGACAATTCGCCGCTTATGCCTTCCTCGCCGCCTTCACTCAAAGGGCAACCGCCGCCCGCCCAATGGCTTGTTTCCTTGACTCGGCATCTGCCCCTTTTATAATGACAACTGGACAACCTCGATGTTCCTCGACATTCACGAACTCGCCGTCCATCGGGTCCCGGTACGGAAGAGCTATCCGCCGGGAAGCTTGGACTTCCACTCCACCGATTACAAGCAAGTGGAGCCGCTAAACGTTCGTGCCACCGCGGAACTCGTCGACGGTCAGATCCACATTTTCGGGACGCTGCACACGCGGCTGGAATTGAACTGTGCCCGCTGTCTGGATCCGGTCCTCGAGGAGGTCAGTCGGGATTTCGACCTGATCTACCGGCCAGTCAGCCAGGTCCCGCGTGATGAAGCGGGACAACTCAGTCTGGACGAGACGGAAATCGCGTTTTTCGAGGGTGACGGGCTTTTTCTTGCGGATATCCTTGCCGAGCAGATCAATCTGGCGGTGCCCATGAAGGCCATTTGCCGGAGCGACTGCCGGGGCCTGTGCCCACACTGCGGCGCGAACTTGAATTACGAACAATGCGGCTGCGAAGCCCGCGCCGTGGATCCCCGCCTGGCTTCACTCGAGCGTTTCAAGCTCGAATGGTTCAAGAAACACTGAATAACGCGCTCGGCTTTGCTCGGCGGAGGCTTGACTGCCACTGCCGCGCGGCGGCGCGAAAAGGAAAATTACAGCCGAAGAGGCTCGATCATGGCAAATCCGAAACGGCGTCATTCCAAGATGCGCACCAGCAAGCGGCGCGCTCACGATCATCTTTCTGCGGCGGCGAATTCCCATTGCCCCAATTGCCACGAAATGAAGCTGCCCCACCACGCCTGCCCCCATTGCGGCTACTATAAGGGCCGGCAGGTGGTCGAAGCGAAAGCCTGACTCCGTCCGCTGGTGACGAAGCCCCCTTTCCCGACCAGGTTGGCATTATGACCACGGTAGCTCTGGATGCCATGGGAAGTGACCATGCGCCCCGGGTTGAAGTCGAAGGAGCGATCCTGGCCGCACGCGAGCTGGGAGTTCGCATCCTTCTGGTAGGAAAGCCCGAGGAGATCAAGGCTGAGCTCGCTCGTCACGCTCATCGTGGCCTCCCGCTCGAAATCGTGTCGGCGGCCGAAGTCATCACGATGACCGACGCCCCGGGCCAGGCCCTTCGCAAGAAGCGCGACAGCTCGGTCCACGTCGGCGCCCGCTTGGTTCGCGAGGCGAAGGCCGACGCGCTGGTCAGCGCCGGCAACACCGGCGCCGTCCTCGCCGTGGGCCGCTTCGTTCTTGGCACGCTGCCTTCGGTCAGCCGGCCGGCGCTGGCCGCGCCGTTTCCGACGGCCCGCGGGGGCGTCGCGGTGATTCTCGACGTCGGAGCGAACGTCGATTCCAAGGTCGGCCATCTGGTGCAGTTCGCGGTCATGGGCGAGGTTTACTATCGCACGGTTTTCCATGCGCGCCGTCCCCGTGTTGGCCTGCTTTCGATTGGCGAGGAAGAAGTCAAGGGCAACGAACTCGTGCGCGAAGCACACAACGAGTTGAAACCGCTCCCGATCCATTTCGTCGGGAACGTGGAGGGCCGCGACGTCTTCACCGGCGCCGTCGCCGACGTCATCGTGTGCGACGGCTTCATCGGCAATATCGCCCTGAAGATCAGCGAGGGCGTCGCCGAGCTGATCGCCGGCAAGTTGAAGGAGGCATTGAAGAGCACACTGGCCTCGCAGGTCGGCTACGTCCTCTCCAAGCGCGCCTACGCCGACTTCCGCCGCAAGATCGACTATTCGGAATATGGGGGCGCCCCGTTGCTTGGCGTCCGTGGCGTCTGTATCATCGCCCACGGCCGTTCCAACGCGAACGCCATCAAGAACGCCATTCGCGTCGCCGCGGAGATGGCCGGCGGCCGCGTGAACGAAAAAATCGAGCGCGACCTTTCGGCCGCCTCGGTGGCCCTGAATACCTGAGGATCGAGGAAACGGCATGAGCAAAACCGCATTTCTCTTCCCCGGCCAGGCTTCGCAATATCCGGGCATGGGGCTCGACCTCTATCAGAAATTCCCGGCCGCCAAAGCCGTCTTCCAAGAGGCCGACGCCGCCCTCGGTTTTTCGATCTCGAAACTCTGCTTCGAGGGCTCCGAGGACGACCTCAAGCTCACCGAAAACACGCAGCCGGCCATTCTCACCGTCTCCGTCGCGGCCTACCGCGTCCTTGCCGAAAAGGCAGCCGCGCCCGATTATGTGGCCGGCCACAGCCTCGGTGAATATTCCGCGCTGGTCGCCGCCGGCGCCCTCGACTTTCCCGATGCCGTGCGCTTGGTCCGCAATCGCGGCCGCTACATGCAGGAAGCCGTCCCCGCGGGCGAAGGCGGCATGGCCGCCATCCTCGGCCTGGCTCCGGCTCTGGTTACGGAAATCTGCCGCCGCGCCGCCGACGGAGAAGTTCTTGCTCCGGCCAACCTCAATGCGCCGGAGCAGACCGTCGTTTCCGGCACTGCCGCCGCGGTCAAGCGCGCGGTCGAACTCGCGTCGCAAAGCGGCGCGAAGCGCGCCGTGCTGCTGCCGGTTTCGGCCCCATTCCACTGCGAGATGATGAAGCCGGCCGAGGTGCGGCTCGAAGCCGATCTGCACCGCACCACCTTTCGCGACCTCAAATTCCCGCTCGTCACCAACGTTGACGCCGAACCCGTCACCACCGCCGACGATGCCCACGAGGCGCTCATCCGCCAGGTTTGCCAGCCGGTGCGTTGGGAGGAATCGATTCGCGAGATGATCTCGCTCGGCGTTTCGCACTTCGTCGAGGTCGGGCCCGGCAAGGTCCTGAGTGGCCTGCTGCGCCAGATCGATCGCTCCGTCCGCGGTACGAATGTCGAGGACGAGGCGAGCCTCGCCGCCACGCTCGAAAAGCTCGCCCGCGAGCGCGTCGAGGACCGCGAAAGCTAGCGGCACGGCTCCTCCGCTCCGCCCGGCAAATCCACCGGCGAGCCGCCCGAGCCCGAATCTTCAGCCAAGGATGCCAACGCTCATGTTCCAACTCACCGATCGAGTTGCGCTCGTCACCGGAGCCTCGCAGGGCATCGGCGAGGCCATCGCCCGCGCTCTCGCCGAGGCTGGCGCCAAGGTCGTCCTCGCCGCCCGCAACCAGGAAAAACTCGCCGCCGTGCTCGCCGGCATTGAAGCCGCCGGCGGCCAGGCCCTCGCCCTCGGCATGGACGTCGCCGACGCCGCGCAGGTCAAAGCCGCGTTCCAGAAGGCCACCGAGCGTTTCGGGCGCCTCGATATTCTGGTCAACAACGCCGGCATCACCCGCGACGGCCTCTCGATGCGCATGAAAATCGAAGATTGGGATGCCGTCCTGAGCACGAACCTCACCGGCGCCTACCTCTGCGCGCAGCAGGCGATTCCCTCCATGCTCCGCCAGCGCTGGGGCCGCATCATCAACATCAGTTCCGTCGTCGCGCAGATGGGCAATCCCGGCCAGGTCAATTACGTCGCCGCGAAGGCCGGCCTGATCGGGCTCACCAAGTCGCTCGCTCTCGAACTCGCCTCGCGCCACATCACCGTCAATGCCGTCGCTCCCGGCTTCATCGAAACCGAGATGACCCAGGCGCTGCCGGAAAAAGCCGTCGAACAACTTTCCTCCCGCATCCCGCTCGGCCGCCTTGGCACGCCCGCCGACGTGGCCGGCGCCGTGGTCTTCCTGTCCAGCGAGGAGGCCGGCTACATCACCGGCCACGTCCTCGCCGTCAACGGCGGCATGTACATGGCCTAGAAGTTGACCAGTTCCCAAGCGGTGACTAGAATGGGCGGGTCTGAAGGATGAGGGTCCGGAGCATGAGCGGCCTCTCTCCCAACCTGCTGTAAAAAAGCCGAGCCGACCGGAGGAGTGTAAAGCATGGCCAGCGTCGAGGAACGTGTGAAGCAGATTATTGTCGAGCAGCTCGGCGTGGACGAGGCGGAAGTGACGCCGACCGCTTCTTTCGTGGACGATCTGGGTGCCGATTCGCTCGATACGGTCGAGTTGGTGATGGCATTCGAGGAAGCGTTCGGGATTGAAATCCCCGACGAAGACGCCGAAAAGATCGCAACAGTCCAGGACGCGATCAGCTACATCGATAAACATACCCAAGCCAAGAAGTAGTTTCGTTCGCCGTAACGAACCCTTTTTCCGCATGCAGGGGGATAGGACTTGAGCCGTCGAGTTGTCGTCACCGGCGTTGGGCTGGTCTGCGCCTCCGGTATTGGCGCGGAAGAAGCGTGGCCGAATCTGCTCGCGGGCCGCAGCGGTATCCGCCGCATCACGCAGTTCGATGCCACCGGATTTGACTGCCAAATCGCGGGCGAAGTCGCCGACTTCGACGCCCTCCGCTGGGTGGAAAAGAAGGAAATCAAGAAGATGGGTCGGTTCATTCAACTGGCCATCGCCGCGGCCGACGACGCCATGGCCATGGCCGGATTGAAGATCGGGCCCGAGGTTGGCGATCGCGCCGGCGTCTTCATCGGCTCCGGCATCGGCGGATTCGACGTCATCGAGCGCGAGCACTCGAAACTACTCGCGGGCGGTCCGGGCAGGATCAGCCCCTTCTTCATTCCGTCGGCGATCATCAATCTCGCGGCCGGTTTCGTCTCCATCCGTCATGGCGCCCGCGGTCCGAATTCCGCCACCGCGACGGCCTGCTCCGCCTCCGCCCACGCCGTCGGCGATAGCTACCGCATCATCACTCGCTCCGATGCCGACGTCATGATCTGCGGCGGCACCGAAGGCGCCATCACGCCGATGTGCATCGGCGGTTTCGCCGCCATGCGCGCGCTCTCGACGCGCAACGACGAGCCCCAGCGCGCCAGCCGCCCCTTCGATGCGCAGCGCGACGGCTTCGTCGTCGGCGAAGGTTCCGGCATTCTCATCCTCGAATCGCTCGAGCACGCCCAGCGACGCGGCGCGCGCATCCTCGCGGAACTCGTCGGCTACGGCATGAGCGGCGACGCCTTCCACATTACGCAGCCCGCCGAGCGGGGCGACGGCGCCTACCGCGTCATGAAACTCGCGATCGAGCACGCCGGCGTCGCTCCCGGAGAAGTCGGCTACATCAACGCGCACGGCACCTCCACGCCCATCGGCGACGCCATCGAAACCATCGCCATCAAGCGCGTCTTCGGCGAGCACGCGTCCAAGGTTGCGATCAGTTCCACCAAGTCCATGACCGGGCATCTGCTCGGCGGCGCAGGCGGCCTCGAAGCGGGCATCAGCGTCCTCGCCCTCCGCGACCAGGTCTTGCCGCCCACGATCAACTACGAGAATCCGGATCCCGCCTGCGATCTCGATTATGTGCCGAACCAATGCCGCCGCGCCGAAGTCCGCTACGCGCTCTCGAACTCGTTCGGGTTCGGCGGCACCAACGCCGCCCTCCTCTTCAAGCGCTGGGAAGAAAAATAATCTCCGCCTGCCCCTCTTCCCCGCGACATCACCGAATTTTCGGGTCATGTAGCGCCGGGCTTCAGCCCGGCACTCCGGCTTTTGTAAGGGCACCGCTTCA
>JAGWOX010000080.1 GCA_028877145.1 Acidobacteriota bacterium | reverse complement strand
ACGCCCATTCGCCTGGCCGCCAGTTCGTAAACGCGCGCGTAGTAGACTTCGCTCACGAACTTGATGGCGTTGTCGATGCGCTCGGTCAGTTCCATCACGTCGAGGCGAATCGTGTTCAGGCGTTTCGCGTCGCGCTGGAGGGTCCAGCGCGAGAGCAGCACGTTCCGTTTCCGCTCGAGCGCCGAGTACACGTCCGAGAGCACTTGCGTCATCACGCTGTCGTAGTAGCGGAACTCGAGCAGCTGCATCCGCGCATATTCGAACACCTGAATCGTCGCGGCGGCGTCCTCCGGCCGGTCGCACACCAGCCCCGCCGACGAGCCGACCACCACCAGGTCCGTCGGATAATAGGAAAGGCCGCTTTGCAGCACTTCCTCCGACGCGCGTGAGGCGAGCGGCGTCGATTCTCCGCGCACCAGTTGCGCGATCTCCGCGCGGTGCGCCTCGACAAGCTCCGAAGCGTTCACCGGCCGGCCCGCTTCCCCATCCACGCAGTTCAACTCAATGACAAAGTATTCTTCTTCCAGCCATTCGCGAGTAGGCCGCGCAACCGCCGGCGCGATCCGTTCCAGATGCCGGCGCACCATCTCCCGGGCGTGAGGCTCGAATTCGGACGTGTCCATGCGCCGCGCCGCTTCCGCGGGCAACTTGCTCCACTCGCACTCGAACGGTGCCTCGATCTCGACCACCGCGGCCGCAAACCCGTAGTACTTGATCGAGCTGCTCACCTGCTCGCCGGTACCGAGCGTGATCGGCTCACCCGGCTCTACGATCGGCGGCCGCTCGAACCTGACGTACTGCGGCGTGCCGCGCGGAAAGACCGGCTTCACGGCTTCCGCTCGCGGACCCAGCAGCCCGCGCACCATCTCCAGATCGATCGATTCAGCCACGTCGTACAGGAGAACAATGTGGAAACAACCCCGCGCGTCCATAACTTGGTTTTACCATTCTTTTCCCCCCAAAAGGCAGCCCGCCTGCCCGCCCTGCTGGAAGGCCGCCCGGCCGCTGGCGAGGAGGGCCGGGCACGGGTAAAGTACCCGTGTGTCCAGCGGCCCATACCTCTTTCCGGATACCGAAACGCCAAGCGAGCCCGTCCCCGGCCCGGGCCCCGGCGGATGGGAATCGAAATTCGTTTATGGGCTCGTGATTTTTTCGAGCGCGTTCCTGCTGTTTGAAGTACAGCCCCTCATCGCGAAAATCATCCTGCCGTGGTTTGGCGGGGTGGCGGCGGTTTGGGCGGTTTGCCTGGTTTTCTTTCAAACAGTTCTGCTGCTCGGCTATTTGTACGCCCATCTGCTCACGCGCAAATTTTCGCGACGCGCGCAGGGCCGCATCCACGCCGCGCTGCTTGCTGGCAGCTTGCTCGTCTTGCCGATTCTCCCGAGGAGTTCCTGGCAGCCCTCGGGCCACGAGGATCCGGCGCTCTACATCCTCTGGCTGCTGACGCTGACGATCGGCCTTCCCTTCTTCCTGCTGTCCTCGACGAGCCCGCTGCTGCAAGCCTGGTATGCGCGGTTGCGCCCCGGCGTTTCCCCTTACCGCTTTTACTCGCTCTCGAACGTCGGCTCGCTGCTTGCCCTGCTGATCTATCCGGTCGTCATCGAGCCGAAAATATCCAGTTCCCATCAGGCCATTGCATGGTCCGCGACATACGTCGCCATCGTCGCGCTTCTTGGAGCCATGGCCCTGCGCCGACCATCGCCCTCTGCCACGGTATCGCCTGCTGCGGCCGCGGACGCGTCTGCCGCCACCCCGCGCCCCGGATGGAAACTCCAGACGTTGTGGATTTCCCTCGCCGCCTGCGGCTCGGCCCTCCTGCTGGCCGTCACGAATCACATCACGCAGAACGTTGCTTCGGTGCCGTTTCTCTGGGTTCTGCCGCTCGGGCTGTACCTGTTCAGTTTCATCCTTTGTTTTGAGGGCCAGGGGTGGTATCACCCCAGCCTGTTCCTGCGCCTGCTTGTGGTGGCGCTCGGAGGAATGGCCTACGCGCTTTCGCCGGCCTATAGCGGTCTGCCGCTCATCGTGCTGTTGCCGCTGTTCTGCTTTGGCCTGTTCATCGGCTGCATGTTCTGCCACGGTGAGCTGGCGCGGCTGAAGCCCGATCCGTCGCATCTGACGCTGTTTTACCTGATGCTTTCGCTCGGAGGCGCTCTCGGCGCGGCGTTCGTGGCGCTCGTGGCTCCGCGCATTTTCTCCGGGTTTTATGAACTGCAGATCTCGCTCGGCGCCTGCGCCGTGCTGATTCACATCGTCCATCGCCGCGATCCGGCGAGCCCGTTTCACAAAGGCCGTCCCGCGGCGGCTCGCCTGGGTCTGGCCGCGCTCATCGTCATCTTCGTCGGCGTATTGGTCTTCACCGTTCACGAGCGCGACGCGCGCTCGATTGTTTCCGTTCGAAATTTCTATGGAGTTTTGCGTGTGAAGGATCAGGGCCCGGACGTGGTTGTGGCAAAAGGACAATCGGCTCCTGTGACCGACCAGGACGGCCGCTACCGCGTGCTGGTCAACGGCACCATCGACCACGGCCTGCAATTTCTGGCCCCCGACCGCCGCGATCTGCCCACCTCGTATTACGGGCCGAACTCGGGCATCGGCGTTGTGCTGCGCGCCATCGACGGCACCAGGCCGCTGCGCGTTGGCATCATCGGCCTCGGCGCCGGCACCATCGCCACGTACGGCCGTCCCGGCGATCGTTACACCTTCTACGAAATCAATCCGCTCGATGTCCTGATGGCCAGGACCGAGTTCACCTTCCTGCGCGATTCCCACGCGGAAATCAACGTCGTTCCCGGCGATGCCCGCCTCTCGCTCGAGCACGAATCATCGCAGCAATACGATGTGCTCGTCGTCGACGCATTCACGGGCGATTCCATTCCCGTGCACCTGCTCACCGTCGAGGCTTTCCGCCTCTATTTTCGCAATCTTGCGCCACGAGGCGTGCTCGCCGTTCACATCTCCAATCGCTATCTGAATCTCGCGCCGGTTGTCGCCGCGGCCGCCGTGACGTTGGGCAAGGAAGCCATCGAGATCAGCAATCCCGACGACCACGCGAACGGCATCTTCAATTCCTCCTGGGTCCTCGTCGGCGCCTCCCAAAGCTTCGAAGCCGAGAAGCAGATCGAAGGCGCCGGCCACACGATCCGCCGCCCGCGCCGCAACCAACTCTGGACCGACGATTACAGCAGCCTCTTCAGCGTCCTGAAGTAAATTCCGGAATGCCGACCCTTTCCGGCGAAAGCCCAGGCAGGAGCGGTTGCGATACGCAATATTGCAACTCGCCGCCGCAAGCAATCCGCAATGGTTGTGTAGCGGCGGGCTTCAGCCCGCTAGATGTTCCCTGTCGTCTCGGCGAAGTGCCGCCCTGAAGGGTGTCGCTACACAGCTTTCACGGCGGGAAACGCAGGCAATATCCTAAAAAAGCGCGGCCGGGCTACAGAACCCGGCCGCGCTATATTCCGCCCAATTTGTGGTCTTAATACGGCGGTACCCAAATATTGCTTATCTGTATTTCCAGGCCCTTGTGTTTTCGCCCGCCGGCGCATGTTTGGTGATGAAGTCGGCCATCATCCGCACAAGGTCGGCGTTCGACATCGGTTGCCAGCCGTGCGGCTTTTCCGGCCGCCCGTAAACGAACGAAGCGTTCGCTGGCGGATTTTGCATGCTATTTAGTACCTCTTCCAGGTCGTATACGGCAAGGTTTAAATAATAGCTGTCCATGTCGCCGACCCAAAGGTGGATCTTGCCCGTCCAGTCCTGGCCGTACTGATCCCAGTGCGTTTTCAAGTAGTAGCTGAGGTCGTAGCCGTGGTCGCGCATGTACAGCGCGATGGAATGGTCGATCACGCCGGTCTGCTTGTTCCACAGCGGCACCGGATAGCCGTCGCTGCCCACCGGCCCATACGCCGCTTCCCAGATTTCCAGTTGCTGGCCCGACCGTCCGTGTGAGCCGAGCGTCGATTCCATCTGGCTCATCTGACGCTCGGTGACGAGCACCTGCCCCTCACGCGAGCGCTCGAGCGGCCGCTCCGGAATCGACCATTCATACCCGGGGACGGTGAAGGCGTTCGGATCGTCGTAGACGTTCACCATCTGGTAGTGCCGGAAATCCACCGGATCGGGATAGAACGTCCATGTGCCGTCGAAGAATTCTGGATGGAACACTTCGAGCGCCAACGATTCCCACCCTCCCGTCGATCCTCCCGAGAGCACGCGGGCATACGGTTTGCGGATGATGCGGAAATGCGTTTCGACGTACGGAATCAATTCCTGCATGATCGCATCGCCATAAGGTCCGTTATTGACGGAATTCACGGCGTAGGAATCGTCGAAATACGGCGTGGGATGCTGAAACGTGACGACGATCATCCGGGGAAAATTATCCGAAATCCAGTTCTGGTAAAGATCGTATCCGCGAGTGAGGAATCCGGCATAAATGCCCGCCTTCTTGATCTGCTCCTCCGTGGGCGGCGTCGTTGTGAACCCGAGCGGCGGCCGCAGCGAAAAATGCCCCTGTTCGTAGAGCACAGGGTACGAAACGTTCGGGTGCTTGTCGTAATCCTTTGGCAGGAGCACCGTCGCGCCCAGGTAAATCGGCTGGCCCCAGAATTTCGTCAGCATCGTGCTTTGAATCTTGATGTGCTTCACCCACTCGGTGTCGGCCGGCACTTCGACCGGAGGAATCACTTTGTCGAGCGAGAGCTTGACGTCATAGCCCGCTTTCGGGTCGAGGTGCACTTCCTGCGGCGCACTATAGATATTTCCCGGCGACTCGTTGAAGTGCTGCCCTTCCCATTGGTCCAGGTGCACCCAGATCGTGTGCCCATCGGACCGGTGGCATTCGGTGTAGACGTTCATCACTGCTTGCACGTAGTAATCGCCGGCGGGAATTTCCGAGAGGCTCTTTAGCGGATAACCGGCCGTCGATGCGTCGATCACAGTCGCCTGCCCCGGCTTCAACTGGCTGACGTCGGCGCCGAAGAACGGCGAGCGCTCGCTCCACGAGCCGATCTGCAAGCGCGGCTCCGGCGTGTCCGTGCGCGTGACCACCACGAAAACGCGCCCGGTGATCGGCTGCCCGTGCACCGATGCGGGAAACGATATTTCGAATCGCGGCCCGCGAGCGCCAGCGCAGCCCGCCAGCGCCACAAGAATTGCCGCCACAATCCCAGTTGAAAACCAGTTCCGTCTGTAGTTCACCCCGCCCTCCTGTTCCAGCGTGCGCCGTTCCCGCACGGTGCCCGCCCAACCGCGCGCAATATATCCGCCACGCGGCCACCCGTCAATGATTTCGAAGATAAAGGGCACGTCACGCTGTACTAGAATCAGGGATCGGGGAAATACCACGTGGAACGCTCGAGCCGGGCGTTGAGATGCGCGTCGACGTGAGATCGTTGGGCGGAGATACTTCCGCTCCTCAGATAGCGGAGGGACGCTCCCATGAAGCGGGCAGCGGCTTTTTTATTGGCAGTGGCCTGGGCGACTGCCGCAGCGGCTCAGCCGCGACCGATTCCAGGCACCCAACCGGTCGGGCCCATCTTTGAACAGTCGGACGTTGTCTGTCTGTGCGGCGTGGAATCAGTGGCGATCGGAAGGGCGACACCGGATGCCAGCACTCCCGAGACACTCAGGATGCGGCGGAAGGTGACGGTCCAGGTGGAGGCCGGGCAGGTCTTTAAGACCGATCGCCCCAGCGCAAGAGAATTCCAGCTCGACTACACCGAGGACGTCGGCATGAACCCGCTCCCTGTGAGCTTCCTGAAGCCCGGGCAGGTGCAGCTCTTGTTCCTGAAGGCCGCATCTCCAGGCGTGTACCACTTCGCCGACCGGTTTATGGGAGCCACATGGTTCAGCGTCCTGCCGGGGAGGACCGGAACGCCGGGGATGAGCGGGCTGGAGGCCGCCCTGGACACCCTGGCCCGTCGTCAGAACAAGGATGACCGCATCAACGCGCTGAGGCTGCTACAGGGCTTCGAAATCCTCAGCCCGGACTCACTGTCGACAGTGGAAAATCTCGCCGGCGCCTCTGACCCCGAGACTGCTTTCGCCGCGCTAGCGGTCCTTCTCAAGACCCACTCGCCTGCAGCCGTCGAGCGCCTCGCGCAGCAAGTCGAGAAGTACAAGGGCGGGCCCGAGCCGATATCGCTGTCTCTGGTCAGCATCGAGACGGAGCTGGGCTCTGTAACCAACGAGGAGGCGCTGCCGGCGGTCGAGGCGCTCGCGTCAAGCAGGTTCCTAAACATCCGGATCGGGGCTATGCAATCCCTGCGAAAGATGAGAAACCCGCGGGCCGCACCCGTCGTCGTTAACCGGCTCGACGACCCGAATTCCGACGTACAGTATCTCGCGGTGATTACCCTCGCGGAGACCCTTGGGAAAAACGGGGACTACGCGCCCAGCGTGTACCTCTTTCGCCAAAGACCCCAATATTACGTCGAGCTCTGGAAAAAATGGTGGCAACAAGAGGGCAAAGCTCGCGTGAGATAGAAGCCGACCTTGTGAACGGAGGTTAAACAGATGGGACGACGCCTCCTGATCCCGGCTCTGTTCCTGGTCCTCTGCCCGCCCTCCGTGGGGGAGCAGTCGATTCAGCAGAAGCTTCAGGCCACCGCGGAGAACTACACCGTTTCAGCACCTACGTTCGCCGGCGCCATAGCCGCCGTCGCCTCGCGGTTCGAGATACCCGTTGGGATTGAAATCGTGGCAACACCGTCGGTTTTGCGCCCCGTGAATCGTAGATGGCGGAAGGCCAGCGCAAGGGAAATACTCACGACGCTGGTAGATAGTGAAAAGGGATACGCGCTTCGTGCGGACGATGGGATTGTCCACATTTTCGGGCGCGACATAGTCCACGAGCGGAGCAACTTTCTGAACATCCGGCTCAAAAAATTCGAAGTGCGGGACTCGATCGCCCGCGCGGCGCAGCGGGACGTCTGGTACGTCGTCCACCCGAGGTTCCTTCCGCCCGAGCCCCCGCGCCCCGGACCCTACGGGATCGCGGGAAGCTTTGCCTCGAACCCGGACGACGCAAGGTTCAAGTTCAGCCTTAGCCTGAGCGACGTAACCGTACGCGGCGTCCTGAACAAGATAGCCCTTTCCTCGAATTATCCCATCTGGATCGTGGCGTTTGCCCCCGGCGACGCGCTTACGCCGACCGGCTTCCGCCGCACCGTCTCCCCAACGCATGCAAGTGTGCTTCACGACGGCGACCAACCCGCCTGGCAAACGCTTAGGTGGGGCGAGAAGCCTTACTAAATATACTGGGCAGATCAAAACCGGCGCCGAACCTCAGCTCGAACAAGAGTGGGTACCCAGTTGACGCAGACACTGGACGCCGACCTGTTCGGGACCCCGGCTCCGCGGGCCGACACGCCGAAGCCGACGGGCGTCATTCGGGGGACGGTGGTCGACGAACACGGCGTCCCGGTTGAAAAGGCCGTGGTGCGAGTCACACCTGTAGGTAAGGCCCTCGGCTACGTATTACCTTGGGCAGAGACGGACGCACAGGGGCGCTTCGCGATCCGCAAGCTCGACTGGGGAACGTGGTCCACCTCCGCCAGCAAACCATCGGAGGGTTATCCGGACTTGCCCTCCGTTTTGTATGAGAAAGGGGGCAAGCTTCCCATGGTTGTTCTGTCAGCTTCCTCTCCGGCAGCGGAAGTCGAGATCCAGTTCGCCCCCAAGGCCGGAATTCTCACCGGCCGCGTCTCGGATTCCGTCACGGGCGCTCCAATTCAAGCCGACTTCGAATTCCGGCGTCACGGTTCATCTCGGTTCGAATTTGGCATGGGCCAACCATCGAACTACCGCGTTTTTCTGCCTGCTTCCGAAACAATGGACATGAAAGTCTCCGCGCCCGGCTACCAGACGGCTTACTTTCCTGCGCTCAATCTGTCATCAGGAGAGGAACAAAAGTTCGATATCGAGCTCCAGCCGACGCCGCAATAGGTTTGTCGACATTCGCCGCCCCGGCACTACGCCCATTTCCGACGAGCCTTGGTAGCCACGGTCAGCGCTTTTCTGACCGTGGTCCTATCTACTTCCTTAGCTCACGCGCCTTCACGCCCCAGCAGTTCCCGCGCCTTGCCCAGCAGCTCGTCGATATTCGCCGCTTCTGGCACGGTGCCTTGCCCGAAATCTTTCGCGCCGCCGCCCTTGCCACCAGCCGGGACGAGCACCTCGCGCAACATGCGGTTCATGTCGCCGGCCACATCCTTCGACTGCGCGAAGACGAAATGCCTCATGGCACGGCTGGCGACGACAGCGCGGATGCCCGGCTGTGCGGCCAAGCGCGCCGCCACTTGCCGCAGAAACGCCGCATCGCCTTCGTCGAATGCGTGAACGATCGTCCGCTCGCCCGTCGCTAGCAGCGCCGCAGCTTCCAGGTCCGCCAGCCTCCCGGCCAGATGTCCGCGCTCGCGGTGCGCGGTCTTGCGCTCCTCGATCATCTTCGTGGCCATGGCCGGCACTTCGGCCATGCCGCAGCCGATCTCCTGCGCCGCCGCTCCCAGCGTCTCGAAATCGCCGCGCGCGGCCCTGAGAGCGCGCGCGCCGCAAACGAATTCAACGCGCCAGTACTGCTTCACGCGTTCGAGCTTGCGCACCAGGATCATCCCTACCTGGCCGGTACACGCCGCATGCGTGCCGCCGCACGGTTGAATGTCGAACTCCTCGATGGAAAGTATCCGCAAGGTTCCTTCGCGTTCCACTTTCTTGCGGACGCCCAGTCCCTCCAGCTCTTCCTTTTCCCGAAAACTCACCGAGATGGGCCGGTCCTCGAAAATTACGCCGTTCGCCAACCGCTCCGCCTCCGCCAGATGGCGTGGCACCACGCTCGGCGCGTCGAGATCGATCGTGCAAATCTCGCGACCCAGATGAAACGAGACTGTAGGGAAATGGAACAGGTTCACGAACGCGGCCGAGAGCAGATGCTGGCCGGTGTGCTGCTGAATATGGTCGAATCGCCGCTCCCAATCGATCGCGCCGTGGACCGGGCCGGGAAGAACGGGCCGGTCAGTGACGTGAACGATCTCGTGATCGTCCTCTCGATCGTAGACGTCAAGAACCGTCGCTTCGCCGAGCCGTCCCGTGTCGCTCGGCTGACCGCCCGAGGTCGGATAGAACGCCGTCTGGTCGAGCAGCACTTCGAAACGCCCGTCGCGTTCTTCGCACGCGACGACCTTCGCGTCGAATTCCCGCAGAAACGAATCGGTGTAATACAAACGATGCGTCATGAGTTTTCGTGCCCTGCAATGGTCATTGAAAGTAGATTTCCGGGCGCGTGGTCGCCCCAGCAACAAACTGTAACACCCGAACCGATCAGGATAGCGCCCGAAAAAATTCGCCCACCCGCGCGACGCTACGGCTTCGCCGCCGGACCGGTCACCTGCGGCTGCGGGTAGGCCTTTTCGAGAGCCTTCTGGTATTCACCGAACAGCGTCTGGATGCGCGTGAATTCCGTGTGGACCGCCGACCGCAATTCCGGATGCGTGGCGAAGTCATAGAGAATCGCGGCTTCCGTTTCCGCATCGATCAAAAAGCCGTGATGGCCCACGTCGGTCGTGGCATCGGCCAGCATCCCGTAGGTGTGATTCGAAAAATTGGACGATTTCGCCTCGACGCCCACACCCGGGATCTGGCTCGAAACGCTCCCCGTCTCGTCATACCCTTGCGGCTTGGCCGGTTGCGGGATGATGCCCGTCGCGCCGAACATTTTCATGTACGCAAAATCCAGCTCGGCGAGCGAAGCGATGGAAATCCCGTCTCGATCGTGGCCGTAATGATCGATGACGACCTTGGTGCCGGTCGCCAGGGCCGCCGCGCGCGCCGCGCTATTGACCCACTCGGTCACCTGCGCCAGGTACACCGAGTCGGGATAGCGGATGTAAAAATCCGCCGAAGCCTTGTCCGGCACCACGTTCGGCGCGGCCCCGCCCTCGGTGATCACTCCTTGAATCCGCGTTTCCGGCCGCAAATTGCTCCGGATGGCGTCGATATTGTTGAACAGCTTGATCACCGCTTCGAGCGCGTTGCGCCCGTTCCACGCCGTCAGCTCGTGCGCCGGAGCGCCATAAAACGTGTAGTGCACGCCGTCGATGTTCATGCAGCAGGTGCCGAAGCCCGGCGCCGGCCGCGCCGTATTCGGCATCGAGTGGCTCCGTACGATAATGTCCGCACCTTTGAATACCCCGGCGTCCCACATCACCGTTTTCGCCTCCGGCGGCATCATCTCCTCGCCCGGCGTGCCGTAGACCGTCACCGTCCCCGGAGTGTGCGTCTCTGTGAGGAATTCCGACACGGCCACCGCCGCCGCCAGCCCGACCGGTCCTTGCGCGCTGTGCTGATCGCCGTGGAACGCCCCGCGCGTCCCGCGCAGCGCATCGTATTCCACGATGATCCCCAGATTCGGCCCGGGCGTTCCCTTGCGGTATTTCGCCACAAACGCCGTTGGCAGTCCCGCCACACCCACGGTGACTTCGAAATCGTGCGCTTTCAGGTAGTCGGTAAGCTTCGCGACGGCGTTGTGCTCGGTGAATCCGATTTCCGGATGCAGCGTGATCCAGTCGCTCATCGCCTGAAGCTCGCTCTGCCAGAGCTGCTTCACGCGCGCCTCGACCTTTTCCCGCTGCGCGTCGGGCGCGGTCAGCTTCTTCACCATCGGCTCTACGCCCAGTGACTGGTCGAGTTGGTGAATTTGCGTCACCACGTCTCCGGCCGCTTCCTTTTCCGTGGGAGTTTCCTGCGCCGCGCACGCGGCCGCCGCCACCAGCACCACGATCACCAGCATTCCCATTCTGCGCATCCGCGATCCTCCGGCCCGCCCGGCGGGCCCTCACCGCCAAATTCGCGCATACTATTTCATAAGTCGAGCCGGCATGCCAGTTGGACGAACAAGCTTGCATCCGGGCTCAGACGCGGTTTACGAGAAGGCGGCAAGGGGCGCGTACCCCGATAAAAACAGTTACAATTCATGACGAACGCATGCGAAAAGGGGAAACCGCGCTGGTCCGAGTGCCGATTCGCCTGATTGCCATCGATCTCGACGGGACGCTGCTCGACAGCCACTGGCAGGTGCCCGAGGCGAATCGCCTAGCCATCGAGCGGGCCATCGAGCGCGGCATTCACATCGTGCTGGTCACAGGCCGCCGCTTTTCGTTCACCCACACGGTCACTGAGCAGCTTCACGACAATATCGCCTTGATCGTCAACAACGGCGCCCTCATCAAGTCCCCGGAAGGAGCCACGCTCCTGCGCCGCCTGCTGCCGCGCGGCGTCGCCCGCGCCGTGATCGCGGCCACGCGCGAACACCGGCCAAGCACCGCTCTTGTTTTCGACCGGCCGGAGGATAGCCAGATCGTCTTCGAGCACATCGACTGGAATGATCCCGGCCGACGCGCCTATTTCGAGCGCAACCGTCAATACCTGAAGGAAATCTGTCCGCTCGAGGACAGCCTCACCGAAGACCCGATCCAGGTGATGTACACGGGTCCGGTGGCCGAGATGCGGCGCCTGGTCGCGACGCTGCGCTCGCTTCCCTTCTCCGGCGATTTCTCCCTCGCCGTGGCCGAATATGAAGCGCGGGATTTCACCATCGTCGACGTGATCGAACACAGTTGCTCGAAAGGCAGCTCGCTCAGACACTGGGCGGAGCACCTCGGCATCCGCCGCGAGGAGATCCTGGCGATCGGCGACAATCTGAACGACCGCGAAATGCTCGATTTTGCCGGCCAGGCCGTGGTGATGGGCAACGCATCTGAAGAGTTGAAAGCGCTGGGCTGGCCGGTTACTCTATCCAATGATGATGGCGGGGTCGCCGCTGCCATCGATCAGTACGTTCTGGCGGATTTCGAGCGATGAGCCGAAACGCACTTTGCCTCGCGTTTCTCGCCGCGGCAATTCTTGCCGCCGCCCCGGCCGCGCGCGCCGACTGGGCCGTACTCCGCAACGGCCAGCGCATCCACGTCACCGGCCACGAACGCCGCGGTTCCGAAGTGATCCTGCAGCTTGCGGGCGGCGAAGCCGCACTTCCCGCCGCCGCCGTCCTTCGCTTTGAGCCCGAGGATATTTTCCCCGCCGCGCAATCCGCTCCGGCTTCCGGCCCCTACGGCGCGATTGTCGCCAAAGCCGCCAGCCAAAACGGCCTGGATCGCAATCTTCTCTCGAGCGTCATCCGCGCCGAATCCGATTTCCATCCCCGCGCCGTCTCGCCCAAAGGCGCGCTCGGCTTGATGCAGCTCATGCCCTCGACGGCCCGCAGCCTGGCCGTTCGGAACCCGTTCGATCCTGCCGAGAACGTCGAGGGAGGCGCGCGGTATCTGAAAGGCTTGCTCGGAAAATTTGGCGATTTGAACCTCGCGCTCGCCGCCTATAATGCCGGGCCCGGCAACGTCAGCCTTTACGGCGGCATTCCGCCATTCACCGAAACACACGCCTATATCGCCCGCGTGCGTCGCGATATGAAGAAGAAAACCGGCAAGAAGCCAGGCTCCGGTCTCGTCAAAATGATCTGCTCGCCTCTCGAGCCCCGCTGCCACGAGGAATCGGCGAGCCCCACCGAAGCGTCACGCCTCCGCCGGCCGTGAAGCAGCTGCTCCGACGGAGCGAATCAATGCTTTTGCGGAACCGTCGGGCAAGGGACGACGATTGGCAATGAAACGAGCTGCCATCGGGATGCAAACTCACTCCGGCTGGGGGGCCCTGGTGGCGGTCTCCAGGGACGCCGGCGGCATCGAAGTGATCGTTCGTAAACGCATTGCCTTCTCGGATCCCGATCTCCTTGGAGCCGTGCAGCCCTTTCACTTCGCTGAAAAATTGAACGCCTCCGAGGCTGCGAACCATCTGAAAACATGCGCCGAGGCCTCCGAGCGGTTCGCCTCAATGGCTCTCAGACAGGTTGTTCGGGAAATCGAAGGCCGCGGGTATCGAGTGGCAGGATGCGGGCTCCTCACAGCCTCGGGCCGCCCCCTGCCCGCGCTCGCTGAAATTCTCGCCTCCCACGCGCTCATCCACGCGGCGGAAGGTGAATTCTTTCGAGATGCCGTTCGCCGTGCCTGCGATCAACTCCAAATTCGTATCTGCGGTTACCGCCAGAAGGACCTAAGCGCGCAAGCCAAGTCGGCGTTCGGCGCCGCCGCTCCACGAATACGGATAGAAATCGAGAACCTGGGTCGCGCTTTGGGACCGCCATGGACCAGCGACCAGAAAACAGCCACCCTTGCGGCCTGTCTGTTTTTGGCCGGCGAGCGCAAGCCTTCGGCCAGGAGGCGATAGAAAGGCTTTCGCCCCACACTGTTCGTGCGTGCCCCAACGAAGGTCAGAGCTGCGGCTGCTGGGGCTGTTGCGGCTGCGGAGGCTGCGGTGTTGGGGGCTGCATTCCTGTCGGAGGTTTTGGCGTTCCCAATTGTGGCGTCTGACCGGTCGTTGGCGTTGTGGTGGGCGCGCCGGCCTGCTGGCCCTGGAGCGGATTCCATATGAATTCCCACTCGCGGTAATTTCCGGCGCCCATGTAGACCTTGACGGATTTCGCGTTCACCTTGCTCGCCACGCCGATCAGGTTTCCGCCCATCATCTGACCCTCAGTGATGATCTGCGTCTGCGGCTGGCCCGGGGTATCACCCGCGATGCCGTGCGCTGCGGTCCCGGCCGATCCGCCGGCCGGAGCCTTTCCTGTGGTGCCGGTGGCGGTTCCGGGCCCCTGCGTTCCCGGCAGGGTCAAGCCCAACTGCGCCGCCTGATATTCGGCAAGGGTGTGCCAGCGAAGACTCCCAATCAATTGCCCGCCCGGCCCGAGGTAAATCAGCCGCCAGGAGCCATCTTGCGTGTTCAGGGGATCCATGTATGGCTGGCGGAGGAAATGAATCCCGTCGATGCCTTTGGCCAGTTCTTTCAGGTCGTGCGGGTAGCGGCCGGTTTTGCGGTAGAAGAGGCCGATGGCGCGTTCATACTGTTCGCCGCGCCAGATCATCAGCTTTTCCTTTTGCCTCCGGCTCTGGAGGATCAGGTTCGGCACGACCGCGCTCGCCGCGATGATCATCAGCGCCGCGATGAAGATCGCCATCAGCAGCGTGTAGCCCTCTTCCCCTTCCCGGTCGCGGGCCGCGCCGCGCGGCGACAACCGCGCTCTGTTTCCACTCAGGCTCATGGCGTCACCGGAGGCGACATCGTCAGCACGGCGGTCCGTCCGGTGGAGACCTCCAGGAACTGGACCGTATTCGTGCCGATTTCCATCAAGCGAAATTGGCCAAGCAGCGTCTCGCCCTGCTCCGCGATATAAACGTGGTCGCCGCTGGTGAAAAACGCCAGCTTCTTGCCCGTCTTCGAATCGACGGCCATGCCGTAAAACGTGAGCGGCACCTGGAGCGGCGGCGGCACGGGCGGGCCTGATGCCGCTTTCATCATCTGCGCCTTCCTCAACTCGGCGGCTTTCGACGGCGGGGGCGGCGGAGGCGTGGAGCTGAAAATATTCCGATGCGTGCCGCCGTATTCCATCTCGCGGATGCGCGCGAGCAGGTCAAGGTGCAGCGCCGGATCGGGCACGCGTAGCGGTTGCACGGAGACCGCCTCGGGCGCGTCGGTTCCGCCGACCGAGCCCGGCCGGAGATTCCAGTAGAGCACCGCCGCCAGCGCCACCAGCAGCGCCACCAGAATTTTGAGTTCGGTTCCACGCGACATGTGTCAGGTCCGGAAATAGGTATGGAGCCGGATATTCAACTTCACCTGGCCCTTCGTGCTCGAGGCCAGTTGCAGGCTGTCGAGCACGTAGAAATTCTTCGACCGCTCCAGTCCATTAATGAAGCGGATCAGCGCGTCGTAGTTGCCTTCGATAATGGCCGTGGCGTCCACTTCGGTGACGCCATGCTCGCTCGAATCTTTCTGCGCGAATCGCACGCCGCTGGTTTGGAGGCCCGCCTTCTCGGCGATACCGCCGAGGTCGGCGATCAGGGCCGCGTAGCCCTGCGACGGGCCAAGCAGTTGCTCGTCGTAGAACCGGTCGCACTCGCCGGCGATTTGCGGAATGCCCCGCTCCACCGACCGCGCCTTGTCGAGATTCACCCGCAGCGCCGCCACTTCGGTCCGCAGGCGCAGCGCCTGCAGTTGCAGTTGCTGCTCGGAGGCCGCGATGTTCATCCGCCAGCGCTCGATGGCAAGCCCGGCGTCAGCCGCCAGCAGCAACGCAAGCGCCACCTGCACCCATCGCTTCCAGCCAATGCGCGGGATCATGGGTCCCCCGCTCGGGCGCGTTCCGGGGCGGCGGCGTGTTCCGGTGCCGTCGCGTCGCCCTGCGGCATCGCTCCCGAATATACCGCGTCCAGGTCCACATCCACCTGGTCCGGACCTCCGTTTTCCGCCGCGCGCGATTCCGAGTTCACCCGGATATGTGAAAATGCCGGCGAGGATTGCAGCGCGTCGAGAAATTCGATC
>JAGWOX010000337.1 GCA_028877145.1 Acidobacteriota bacterium | reverse complement strand
CCTGGATCTTCGATTCACCGACTTGCCCGGCCTCTGGCATCACGTCAGCTTCCCCATCGAACAACTCGACGAAAGCTCCTTCGAAGACGGCTTCGGCATGGATGGCAGCTCGATTCGCGGCTGGGCCTCGATCCACGAATCGGACATGCTGCTGATCCCCGATCCGACGACCGCGTTCATGGATCCGTTTCGCGACGCCAAAACGCTGGTGATGATCGGCGACGTCGTCGATCCGCTCACCCGCCAATCCTACCCCCGCGACCCGCGCTTCATCGCCCGCAAGGCGGAGGCCTATCTCGGCTTCAGCGGCGTCGGCGATCAGGCGTTTTTCGGCGCCGAAGCCGAATTCTTCATCTTCGATAACGTCAGCTTCGAGCAGCGCGAGCAGCACGGCTTCTACTTCATCGACGCCGAGGAAGGCCGCTGGAATTCCGGCCGCAGGGAGCACAACCTCGGCTACCGACCGCGCTACAAGGAAGGCTACTTCCCCGTTCCGCCCACCGACCACTATCAAGACCTGCGCACCGACATGGCCCTGAAAATGTTGGAATGCGGCCTGCGGGTCGAATGCCATCACCACGAAGTCGCCACCGGCGGCCAGGCGGAAATCGACATCAAGTTCGACACCATGCTTCGCTCCGCCGACCACATGATGCTCTTCAAGTACATCGTGCGGAACGTCGCCTATCAATACGGCAAGACCGTAACGTTCATGCCAAAGCCGCTCTTCGGCGACAACGGCAACGGCATGCATACCCACCAGTCGATTTGGCTCAAGGGCAAGCCGCTCTTCGCCGGCGATCAGTACGCCGGACTCAGCCAGACCGCGCTGTGGTACATCGGCGGCCTGCTGAAGCACGCCGCGGCGATCGTCGCCTTCGCCGCGCCAACCACCAATTCCTACAAGCGCCTGGTTCCCGGCTTCGAAGCGCCCGTCAATCTGGCCTACTCGCGCCGCAATCGCTCCGCCGCCGTCCGCATCCCGATGTATTCGGCGAGTCCGAAGGCGAAGCGGGCCGAGTTCCGCCCGCCCGATCCGTCCTCGAACACCTATCTGGCCTTCGCCGCGATGCTGATGGCCGGGATCGATGGCATCGAGAACAAGATCGATCCGGGCGAACCGCTCGACAAGGACATCTACGATCTCTCCCCCGAGGAACTCAAACAGGTGCCGTCGCTTCCCGGCTCGCTCGAAGAATCGCTGGCCGCCCTCGAGGACGATCACGATTTCCTGCTTAAGGGCGACGTGTTCACCGAGGACATCATCCGTCTCTGGATCGATTACAAGATGACGAATGAAGTCAACGCCGTCCGCATGCGCCCCCATCCCTACGAATTCCAGCTCTATTACGACATCTAACCATTCAACCGCAGGGGCGGGTCCCAAAACCCGCCCCTACTTCACTCACGTCCTGTCATTCGCAGCACGTCCTGCAATCCACCCCGCGTCCTGTCATCCGCCACACCTCTTGTCATCCTGAGCGAAGGACCCCGTCGCTACGTGCACTACCGTTCTCTAACCGCATAAAGGATGTTTCGCTTCACTCAGAACGACAGCCCGGAACTGTAGGGGCGGGTTTCAAACCCGCCCCGCCCCCGCCGGGAAACCCGATTCCGCGCCACCCCCAATCCCCTGCCGTCTTGCGGAATCGCTTGCCTAACACCGCCCCGTCAGCCTAGATTCTTCGAGGCTCTGCCGCAGGCGGGCGGCCGAAGTTTGAGCGTGTCGATGGGAGGAAAGCGGACCATGTCAAATCTGCAAAAACCCTTTGCAAAACGGCCCTTCGGCCTGGTGGCGCTGGCGACGGCCGTCGCGCTGGCCGGCTGGGTCGGCGTGCGCGCGCAACAGACCGCGCCCACCAAGGAGCAGCAAGCCTATCGCAAGGCCATGGAGCAGGCGGACCAACAAATCGCGGCCGCCGAAAAAGACCATTCGGAAGTCATGCAGAACGAGGAGTATCTGACCACCTACATCGGCCCGCGCCTCACCGGTTCGCCCGGCATGCAAAAGGCCAGCGAGTGGACGCTCTCCGTGTTCCGCAAATACGGCATCGATGCGCATCTGGAAACCGCGAGCATTCCTCACGCCTGGTATCGCGGCAACGATTGGGGCGAGCTTGTCACGCCCGTCCAGCACTGGATGACCGTCCGCTCTGCCGCGTGGAGCAAGGCCACTCCAAGCCCCGTGACCGGCAATCTCGTCTTCATTACCCGCGACACGAAGCCCGAGGACATTACGGCGAATCCCGCGAAATTCAAGGGCGCCATCGTTCTCACAGACGAACCCGAAGGCCCGGCTCACCTGCCCGAGAATCCTCCCAACGCCTATAACGCCGTGATTCCGGCGCCGAAAGGCGTGCCGAAAACGCCTGTCGTTTCCTTCCGCCAGAGGTTCGAGAATTTCCGCAAGGTGATGGACGCGCTCTCGAAAGCCGGCGCGGTCGCGATGCTGCGCGACAGCGGAAAACCCGACGCCGAGCTTCTCACGGGCAGCGCAGGCTTCCCCGCCTACGAGCCCTCCGTCCTCCCGGTCGCCTATCTCTCGCATCCCGATTACGAATGGCTGCTGCGCCTCGCGAAAGCGGGACAAGGCACCTTCCGCATCGACCTCGAAGGCAAATTCAGCCCAGGCTCCGGCTCGGCTTCGATCACCGTCGCCCAGATCAAGGGCAGCGAGCACCCGGACGAGCAAGTGATCATCGGCGGCCATCTGGATTCCTGGGACCTCGGCGAAGGCGCCGTCGACAACGGCACCGGCGCCATGGCCACGCTCGAGGCCGCGC
>JAGWOX010000079.1 GCA_028877145.1 Acidobacteriota bacterium | reverse complement strand
GCGCGATCTCTTTCACCAGGCTCGAGCTCAGGAAACTGAACGCTTCGGCGGGAAGCATGAACACCGTCTCGATTTGCGGCTCCATCTTCCGATTCATCAGCGCCATTTGCAGTTCGTATTCGTAGTCGGAAACGGCGCGGATGCCGCGCACCACCACCCGCGCGCCCCGCTTGCGTGCGAAATCCACCAGCAGCCCCTCGAAAACGTCGATCTCGACGTTTTCCAAATGGCGTGTCGCTTCCTTCAGCATTTCCACCCGCTCGGCCAGGTTGAAGAGCGGCTCCTTCTGGATGTTCCGCAGCACCGCCACGATCAGGCGGTCGAATACCCGCGCGCCCCGCTCAATCAGATCCAGGTGGCCGTAGGTTACCGGATCGTAGGACCCGGGACAGACGGCGATAACCGGCTTCATATTCAATCCATCTCCCGCGACATTCTAACGAATCAAAGTCCCGGCGGCACGACGTTTCCGCCGGAGGGCCCCCATGCCGGCTCCATTCACTCCCAATTCGCACCCACTCGGGGCTGATTTTGGGACATTTATCTCTTCCCACTTGCGCCATGCGACCATTTGGGTCTCAAATGACTCTTACGGCTAGGGCACACAGCGGCCTACCGCTCTGTCCCCTTGACAGTGTTGGGCTTGAAGGTTACGATTGCAATCGGAGACCAATTTAGTCCCATATCCCTATGCTTAGGTTATCGCGCAAAGCCGACTACGCCCTGATTGCCCTGAAGCATCTGGCGCAGTTCGGAAACTCAGATTCGTTGAGCGCGGCGGACATCGCTACGTCGTATGGGATTTCGACGCCGCTCTTGGCCAAGGTGCTGCAGCGTTTGGCGAAGAAGGGATTGGTGGTGGCGCGGCACGGTTCGAGCGGCGGATACACGCTGGCCCGCGACCCGGCCACGATCACCGCGCTGGACGTGGTGGAGGCCATCGACGGCCCGATGTCGATCACATCGTGCCTGACGGCCCGCGGCGAATGCGATCATCTGCCGAAATGCACGGTCCGCGACCCGTTGCGGCGGGTGAACGACACGGTATTGAAGGTTCTCCACCAGGTAACCCTTTCGCAATTGGCCGACGAAGAGCCGGCGCAGCCCGTCGTCGGACTCAGGCCCTAGGAGAAAAAGCGTATGGCACCGAAACTGCCGATCTACATGGATAACCACGCGACCACGCCGGTCGATCCGCGCGTCGTCGAGGCGATGCTGCCGTTCTTCACCGACCGCTTCGGCAACGCCGCCAGCCGCAACCATTCCTTCGGCTGGACCGCCGAGGAAGCGGTGGAAAATGCCCGCGCGCAGATCGCGCGCCTGATCAACGCCTCGCCCAAAGAGATCATCTTCACCAGCGGCGCCACCGAATCCGACAACCTGGCCATCAAGGGCGTCGCCGAGATGTATCGCGAGAAGGGCAATCACATCATCACCCAGGCCACCGAGCACAAGGCCGTGCTCGATACCTGCAAGCGCCTCGAAAAATACGGCTACGAAGTCACCTATCTGCCCGTCGAAAAAGACGGCCAGGTGAATCTCGAAGACCTCGAGCGCGCCATCACGCCCAAGACCATCCTGATCACGATCATGTACGCCAACAACGAAATCGGCACCGTGCAGCCCGTCGCCGAGATCGGCCGCATCGCCAAGGCCCACAACGTCCTCTTCCACGTCGATGGCGTGCAGGCCGTGGGCAAGATTCCCGTGGACGTGCAGAAGGACGGCATCCATCTGATGTCGATTTCCGCCCACAAGATTTATGGACCCAAGGGTGTCGGCGCTCTCTACGTTCGCCGCAAGAATCCTCGCGTGCAAGTCGCGTCGCAGATCGACGGCGGCGGCCACGAGCGCGGCATGCGTTCCGGCACGCTGAACGTTCCCGGCATCGTCGGCCTAGGCAAGGCGTGCGAGATCTGCCAGGAAGAGATGGCCACCGAATCGGTTCGCATGGCCGCTCTGCGCGATCGCCTGAAGCACGCGATCATGGGCAAACTCGACGAGGTGTACATCAACGGCTCGCTCGAGCATCGCCTGCCCAACAATCTCAATATCAGCTTCGCCTACGTCGAGGGCGAATCGTTGCTCATGGGAATCAACGACGTGGCCGTTTCGAGCGGTTCGGCCTGCACGTCGGCCACGCTCGAGCCCAGCTACGTCCTCAAGGCCCTGGGCGTTGGCGAGGACCTCGCCCACACGTCGATCCGCTTCGGCCTCGGCCGCTTCAACACCGAGGAAGAAGTGGATTATGTGGCGCAGCGCGTCGTCGAAACCGTCAGCCGCCTGCGCGAGCTTTCGCCGCTCTACGATCTGGCGAAAGAAGGCGTGGATTTGAGCAAGCTCAGCTGGAAGACCGACTAACTCAAACGCGGACGCCGCGAGTTTAAATCGGAGGAGAGGCTATGTATTCCGAAAAGGTCATCGATCATTACAAGAACCCGCGCAACGTGGGCAGCATGCCCAAGAACGATCCGGAGGTCGGCACCGGAATGGTCGGCGCGCCGGAATGCGGTGACGTCATGCGCCTGCAGATCAAGGTCAACCCCGAGACGCAGGTCATCGAGGACGCCAAGTTCAAGACGTTCGGCTGCGGCTCGGCCATCGCCTCCAGCTCCCTCGCCACCGAGTGGGTCAAGGGCAAGACGATCGAGGACGCGCTTCAGATCAAGAATACCGACATCGTGCGCGAGCTTTCGCTCCCGCCGGTCAAGATTCACTGCTCCGTCCTCGCCGAGGACGCCATCAAGGCCGCCATCGGCGACTGGAAGAGCAGGCACTCAGAATCCGCGTCGGAGCCGCAAGCTTCGGCTGCGTCGCCCAAGGCGGAGTAACAATCAGGCAGGAGAGATAGGCCGGCCCGCCGCGTCGAGCGACGGGCTTGGCCAAGGATGAAATGATTCAGGTAACGGAAAAAGCGGCGGCGAAAATTCGCGAGCTGCTCGAAAAGGAAGGCGTCGCGCCCGAAAGCGGAGGTCTGCGCATCGGCGTCCAGGGCGGCGGCTGCTCGGGCCTCTCCTACGCGATGCGGCTCGAGCCCCAGGCCCGCGACCGCGACAAGGTCTTCGAAGCCTTCGGCGCCCGCGTCTTCGTCGACCCGAAGAGTTTCCTCTTTCTGAACGACGTCACCCTCGATTACCGCGAGGAGCTCATGCGGCGTGGGTTCGTCTTCGAAAATCCGCAAGCCACTCGCGCCTGTGGATGCGGCAGCTCCTTCACCGCCTGATGCGCCCGCCCGAAATCCCGGGATTCCGTATGTCTCTACTCGAAGTTGCGGGCTCCCGTAAGGGCACGGCTTTAGCCGTGCCGAAAGCGGCGCCTCAGAGAGGCGGCTTTAGCCGCTGAGGGCTTTGTTCTGTCGGCTCTCCACGGAAGGGTTCCCGACGGCCTCGGAATCGAACAGGAAAGTTTCATGCACGTATCACCGGCCCCATCTTCGACCTGCTGGAGTTGCGGCGCCCCGGCTGCCGGCGTCCACTTCTGCCCGGCGTGCGGCAAAATCCAGGCGCTGGCGATGGCCGATGATTACTTCGCCTTCTTCGGCCTGCCCGAAAAGTTGACGATCGACGCCGACGATCTCGAGCGCCGCTACCTCGGCCTGAGCTGGAAGCTGCATCCGGACAATTTCGTCAATGCGGAGGAGTTCGAGCGCAACCTTTCGCTGGAGCGCTCCTCACAATTGAACGACGCCTACCGCACCCTCCGCGATCCGGTAGCCCGAGTCGAATACCTGCTCGCGCGCAAAGGCGTCCGCAAGGAGGGCCAGACAAAGCAACAGGCCCCGCCCGAGCTTCTGGAAGAGGTTTTCGAACTGAATGAATCGCTCGAAGAATTGCAAATGGCCCGCGAATCCGGCGGCGACGGCAACGAAATGAAAGCCCTCCGTGACCGCCTCCAAGCCGCAGGCAAGAGCTTTGAAGAAAAACTGGCCGAAGTGGACGAAGAACTGACGGCCGTCTGCGCCGAATGGGATGCCGCCATAGACGCAAACGCCGATGAAGCCAAGCGGTCCACCCTGATGGCCCGCATGAACGAAATCCTGAATCGCCGCTCCTACATCAGAAACCTCGTGTCCAACGTATCTCGAGAACTGGAGGAGAGCGCAACAGCGTGACCGGTGAGACGATTGTCGTCCTGAGCGAAGTGAAGGACCCCGGAATCGTGGAGGCAAAGTAAGCCAACGTGATCCGCCCCATCAGAAGGAATTGAGATTGAGCCCATGAGCAGAACAGTCGGAATCGACCTCGGAACCACATTCAGCCTCATCGCCTGGGTAAATCCCGAGACAGGCAAGCCAGAGGTAATCCCCGGCCCCTATGGCACGGCCCTCTGCCCCTCGATAGTCAGCCTCGACGAAGACGGCCGCATCGTCGCCGGTGAAGCCGCGCGCCGCCGCCTGCTGACGCAACCCGATCGCACGATCTATTCCGTAAAGCGACTCATGGGCCGAGGCGTGGAAGACGTCCAGGACGAGCTGAAGATTTTCCCCTTCCGAATCGATCCCGAAAGCCGCAACGTAATCCGCGTGCGCCTGGGCGACCGCTTCTTCACCCCGCCCGAAATCTCGGCTTACATCCTCCGCGAAGTGAAGGGCTGGGCTGAGGAATTTTTCCGCGAACCGGTAACGCGCGCCGTCATCACCGTCCCCGCGTATTTCAACGACGCGCAGCGCCAGGCTACGAAAGACGCCGGCCGCCTCGCCGGCCTCGAAGTCCTGCGCCTGGTGAACGAGCCAACGGCCGCCGCCCTGGCCTACGGCCTCGATCGCGAGCAGCGCGGCCGCGTAGCCGTCTACGATTTCGGCGGAGGCACGTTTGACGTCTCCATCCTGAAGCTGATCGCCGCTGGCGAAGGCGATATCTATCAGGTCCTCTCCACCTGCGGCGATACGCACCTCGGCGGCGACGACATCGACAATCGCCTGCTCGAAATCGCGCGCGAGGAAATCCGCCGCGATCTCGGTCTCGATCTCGAATCGTATCCCGAAACCGTTCAGGACCTTCGCAAGGCCCTGATCGCCGCCAAGCACGAGCTGTCGCACTCGCTCGAATCGAATGTCCGCTTCCTCCTGCCCGAAGGCATGGCCTACGTCCGCCGCTTCACCCGCGACGAATTCGATTCGCTGATCTCACCGATCGTCGAGCGAACCCTCGGCCCCGTCCGCCAGGCGCTCTCCGATGCGAAGTTGAAACCCGCCGAGATCGACGAAATCGTGATGGTAGGAGGCTCGACGCGCATCCCGCTCGTCCGTAGCCGCGTCGAACAGGTCTTCGGCCGCCCGCCGCACGTCGAACTCGATCCCGACGAAGTCGTCGCGCTCGGCGCCGCGGTGCAGGCGGCGATTCTGACGACGGGCGTGCAGGATACCCTCCTGCTCGACGTCACTCCGCTCTCGCTCGGCATGGAAACCATGGGCGGCGTCGTCGCCAAACTGATTCCGCGCAACTCGACGATCCCCGCGAGCGCTGAGGAACTCTTTACCACCGGCGTCGACAACCAAACCGCCATCGAATTGCACATCCTCCAGGGCGAAAGGGAACTCGCTCGCGATTGTCGTTCGCTCGCCCGCTCGCGCCTGCCCGTTCAGCCCGCTCCGGCCGGCCTTGCCCGCGTCGAAGTCCGCTTCACCATCGACGCGAACGGCATCCTGCAAGTTCGCGCCCGCGATCTGCGCACCGGCCAGGAGCAGTCGATCGAGGTCCAGCCCAGCTACGGCCTGAACGACCAGGAAATCGAGCGCATGCTCATCGAATCCATCGATTTCGCCGAGCAGGATTTCGCCGAACGCCAGCTCATCGAAGCGCGCAACGAGGCCGAATCGATCCTCCACGCCACTGAAAAATCGCTGTCTGATGAACAAAGCGCCGAAATCGACCCCGCCGAGCGCCAGCGAATCGAGGGCGCCGTCGCGGCGCTGCGAGAAGCGATGGCCGGCACGGATTACAAATTGGTCCGCACCCGGATCGACGAACTGAACGAGGCGACAACGCATCTGGCCGAATTGCTCATGAACCACGCAATCGCCGCCGCCCTGGAAGGCAAGCGAGTCGCCGAAATTTGAATGGAACCCGGCTCAAGAACCTCGGGACTCCGGGGTCAGGGCTTTAGCCCTGACAACAAGCTGAACAGAATCAGGGGCTTCAGCCCCTGAAGTTTCGGCGCAACGAGGGCATGAAACCGGTTCTGGCGGCGCGAAGGCCGCAAAGGACAACACGATGTCTGTAAAAATCACCTGGCTTCCGCAGAACAAGACGATCGAGGTCGACCTCGACAAGATGCCCTACAAAGAGCATGGCAAGCCGCACTCGTTCCTCGACGTCGCCAAGAACTGCGGCATCCATCTCGAGCACGCCTGCGGCGGCAACTGCGCCTGCACCACCTGTCACGTCGTCATCAAGCAGGGCGAAGACATGCTCAGCGAAATGCAGGACGATGAAGCCGATCGCCTCGACATGGCAGCCGACCTCACGCTCCATTCGCGGCTCGGCTGCCAGGCCGTCATCGAGAAAAACGAAGGCGAAATCGTGGTCGAAATCCCGGCCTGGAACCGCAACTACGTAAGCGAGGGCGGCGAAACCGCCCTCGCCGGCGCCGCCGAAAAGAAAAGCGACTAAGGAGGACGTGCGCCGCCCGTAGCACAGGCTTTCAGCCTGTGCCAGCGCGCAAACCGGCAAGCACCCAAGCGCGACAGCGGCAACATTCGCCCCCGTTAAAGAATCCGCCGGGCCATCCGGTTTCGTAAGGGCACGGCTTCAGCCGTGCCGCAAAGCAAGGAGTAGTAAAAGGGGTCTGGAGTTTGGGTGCCCCAGGCTTCGGTTTTAAGCCTGGGGATTTTTCCGTAATTCTTCGCCCAGTGCGCCTGTAAAGGAGACGACGATGCCCGATAGACTCGATTGGGACGACACCGAAGACATCGCCATCCAACTCGCCGACAAATTCCCCGACGTCGATCCGCTCGGCGTGCGATTCACCGATCTCCACAAATGGGTCACCGAACTCGGTGCCTTCGGCGGCGACCCGCAAGGCTCGAACGAAGGAAAACTCGAAGCCATTCAGATGGCCTGGTACGACGAATACAATGACCGCCGCGAGGAAGCCGGCCCCGGCTTCTGAGCGGCACGGCGCCTGGGAGTGTTGCGCTTCACGGAAGCCGACTTGTCAACCGCGTCGCTCTCCCGTAAGCTGTTCACCAGCCGTACTGTGGCGCCATAGTGCAACGGTTAGCACGGCAGGCTTTCAATCTGCAAATCCGGGTTCGATTCCCGGTGGCGCTACCAAACCTCGCTGAACGTCTTTATCCAATTGCCCCTGTCTGCGGATCGCGTTCCGCACCGCACTGGTAGCCACGGTCAGCGCACTTCTGACCGCGGGCCTTTGCCGTCTTGAACGAGTTCCAATCGCTCCATCCCCGATCCGGGAGGCGTCCATGGCGAAAGCGAAATCACGAAAGCCGGCCGCGGCGGCCAACAGAACCCTCCACGCGGGACTTCCGCGCGTTCCCACCCTCTACGGCTTGAAGCCGCGCAAGCAATACCTTCCCTTCAGCCACGCCGAGCAGCGGCTCGAGCGCTCCCGCAATTATTGGATTTGCACCACGCGCCCCGACGGCCGCCCTCACGCCATGCCCGTCTGGGGAATCTGGCTCGAGGACGCCTTCTACTTCAGCACCGCCCGCGCTTCGCGCAAAGGACGGAACATCGCCCGCAATTCGGCCGTCTCGGTGCACCTGGAATCGGCGGACGACTTGGTGGCGCTCGAAGGCAAAGCCCGTGAAGTCTCCGACGAGGAAACGATAACCAGGCTCAACGCCGCCTATCGCGCGAAATACCAGATGCCGCTCTGGATTCATCCGGAAAACGCCGTCTTCTGCGTCCACCCGCGTGTCGTCTTCGCCTGGACCGAAAAGAATTTTCCCAAGGATGCTACCCGCTGGGAATTTCCCGCGACGAAGAACGGCTAGCCTTCCACCTTGCCGCCCCCACAGGCGGAAGCTACTCTGGTAGCCACGGTCAGTGCGGTTCTGACCGTGGGCTTTTCCCCCTTAACAAGCTGATGCCAATCGACACAGCCCAAAATCGAGCAACGCCTCTCCCACCCGAATCCCGCGCCCGCCTCGTCCGCCGCGGCCTCCATCTCGAATATCTGACGCTAGGCTGGAATCTCCTCGAAGCCGCAATAGCCATAGCCGCCGGCATCCTCGCCGGCAGTATCGCCCTGGTGGGCTTCGGCATCGACTCGGTGATCGAAATGTCCTCGGGCGCAATCCTCCTTTGGCGCCTGGCAACGGATACGGAAGAGGAATCGCGCGAGCGCATCGAAGCGCGCGCCCTGAAATTGGTGGGAATCAGTTTGCTGGCCCTGGCCGCCTACGTAGCCATTGAAGCCGCGAAAACGCTGATCGAAGGCGAAGCGCCCCACACAAGTTACGTAGGCATCGCCCTCGCGATCGCCTCGCTCATTGTCATGCCGCTCCTCGCGCGTGCGAAGCGCCGCGTAGCGGCGGGAATTGCCAGCCGCGCCCTCGTAGCCGATTCCCGCCAAACCGACATCTGCGCCTGGCTCTCCGCCATCCTGTTAGCCGGCCTCGTCCTGAACGCCTGGCAAGGGTGGTGGTGGAGCGACCCAGCAGCCGCCCTACTAATGGTCCCCTTCATCGCCAAAGAAGGTGTAGAAGCCCTGAAAGGCGAACGCTCCTGCGCCTGCCAGCCCTGATTCATCTCAGTGGCGCGGGCACTCCTGCCCGCGCGCCTGTCCGCAATTTCCTCCGCCAAAGACCCGCCTCTCCCCACCGCACCGCAACCGCATCCCACCCGCTAAGATTGCGCCGCGTATCCCCACTAACCAATCGCCGCACCCAGGTTTTGTAGGGGCGACCCGGCGGGTCGCCCTGCCCGTGCGCCTCATGCAGCCGAACACCTCACTCGAAACCTTCCCGCCGCTACCCCGAAGGCCGTACATGAGGCACAAAATCCGTATTCACCGCCGGCGCCGAGCAAGGCGTTGCATTCGAAGTCGAACACAAATTCAGCCCGTTCCCACCAATATCGGAGGGCGTAAACCCCCCATCCAGTGGCTCGATGTAGAGGTTATAAGTTCGCCCGAGCGGCAGCCGCTCGATTGTGTACGTCCCGTCGAAAACGGGCCCCGAACTCGCCGAAGCGCAAGACCACCCCGCCAGCGCCCCCGCCACCACCTGCCCCGTATCCGCATCCACAGCCACCACATTCGCCCCGAAAATCCCCGTAACGTATTCTCCTGCCGCCGTTGCCGGTAGCCCGGCCAGCGCGAGCGGATTCGCCGGAACCACGCGCCCGGTGATTACGCCGACATCGGTCGTGTCGTTCGGATCGGGATAGAGCACCCGCAGCCCGGTGCGATCGTCATCGCTCAGCGGCGCGTCGGGCGTGGTCGCCGTGGGCCGCGGACCCCAATAGGTGCCGGGCGGCGGCGCGAACGGCGTCATCACCGCGCTCCAGATCGGCGAATGCTCGAGCCCGAAGAAATGCCCCAGCTCGTGCGTGAGAATCGATTCCAGATCGTAGGAGCCGGGATTGGCGGCCAGCGCCCCGGGCGTCGCAAAAGTCACCTGCCCGTCGTTGCGGAACAGGATATCGGCTTCGAGAATCTGCCCGCTGAAGCTCGATGTCGTTGAGCCGATGGTTTGTCCGGGCGCCGTCGCGGCAAACACGCGCGTGAACGCCAGCACGCCCGGCGTGAACGCCGCGCTCGACTGATTGAAACAGATGGTGTCCTCGCCAGTCAGGTTCGAGCCCTGATCGTTCGCGCACGCGTCTTGCGTCGAAGTCTGTCCGAGCGCGCCGAGAGCCCCGGGAAACGTCGTCGCATTCACCATTGTGCCGCTGACCCCGGTCCAGACGGAGTAGGCGTCGAGAATCGTCTGCTGAATTTCGCTGATCTGCGATGCAGTTCCCGGCGTCGCCACGGTGAAGATCGTTTGCGGCGACGAGGAAAGCGACGCGCTCCACTGGCGCGGAATGGGCGTCGCCGTCGAGAAGCGCGTCGCTACCGGGCACCCGCCGCTCGATGGCACCGCATAGTTCAACGTGTACCCTGCGGCGCCCGTGGCCGCGACCGTCGCGCACAACGCGAGCACCGGCAAAACGCAACGCCGTGATTTCCTCTTCATCCCCCGCCTCCGCGAGCCGGCGCGCGCCCCGTGATGCTCTGCAATTTCCGGCGGAACGTGGAGAGCGGCATCCGGCGAATGTTCTCGCTGCGGAAGCGGCGCTTGGCACGGTCGTAGACCTCCTCCGCTGCTCCCTGTGTGACGAATCGGCGCCCGGCTCTGTCGCGCGTCACGCGAAACGTTCCTTCGTCCCATGCGGTCACCGAATACCCGCCCGCGGCCGGATCGAGAAACAGAATCACCTCCTCGCCGGGAAAAAACCGAGGCGCGTCGGCGACGATCGATTCAATTCCGCCCGCCTGTCCTCCGATCGCGCGCACGGTGAACTCGGCGCCCGGCGACCCTTTGAACGCCTCCATCGTCGCGAACCGGCTGAATGTCCAGATTTCTCGGCCTTCCCACAGGCTGTCGCTCCCCAGGCACCGCGCGCGCACCACCACGCGCGACGCCGCGGCCAGTTGCCGCAGGTTCATCCGTGCAATCGTCGTCGCGCAGGCTGCCGCGGCGAGTGCCGCCAAGCACAACGCGAATATCCCTCTTCGCAACATCTCTCTCACTCCACGTCGATCGCTCCGCTCAAAACGGCGCGGTCGTTGTTGGGATCGGTGACGACGAGCGTTCGCGCGCCCGCCGCCGCCGTCGAGGAAACCGTCACCGTGATCTCGACCAGCGACCCCGCAAAAGCCTGCGGATTCGATACCGTCACGTCCGTCGATTGCGACCCGGCAATCGCGTAGTTGTAGGAAGGGTCCAGGCCGTTTCCCGCCAGGCAAATCGAATACGCCGCCGAACCGGAGGAGGGGACGGCGAGCGTGATCGGCGATTCCGTCACGTTGCAGGTGTTCGTGCTCGTGTCGATCAGCCCGAAGAGCAGCATCGTGATCGGTCCGCTGGTCGTTCCGTCCGTCGTCGGCTGAACCGCGGTGACGTCCTGCATCGCGCCGATCGGTTGGCTGCCGGAAAGGGAAACCGGGCTCGCCGGCCCGTCGGGAGGCACGACGATCAAGGGCAGCGTATTCGAAAGCGTGCCGTCAGGGTTCTGCGCCTGGATCGTCACCGTGCCCGCGGCGGACACATCGCTCGGATCGATTGTCACCGAGCACGCCGACGCGCTCGCGCACGTCGTCGCGCGCGATGCGCCGTTCACCAGAATCGTCGTCCCCGGCCCCGGGCTCGTCGCCACAAAATCGTAGCCGCTCGAGGCAAGAGCGAAACTGTTCGCCGCGCCGGCCGTCACGCTCGCCGGCGAGATTCCGCTGATCGCCGCCGCCGATGTCAGCGCCACCGTCGCCAACGCCGATTGCGTCGGATCGTCCTGGCTGGTGGCCGTGATCGTAATGGAGTTCGGCGTGGGCGCCGTGCCCGGCGCCGTGTAGACGCCGTTCGATGTGATCGAGCCGCAAGCCGCGCTAGCGCAGGAAACTTGCCAGTTCACGCTCGTGTTCGTAGTCGCGGAAACTGTCGCCGCAAATTCAACCGTGCCCGAAGGCGCCACGACCGAGTTCACCGGAGAAAGCTCCACGCTCGGGTGAGCGACGATCCCGATTTCCCCCGTCGCGCTGCGCGACGTGTCCGCCGCGGATGTCGCCGTCACGTAGACGTCCGCCGGGCTGGGCACAGCCGCCGGCGCCAGAAAATCCACCGCGCCCGACACCGCCCCGCTCGGCGGCGAGCAAGGATTCGAGCCCGCCAGACAAATCTCTCCCAGGGTCGTGTTGCCGTTCGTGATTCCGCCTACGGTCCACGTCACCGCCTGGTTCGTCGTCGGTTGCACGCTGGCCGAAAGACTCACGCGCCGGTTCACCGCGACTACCGCCGAAAGCGGGCTGAGCGTCACCGCGACCGCGCTCACCACGTCGATCGAGGCCGACGCCGATTTCGTGGCATCGGCCAGGCTCGTCGCGACCAGCGCGACCGGATTCGAAGGTGGCAGGGCAGTGGGCGCCGTGTAAGTCGCCGTGTTCGGCCCCGTGCTCGATACCGTGCCGCAATTCGTGCCCGTACACGCCGACCCGGTAACCGCCCAACTGACCGACTGATCCGTTGTGAAGCAGACCGACGCCGTGAACGATGCCTGCCCGCCAAGCGCCACCGTGGCCGCGGAAGGCGAGATCGAAATTGCCGAGGCGCACGAAGATGTAATTGTGATTGACGCCGAAGCCGATTTCGTGGAATCGGCCGCGCTGGTCGCGACCAGCGTCACGGGATTCGCCGGCGGCAACGACCCCGGCGCGGTGTAGGTCGCCGTGTTCGCTCCAGTGCTCGTAACCGTTCCGCAATTCGTCCCGCTGCAACCCGAGCCGGTCACGCTCCACGTCACGTTCTGATTCGTGCTGAAGCACACGGTCGCCGTGAAATTCTGTTGGGCGCCCAGCGCAAGACTCGCCGATGCGGGCGAAATCGAAACCGACGGTGTGCAGGTCTGTGCCGCGATAATCGTGACGGTGGCCGTCGCCGATTTCGATGGGTCGGCAACGCTGGTGGCAACGATCGAGACCGTAGGAGTGGAGGGAACCGTCGACGGCGCCGTATAGGTCGCCGTATTCCCGTTCGTCGCCAGCGTACCGCATCCGGTTGCGCACGCGCTGCCCGTCAGGCTCCAATTCACAGCCGTGCTGGGGCTGCCTGTTCCGGTCACCTGCGCGGTGAATGTCTGGCTCGCGCCTGTCGCCACCGACGCCGTTGCCGGCGAAATTGTCACTTGGATATCGCTCGCGAGCGTGACACTGGCCGTTCCGCTCGCCGCGCTATCCGCCTGGCTAGTCGCCGCGATCGTGATGGAGGCCGAGGACGGCAATACCGCCGGCGCCGTGTAGAGACCACCAGCCGTAATCGTTCCTACCGCCGAATTTCCTCCGCCCACGCCATTCACCGACCACGAGACGTTGGTATTCGAGTTTCCGCTGACCGTCGCCGTGAACTGTTGCGATTGGCCCGGAAAAAGCGACGCCGTTCCGGGCGACACGGAAACCGTCGTCGTAGGAGCCGGCGGCGGTGAAGTTCCACCCGACGAAGCCGAACCGCCGGCCGTGCCGCATCCCGCCAGTGCCAGCGACGCGAGAAAACCGAAGATGAGCGCGGTGACTACGCGCGCCCCGTCTCTCTGTCCAAGCTGCTCCCGCTGCATGTCCCTTTTCCCGACCTGGTTCCGGTCGCGAGGAGAGAGCAGGAGCACAGACGGTACCATTACCCTTCAGAACATTCCGGGATTTGGCCATGTTTCCCAACACGAACATCCGCTCTACGCCATAAGAACGCAGGCGCTTAGGGACTGCTGCGCTCTTGAGAGAAGGGATGCGGAGCCGGGTCTCTTTCTCTCCCGGCCACAGCATGGAAATGGAGGGAGTTCCAGTATGGCCCTCCCCGTCCCATTCAGGGAGGGTGAGGGAATTATGGAAGAGATGTGATGAGAATAAAAAAGCCGTCCCGCCGAAGCGGGACGGCCAAGACTTTAGTTTGCGAGGGCTCGCTCTATTGTGGTGTGACCGGGCTAGCCATTTTACAGCCTGGGCCGCTGCCCGTCGTGCATTCGGACATGCCGTAGGCCAGGGCCAAGCCGGTGACGGTGCCAACCAGGGCGCCGCCGATCCAAATCACAGCCATCTTCTTGCGGTGCTTCTTTTTCTGGGCCTGTTCGGGGGTCTCGCCCTGATTCTGGTCCTGACTCTGGGCGGTGACCTTCCCTTCGATTTTCTCGCCGTGACGCAAGATCAAGTTGTTGCCGTCGTGAGCGGTGGTGAGGAGCCAGTCGCCCTTATCAGCGTAGAAAACCGGGTGGGTGGGATCCTTGAAAATCACGTAGCCGACTCCGCCTTGCGCGGGATTCTCCGGCCGGAACGTCACGTCCGCGACGCGGCCGATCACCAGTGACTTGGCCGAGGAAGTGAACGCCATGCCGCCCCGCTCCAATTCCAATGCAAGTAGCGAGCCGTCGCGAACCACGCGCGCCTCGCTGTTCGGAGACATATTGACGCGCGAGCCGCCGGTAAGCAGGAGCGAAGCTTTCCCATCAGGCTGCACCGCGAGCGTATCTCCGCTGTAGAGTGAGCTTCCAGTGGCGGCCGCTGCGCCTCCGACCATCACTTTGCTGCCCAGCGCGATTGTCCCCACGGGGCTCGAAATCGCCCACAGGGGCAAGCTCAGCAGTAAAGACATAGTTACAGCCATGGCCCTTCTGAACATCCGCAACCTCCTCTTACATCTGTACCTGAGGGTATCGGTGAATCTCGACAAATTTCCGACGCAACGCTTGCATCCTAGCAGATGCCTAGCGATTGTCAAGATTCAGTAATAACGTATGTTAGCTCTCAGTGATGGCTTCCCGCAGCGCCGGTTCTAGTCCCCGGTACGCGTACGAATAGCCTGCCCGGACCGCCCGTTTCGGCTCAACTCGCTGGCTGGCCAGCAGCATGTCGTCGGCCATTTCGCCGAATACCGTGCGCAGGGCCACCGGAGGAACGGGAAAAATCGTCGGCCGGTGGAGCACGCGGCCCAGTGCCTTGGTGAATTCCGAGTTTCGCACCGCTTCCGGAGCCACGCAGTTGTAGGCGCCGCGCCACTCCTCGTTCTCGATCGCCGCGCGAATCATTCCGACGAGGTCCGCTATCGCCACCCATGCCATCCACTGCTTTCCCGATCCCAGCCGCCCGCCCACGCCCAGCCGGAATGGCCCCAGCATCTGGGCGAGCGCGCCGCCTTTTCCGGAAAGAATCACGCCGAAGCGCAGCACCACCGTTCGAATCCCGAACGTCTCCGCGCGCAACGCTTCAGCTTCCCAATCGGCGGCCAGTTTGGCGAGAAAGCCTTCGCCTGGCGCGCTGTCCTCGTCGAGCCGCTCGTCGCCGCGATTGCCGTAGTAACCGACCGCCGAGGCCGAGACCAGCACACGCGGCCGCGGATCGAGTTTCGCCATGGCGTCCACCAGTGCGTGCGTCGAATCGATGCGGCTCGCGCGCAGCTCGCGTTTGCGTTCCTCCGACCAGCGGCTCCCCGCAATCGACGCGCCCGCCAGATTCACCACCCCTTCGGCCCCCGCGGCCGCATCGAGGTCCATTTCGCCCGTCTTCGGATTCCAGGCGACCTGTTTTTCGCCCGCGACACGCGGAGGGCGCACCAGCGGGAAAACCACATGGCCCGCGCCCGTCAGGGCAGGGTACAGCGCATTGCCGACGAGCCCCGATGAGCCGGAGATCAGGATCTTCATAAGTTTTTCCTCGGAGCGAAACGAACCTAGACCAACCTACCCTTCGTGCCAAGCCAACGTCAATAGCGCCCGCACCCGCAACCCGCCATCCGCCACGGGTGCTAGAATGTTTCACGTGCGTGTACGCGTTCTCTTTTTCGGGCGGCTGAGGGATATCGTCGGCCGCGAAGCCGACGAAACCGAACTCGAAAC
>JAGWOX010000078.1 GCA_028877145.1 Acidobacteriota bacterium | reverse complement strand
CTGCCTGTCTTCCGGGCCTCACTTCACCCGCTTTCGATCTGCGACGTAGATTCCTCAGTCGCCGCCCGCCCCAAGTTCTGTCATCCTGAGCGAAGCGAAGGACCCCGTTGCTACGTCCACTCGAGCTTCGTTACCCCGACCGCGACCCTTCCGTAGTTGCCAGCCCTTGCTAAGGGCACGGCTTCAGCCGTGCCGAAAGCCATGCGGCCCCTATGCGGCTTTAGCCGCTGAGGGCTTTCCTGCCGATAATCCCAGCCAGCTATATCAGCTGCCGCCCGCTGAAAAAATACCCCAATTCGAACGCCGCCGTCTCCGGCGCATCCGATCCGTGCGTGCAATTGTTCTGGATGCTCGTGCCGAAGAGTTGCCGCAGCGTTCCCGGCGCAGCCTTGGCCGGATCGGTGGCGCCCATCAAGTCGCGCCAGCGCGCGATCGCGCCGTCGGCCTCGAGCGCCATGATCACCACCTTGCCCGAACTCATGAACTTTGTGAGCTCCCCGAAAAACGGCCGTTCCTTGTGCACGGCGTAGAACCCTTCAGCTTCCTCTTTCGTCAGCCGGTGCGATTCGATCGCCACGATCGCGAATCCTGCCTGGTGAATCCGCGAGAGAATCTCGCCCTGCAGCCCGCGCGAAACCGCGTCGGGCTTGATGATCGCCAGCGTGCGTTCCTTGGCCAAGTTTCCATGCTCCTGTGTGGAAATTTGCGACGAAGCGCATGCCCCGCGCCTCTCGTTCAAAACTTATTTTGCCGCGCTTTTCTGCAGCACGCCGGCCACGGTGTGCCCGATTTCGGCCGGGCTTTGGACCGTGCGAATACCGGCAGTTTGCATCGCCTCATATTTTTCCTTCGCCGTTCCCTGGCCGCCGGTGATGATGGCCCCGGCGTGTCCCATGCGCCTTCCGGGCGGCGCCGTTTGCCCGGCGATGAAGCCCACCACTGGCTTGCGCACGTGCTCGCGCACGTATTCCGCGGCCACCTGTTCGGCGTTGCCGCCGATCTCGCCGATCATCAGGATGGCGTGCGTATCGGAATCCTCGTTGAACAAGCGAATCGCATCGAGGAAATTCGTTCCGATGATTGGATCGCCGCCAATCCCGATGCACGTGGATTGCCCAATGCCGAGATGGGTGAGCTGATGCACGGCTTCATACGTCAGCGTTCCGCTGCGGCTCACCACGCCCACGTTCCCCGGCAAGTGAATGTGTCCCGGCATGATCCCCATCTTGCACTTACCCGGGCTGATCAGCCCGGGACAGTTCGGCCCGATGAGACGTGTCTGGCTGCCCTTCAGCGCCGCGTCCACGCGTACCATGTCGAGCGTCGGAATGCCCTCTGTGATGCAGACAACCAGCGGCAGCCCGGCGTCCACCGCTTCGAGCACCGCATCGGCCGCGAACGGCGGCGGAACGAAAATGACGCTCGCGTTCGCGCCCGTTTCGCGCACCGCTTCGCTCACCGTATTGAAGATGGGCCGTTCCAGGTGTTTTGTGCCGCCTTTGCCAGGCGTCACGCCGCCCACCACTTGCGTTCCGTACTCGATCATCTGCTCGGAGTGGAAGGTGCCTTCGCGCCCCGTGAATCCTTGAACGATCACCCGTGTGTTTTTATCGATAAGAGTGCTCATGAGCTTCCCACGACTACCGGAATCAGGCTTGTCCCAGCCGTACCGCTTTCTCCGCGCCATCTTTCATCCCGCTGGCGACGGTGAAATTCAGTCCCGACTCTTGGAGAATTTGACGGCCCCGCTCCACGTTCGTGCCCTCCATCTGGACGACGACCGGAATCTTGAGCTCGAGTTCCCGCGCCGCGTTCACGACGCCCGTGGCGAGCACGTCGCACCGCAGGATGCCGCCGAAGATGTTGATGAAAACGGCCCGCACGCTCGGATCGCTGGTGAGAATGCGAAACGCGTTCTTCACCTGCTCGGCCGATGCGCCGCCGCCCACGTCCAGAAAATTCGCCGGGCTGCCGCCCGCAAGCTTGATGATGTCCATCGTGGCCATCGCCAGGCCTGCGCCATTCACCATGCAGCCCACGTTCCCGTCGAGCTTGATGTAATTCAGCTTGTATTTCGAGGCTTCTACTTCGAGCGGCGCCTCTTCGTCCAGGTCGCGCAGCTCGGCCAGTTCGGGGTGCCGGTACAGCGCGTTGTCGTCGAAATTCATTTTCGCGTCGAGCGCCACGAGGCGCCCGTCACCGGTCACGATGCACGGATTGATCTCGACGAGCGAGGCGTCCGTTTCGACGAACGACCGGTAGATGCCCGAAAGCAGCTTCACCGCCTGGCCCACCAGTTCCGGCGCCAGGTCCAGTGCAAAAGCAATCTTGCGCGCTTGATAAGCCTCGAGTCCGAAACCTGACGTCACACGCTCGCGCAGAATCGCTTCCGGCTTTTCTTTCGCCACTTCCTCGATTTCCATCCCGCCCGCCGCGCTCGCCATGAACACCGGCGCTGCCGCCACGCGATCGACCAGCAGTCCCAGATAAATTTCCCGGCGAATTTCGAGTCCTTCTTCCACCAGCAACTTCCGCACGATCCGCCCTTCCGGCCCGGTCTGCGGTGTGACAAGCTTCTTGCCCAGGATTTCGTTGGCCAGCCGCTCGGCGTCTTCCGGCGACTTCGCCAGTTTCACGCCGCCGGCCTTGCCGCGCCCGCCGGCGTGAATTTGCGCTTTGACGACCACGCGCGCGGTGCCCAGCCGTTCGGCGACCACGCGCGCCTGCTCGGGAGTGGTCACTAGTTGACCGCGCGGAATCGCGACGCCATGTCGCGATAGAATCTGTTTGGCTTGATATTCGTGGATCTTCATGATTGCCCTGTCGATGCTACAATTTCGGATTCACTAAGAAAGGCGCCAGTTTAACCCGCAATGCGACGAATCAGCAAGGCGGCATCCTCCCGATCATGATGAACGACGCGCTCGAAACGCTCATCAGCGGCGCTCATCTCGACGCCGCGCAGGCCGAAGCCGCGATGGAGCAGATCCTCGAGGGCAAGGCGACCGACGCCCAGATCGCCGGCCTGCTGGTCGCCTTGCGCATGAACGGCGAAACTGTCGAGGAACTCGTTGGCTTCGCCCGTGCGATGCGCCGCCACGCCCGCCCTCTTTTTCCTCCCGGCCATAAACCCGCGCCCGGCGTGATCGTCGATACCTGCGGCACGGGTGGTGACGGGGCCGGCACGTTCAATATTTCAACCGCGGCCGCGTTCGTCGTCGCCGGCGCGGGTTTCCGCGTCGCCAAGCACGGCAATCGCTCGATCAGCTCGCGCTGCGGCTCCGCCGATGTCCTGGCCGAACTCGGCGTCGATCCCGAACACGAACTCGAACTTGCCGGCCGCGCGATCGAAGAGATCGGCATCGGCTTCCTTTTCGCCCCGGCCGTGCATCCCGCCATGAAACACGCCATGCGCGCCCGCCGCGAACTCCGCCTGCGCACCGCCTTCAACCTGCTCGGCCCGCTGACGAATCCCGCCGGAGCCTCCGTTCAGGTCGCCGGCGTTTTCTCGGCAGAGTACGCCGAGCGCCTCGCTCTTGCGCTGGGCGAGTTGGGTGTCGAGCGCGCCTTCGTTGTCCATGGCCGCGACGGCCTCGACGAAATCTCGATTTCCGGCCCCACTTTCGTCGCCGAACTCATCGAAGGCAAAGTCCGCACGCGCGAAATCACGCCCGAAGATTTCGGCATCACGCCCGCTCCGCTTTCGGCCCTCGCCGGAGGGGACGCCGGCGAAAATGCCGGCATCATCCGCCGCGTGCTCGGCGGCGAGCGCGGCCCGCAACGCGACGCCGTGCTCGTCAACGCCGGTGCCGCTCTTGTGGCCGCCGGCCGAGGCATTGATTTCCGCGAAGGGTTCGCCGAAGCCGCCAAATCCATCGACTCCGGCGCCGCCCTCTCGAAGCTCGGATCCCTCGCCCGCTTCGTCTCAAAAAAGACTCCGTCATCCTGAGCGAAACTCATTCGACGAGATGTGATCGCCACGACAATCCAGGAATCCCGCGCGCCGTTCAAGGTGCCCCACCCTTCCGGCGCTTTCTGCCGGAAGGGTGGGTCCGGAACCGCGAACACAACTGGCACCCCCGCAGAGCACTGCGATCTACTGAGTCCTCAAACTCCGCGTAGCCAGCAAAAACATCGCCCCCGAAAACACCAGAAACGCGACGGCTTCCGTTGCCAACGTGGCATCGAATCCCGTCCCCAACGTGCAGGCCCGCAGAAAATCGATGCTCCAGGTAATGGGATTCGCCATCGCCGCATGTCTCAACCACCCCGGCATCGGCGCAGTTGGGTAAAAAAGCGAACTCATCGGCAACAGCATGAACGAAGTTGAAGACACCGCGTTGAACGCGTCATTCCGCCGAATGCGCAGCGCCAGCGTGGCAAAGAAAAAGAACCACCCTGCCGTGCTCACGACGATCCCCGCCAAGAGCGGCGCCCATGCCGCCACCGGCACGCGCAGTCCGAACAGCAGCGCCCCCGCCGCAATCGTCACCAAGCTTTCGGCGAGCACCACCATCACGTTGAACATCATCTTCCCGATCAGAAATTCCCCGCGTCCCAGCGGATACGTGAGCTGCTCGTAGAAAATCCCGTTGTCCCGGTCCATGAAGAATCCATACGCCGTGTTCGAAGCGATCACCATGCACGCCATTCCCAGCACGCCGGGCAGAAAGAACGCCGGGTAACTCGCCCCGCTGATCGCGGTCGGTTTGCCCACGAGCAGGTCCATTCCGGCGCCGAAAAACACCAGGTTCGCCAGTGGATGTAGCAGGTCCCACACTATGAAGGTGACATTCGTCGCGCGAATTTTCCCTTCGCGATACAGCATCGCTCCCACGGCGCTCATCGCTCCTCCTCTCCACTCGCCGCCCCAGGCTCGCCCGTCAACTGCACGAAGACGTCTTCGAGGCTCGCGCCGCTCACTTCCACGTGCAGCGCGCGCCCTCGTTTCGCGAGCGCCGTGACGATTTCGAGCACCTGCGCCTCCTCCGCCTTCACCGCCAGCTCCACTGTGTTCTGATTCATCCGCGCTCGCAGCGGCGATAGTCGCGCGATGTCCTCCTCGATCGTTGCCGGCAGCCGGTCGAACGTCACCGCAATCTCATACAAGCCCGCCGAAAGCAGCTTCAACGTGTGCAGGTCGCCGCGCGCCGCTTCTCGTCCTCGGTTCATGATCAGGATGTCGTCGCACAGCTCCTCGGCTTCCCCCAGCACCTGCGTCGTCAGCACGATCGTTCGCCCGCCCGCCGCCTCGGCCGCGAGCGCCTCCATCACCGCCCGTTTCAGGTGCGGATCCATTCCGGTCGAAAACTCGTCGAGAAACACCACCGGCGTATCCGCCAGAAACACCTTCGCCACCTGCACTCGCCGCCGCGTTCCCCCGCTCAGGTCCTGCGCCTTCCGCCCGGCGTCACTCTCCAGATGAAATCGCCCGAGCAGTTCGTCCACGCGCTGGCTCGCGCGAGTTCCCCTCAGCCCGCGAAACCGCGCGTAGGTCAGCAGGTTGTCGCGCACGGATAGAAACAGCTCGACCGCCGTTTCCTGCAGCACCAGTGCGATGCGCCGCCGCACTTCGAGCGGATGCCGCACGACGTCAAAGCCCTCGATCCGCGCCGTGCCACTCGTCGGTTCGAGAAGAGTTGTCAATGTCTTCAGCAGCGTGGTCTTGCCCGCGCCATTCGGCCCCAGCAGGCCGAAAATCGAGCCGCGCCGCACCTTGAAGCTCATCCCATCGACTGCGCGGATCGTCCGCCCGCCGCGGCCCGGGTAGATTTTCACCAGGTCCTGCACGTCCAAAGCGAAATCGTTCATTTGCGCTTTCTCCTCTCCCACATTGCGGGAGCCGGCAAAATCAGGCACAATGCGCGCCTGAAAAAATTGTTGGGAAAAGAGTGACGGCGCCCGTAGCGGGCGTCAGTTGCGTCCCGGTCAGGCCGGGAAGTCGGTCACGGGAGGGTAACGATGACACGCATAGTCGTAGCTTTCTTCTTCCTGGTAGCCGCAGTCTACCCGGCTTCGGCGCGCACGTCAATCCTGAAGAAGACGGCAAAACCTTCCCATTCCTCGGGAGTCCAGGCGGCTTCAGTGCCGCAGCCGGCGCGTGTCGCCGCGGCCGTTCACTCCTGGCGCCTCGCTCACGAAGACGCCGTCATGAAAGAACTCGTCGCCTGGCTCTCGATCCCCAACACCGCCAACGACGCCGCCAATATCGGCCACAACGCCACGATGCTCGTCGCGATGCTCCACCAGCGCGGCTTCGAAACGCGCGTCCTTCCGATTCCCGGCCGCGGCCCCGTCGTCATCGGCTCGCTCAAGGTGCCCGGCGCCACCCGCACCGTAATTTTCTACGCCCACTACGACGGCCAGCCGGTCGATCCCGCCAGATGGCACGGCACGAAGCCTTTCGTCCCCGCCCTCCGCACGAACACCATTGACGCCGGAGGCCGCCTGATCCCGTTTCCTCCTCCGGGCACGCCCTATCAGGATGATTGGCGTCTCTATGCGCGTTCGTCAGGCGACGATAAATCGCCGATCATCGCCCTGCTCGCCGCCATCGACGCCATGCGCGCCGAAAAAATTCCGCTCGCCGTCAACGTAAAACTCATTTCCGAAGGCGAAGAGGAAGCCGGCTCGACACACCTGGAACAAACCCTCATGCCCCATCGCGACCTGCTCCACGGCGACCTGCTCATCTCCGCCGACGGCCCCGTGGATCAGGGCGGCAAACCGCTCGTCTATTTCGGCAACCGCGGCGTGATGGGCGTGAATATCACCGTCTACGGCCCGCTCCATCCCCTCCACAGCGGCCACTATGGCAACTGGGCCCCGAATCCCGCCATGCACCTCTCGCAGCTCCTCGCCTCGATGGAAGACAAGGACGGCCACGTACTCATCGCCCATTTCTACGACGGCCGCGTGCCGCCCGATCCCGCCGAAATCAAAGCGATTGGCGCCGCCCCCGACAACGACGCCCGTCTGAAAAAGGATTTTGGCCTCGCTTCGACCGATGGCAATGGCCGCAAGCTGCTCGACCTGCTCACCGAGCCTTCGCTCAATATCGACGGCCTCCAGAGCGGCTGGACCGGCGCGCAATCGAAAACGATCATCCCCGATAGCGCCACCGCCTCGCTCGATATGCGCCTGGTGAAAAACATCACCCCGAAAATGCAATTCGCGCGCCTAGTCGCCCACATCCGCAAGCAGGGCTACTACGTCATCGGCCGTGAACCAACGATGGCCGAGCGGCTCCGCTACCCCCTCATCGCCACGGTGACGAACGACGGCGGCTATCCCGCTGCCGGCACACCCATGAATCTCCCCGTTTCCCAAGCGCTCGTTCGCGTCGTTGACCAGTCGGCCGGTGAGCCCGCGGTTATCCTGCCCATCCTCGGCGGCAGCGCCCCCATGTACATCTTCGAAAATATCGGCCTGCCCGTTGTCGGCGTCCCCATCGTCAATTTCGACGATAACCAACACAGCCCCGACGAAAATCTCCGCCTCGGCCATTTCTGGCGAGGCATGGAAATCTACGCCGGCATCATCTCATCCCTGAAGTGGTGATTAAAAAGGAAGGATCGCGCAACCGTCTTCGCAAGGACCAAGAAGGCGAAATGTAGCTCCGGCCGGAAATTATCCCGACCTGCCGGGAGGACGGCACCGCCGTGGCTATTCGTCGGCTCCTGCAGCCGGCTGTCTCGCAGCCGAAGCCCTCTGCGGAAACCGCCTGTCGAGCCACGCGCGAGCCTCTTCAGGATGATAGTTGAAGGGTCCCAGCCCGCCGCGGTAAACAATCTTCCCCGACTCGTCGACGATATAAATCCGCTCCGGCCAGGCAGAGTAAGCACGATCGGCGGCGTTGCTCATCAGGTCAATGCCGATAGGGATAGGGAAGTGAAAGCGCTTCACGAAATCGTTGGCGATCGCCACCCTCTCAGGAAACGTCTTCGGCTGCGGATAGCAGACGCCCTGGTCGATGTTCGACTGCATCTGCCATTCATCCTGCGGATGGGCCTCGCGGATGTAGACGGCGAGAAAATCCGCCCGGTCTTTGTATTGCTCGTAGATCTTGACGAGATTTCCAATCTCGCGCCGAAACGGTGGTCAAGTATAGCTGCCGAGGATCAGCACCAGCGGCCGCTTGCCGATCCGCTCGTGTAAGTAAAAGCCTGTGCGTCCGTCGAGCGAATAAAGTCGCGCGTCCGGCGCGTGGTCTCCGACGCGCAGATTGCCGCTACGCCACTGTGGCAGCGCGTACCGCAGAAAGCCGTAAATGTCCCTGGGTCCGCCAATGAAGTGAAGCAGAAGCAGAAATACGGCGAGCAGCAGGGCCGCAAAACTCCCCAGCACCCAGACCCAAATCCGCATTCCCCCTCTCCTCTGTGCGCTCGGCATCCCTCATATTCTCCCGTCTTCTTGTTCCCCAACCGTCGAGGAACCCTGAGGTCGGTCACCATACAACTCTCCGTCTCCGGATACAAGTACGCGGTTCGCCTGCGCGAAACTAGGGCTGCTGCTTCTGCTGCGTCTTCTTCTTGTTCAGCAGGTTGTTCAAAATCCCACCAATCACCCCGCCCGGCTGCTGCTGTTGCTGCTGATTCCCCTGTGGCTGCGCCAGCTTCTCGATGATCCCTGCCACGCCCTGAATATCGGGCACCACTTTCGGGTGCTCGGTTGTCCCTTCGATGTGGAAGGGAAGCCCTCCGCTCGTTTTCTGGTTCAACAAAGGAAGGTTGACGAGCTGCGCCAGCCCACTGTTGCCCGCCAGCTTCGCCACCATGCGGAAGTTCAAACTGTTGTTCGCTCCGACCGTGCCCGACCCGGTAAGCGTCCCGAGGGCCGGAACGACGATGTTCAGATTGTCCGCGCGCAATCCATCCGCCGCGTACCGAAGATCGGAACTGGCTACCTGGATCAGCGTGTCGTTGCCGTTGGCCGCGCTCGCCGTGCCCAGCGCCCGCGCCAGCTCGCCCGCCAGGCTGAATCCCGCCAATCGCACGTTCGAGAGTTGTACGGGGCCCGAAGTCACGAATCGCTGAAATGGCCCGTGCAGCGTCATGTCGGCCTTGATCGTTCCGCCCTGAAGCGCCGATCCCGCCGGCAACGCGTAGCCCAGCACCGCAAGCAGATTCTGCACGTCCTCGGCCGGAACCCCATCGACGGCCAGCTTGCCCTGGAATGGCAGCCGTGCCGCTTCGACGTCCTCGATCGGCCCGACGTTCGCTTTCAGGTTCAGCTTCCCGCCGCCCGGCGTGCGCGCGTCGAAGGTGAGCGGAAAAGCCCGCGTGCCGGAGATATTGCTGGCGGTAATGTTCACTTTCTCATACGCGAGCCGAGTCGGTTGCCCCGCGCGGCCAAAGGCAATCGTGCCGTTGCTGATGGCCATGCGTGCAACCGTGAAACTCGCCAGCGCCGGGTTTCCCGCGTCCGCGGAAGGCGCGGCCCCCGACCCGCTGCCTCCGATCGTGTCAAAGTTCCAGTCGCCCTTGGGCGTGCGCAGCAGCTGCACCTGCGGCGAATCGAATGTGAACGAATGCACGTTCAGTTGCCGCGACCGGATCAGCGGCCATAGCGCCACGCCTACCGAAAGCGATTTCGCCGTCAGAAACGGCTCCCGGCTGTATGCCGGATCGTCCCCGATGGAAATGCTGTTCGCCACCAGGCTCCCGCTCAAGAGCGACACGCGCAGGTGCCCGATCTCCACCTTGCGATGCAAGATCGCCCCAAGCTCCTGCTCGATCTCCGGACGAAAAGTATCGGCATTGATGAAGAATGGCGTGACAACCAGAATGGCCACTAAAACAGCAACGATGATTCCGATGAGGACAAGCGCTCTTTTGTGTTTCGCCATGATCGACCTCGCAAACTGCGCGCGCGGTTCCCCGGATTCTTCCACGCTTTCCGCATCTTAGTTCCCCCGCCGCTGGCCCGCAACAGTTAGCGCGAAAGCCATGTAGCGCCGCCCTTCAGGGCGGCATCTGCTAACGCCGCGGAACAAGGGATCGTCGCTCGAAGCGCCACGATCAAGCATTGTAGGGGCGACCCGGTGGGTCGCCCCCTTCCCGAGCGCATTTCTAACAAGACGCGCTTCACGATCGCCGGCGCGAACGATTAAGACCTTGTCATCCTGAGCGAAACGGCGGGTTGAAGGACCCCGAACGCGGCAAGACAGTGCAATCCACGAAGGCGAACTGTCCATCTGTGCAGCTAGAGCGCCAGAAAATTCCGCAGCAGTTGCATCCCAACTTCGGTCAGCACCGACTCCGGATGAAACTGCACGCCCTCCACTTTCATCTCCCGGTGCCGCAACCCCATGATCGTGCCGTCCTCTGTCTCGGCGGAAATTTCCAGCGCCCGCGGCTGGCTTTTCCGCTCCACGATCAGCGAATGGTAGCGCGTCGCGGTGAAGCCCTGCGGCAATCCGCGGAAAATCGTCTTGCCGTCATGCTGGATGGCGCTCGTCTTCCCGTGCATCAACTCTTTCGCGCGAATCACCCGCCCGCCAAACGCCTCGCCAATCGCCTGATGCCCCAAACAAACGCCGAGAATCGGAATACGCCCCGCAAATTCCCGAACTACCGGAATCGTGATGCCCGCGCGCCGCGGAATCCCGGGGCCCGGCGAAATAACGATCCGTTCGGGCGCCATCCGCCCGATCTCCTCGATTGAAATCTGGTCGTTGCGCCGCACGTCGAGTGTTTCGCCAAGTTGGCCAAGAAACTGCGCCAGGTTGTACGTAAACGAATCGTAGTTGTCGATCAGCAGAATCATCCGAGCCTTTCACTCCAGCGCGCTTCGCGGCTCCCGTAGCGCAGCCATTCCTGGCTGCGGCCTTTCGCCGTGCGGCAGATGTGTCTCTCTAGCCCCTTCAGATTTCCTACTCCGCCGGGTGCTCCGCCATCTCCAGCGCCGCCACGAGCGCCCGCGCCTTGTTCAGCGTCTCCAGATATTCCAACCGCGGAACCGAATCCGCCACCACGCCGCACCCCGCCTGGAAATACGCCACGCCGTTTTGAATCACAAATGTCCGAATCGCGATGCAGGAATCGAGATTGCCCGAAAAATCCAGATACATCACCGCGCCCGAATAAACGCCGCGCCGCGTCGGCTCGAGTTCCCGGATGATCTCCATCGCCCGCACCTTCGGCGCTCCGCTCAGCGTCCCCGCCGGGAAGCACGCCATCAGCGTGTCCAGGCAATCGACGTCCTCGCGCAGCCGCCCTTTCAGCCGCGACACCAGATGCATCACCTGCGAAAATCGTTCGACGAACATCAACTCCTCGACCTTCACGCTCCCGTATTCCGAAACCCGGCCCAGATCATTGCGCCCCAGATCGACCAGCATGATGTGCTCGGCGCGTTCCTTGGGATCGGCCAGCATTTCCGCTGCCATGCGCTTGTCTTCGGCTTCGTCCCGCCCGCGCCAACGCGTTCCGGCGATCGGCCGGTAATGCGCGTTGCGCCCTTCCACTTTCACGAGCATCTCCGGCGAGCTGCCCGCAATCGCCGTTTGCCCGAGTTTCAGGAAAAAGAGATACGGCGACGGATTCGCCACGCGCAGCGAGCGGTAGATATCGAATGGATCGGCCGTGGTGGGAGCGGCGAAGCGCTGGCTCGGCACCACCTGGAAAATGTCTCCGGCGCGGATGTAACGTTTTGCCTTGTTCACCGCCGCCATGAAATCTTCCTTGCCCATGTTCGAATAGACGCGCGGCGCTCGCGCCTCTCGCCTCCCGGGCAAATCCGCCGCGCGATGCACCGTGCCGAAATCGACAGGGAACCTCCGGTCAATACGCGCCGCGGGAACGCGCCTGCCGCGCCGCGCGCCGCCATCGCCCCGCAGCGGCGCTTCGAGCCGCCGCCGTATCCGTCGAACTTCAACGGCCGCCTCGTCATACAGGCGCCGCAGGTTTCTCCCGTCTTCGGTATAAACGTTGCGAATGATCCACACCCGATGCTTCACGTGGTCGAAGACCACAAGCCCTCGATAAAACATCAGCACCGCGTCATCGAGCCCCAGATCGTCCTTCTCCCAAAGCGGCACGCGCTCGACCAGCCGCACCATCTCGTACCCGAAATATCCGATCGCCCCGCCCACCATCGGTGGAAGCTCCGGCAAGCGCACCGCGCGATACCGCTTCAGCAGCCCGCGCATCCATTCCACCGGGTTCTCCGAAACCCGCCGCGCCCGCCCGTTTTCCTCCACTGTGGCGATGCCGTTCTTGTACCGGAAAATCGCCGCCGGATCGAATCCCAGAAACGTGTACCGCGCGATCTTCTCCGCGCCCTCGACGCTTTCGAGCAGGCAGGCGTAGCGCGACCGCCGCGCCAGCCGCAGGTACGCGCCCACCGGCGTCAACAAATCCGCGCGAAACACCTCGCACACGGGAACCAGATTCCCTTCGCCGGCCAGCCGTTTGAACGTTTCGAAATTGGGAAGCAGCATCCTAGGTCGTTTCCTCGCCGCGGCCGAGGGCTTCGAGCGCCGCCCGCCGCATCCGCCGTGCCGGCGCTCGCCGGCCGGTCCACAAACTCCACTGTTCCACGCCCTGCGCCACGAGCATCTCGATGCCGGAAATCGTTTTCGCTCCTCGCTGCGCCGCCAGCCGCAATAGCGGCGTCTCCGTCGGCCGGTACACCATGTCGAAAACCGCCGCCGCGTTGATTTCTCCGGCCGCGAGCGGCGAACCCCGATCCGGCGCCATGCCCGCCGGCGTGGCATTCACAATCAAGTCGAACGACCGGCGCCGCAATTCCTCGCGCGTCACCGTCTCGCCACCGGCCGCGCGAGCCAGTTCGCGCCCGCGCTCGGCGCGCCGCGCCAGCATGAACACTCGCGCTCCCGAATCGGACAGCGCGAACGCCCCGGCTCGCGCCGCGCCCCCCGCGCCCAGGAGCAGAGCCCGGCAGCCTTTCAGCCGCACGCGGCCTCGCAGCGCGGCAACCACACCGGCGTAGTCCGTATTGTAGCCATACAGCCGCCGCCCGCGGACCACCACCGTGTTCACCGCGCCCAGCCGCCGCGCCAGCCGGTCGCACTGATCGAGGCGCGCCATGATCGCCTGCTTGTGCGGAATGGTCACGCTGAAGCCGCGAATCCCAAACGGCTCGATGACGGCAAGAAAATCCTCCAGGTTCTCGACTGGGAAGGGAAGATAGATCGCATTGATGCCGCTCGCCGCAAAAGCGGCATTGTGCATCGCCGGCGAAATCGAATGTCCCGTCTTGTTTCCGATGATCCCGTAAACGCGCGTTCGCCGGTCCACGCGCCTCGCGCGATATTCGCGGACCATCGTTTCGAGCGTTGGCTGGCCCGGCGCCGTGCTCTCCTTCACGGCCGCATACGTGAGCATGCTCCCGCGCCCGAGCGCCAGGATTCGCCCCGGCTGCGCCGCGCGGCCCATTGGCACCACGATCATGCCGGCCGTGCTTTCCGGCAACTCGGCCAATCGAATGAGCCGCTCCGCCTCCCGCAGCCCGCGGCACTCGACCGCAATTTTCCAAACCGTCCCCGGCACAGCGCGAAACCTGCGCAGCAACCGGCGCGGATCGCCCACCGCCCTGTCGAATCGATGCACGGAAACGATGGCCCGCGCCCTGTCCTCGCCGATCGGCTCGAATCCTCCTGACTCCTCAATGCTCTCGATCTCCAGGTCATACCACCCGCAACCGGCATCAATTGCCGCTTCCAGCACTCGCCGCTCGGCCGCGATCCCTCCCACAAACAGCCCTCCAGCCGCGCGCCTCCGGCAGGTAGCAACGAACGCGGCCGCCGGCCGCTTCCGCTGGAGCCACGCAAACAAGCGCCTCCGCTCCCGTTCGTCGCGCAGCCAGTCGAGCCGCAGCTCGATCGTGCGTGTCAGCCTTAGCGCCTGCCGCACTTGCGCCGCCATCTCGTGCGCGCCGCGGGCGGCGACAACGCCGCAAACAGGATCGAGGCCGGTTTTTTCCCTCACGCCAGTTTTCCCCAAGGAACAAAAGCTCAAGCTATTAACACGCGCACGCCAAAGTGTAAAGGAACGTGCTCTTACAGCCTCGTCAATGCGGCTTTGGCCGCATGCAACCTCTTCGCGGAGTCAAATCCGACCATGCCAGTCCGGGTGCAGCCACAGCCGTCTCCCTCCCAGCAAAGGACTTATTCCCCCCATCTCCTGGCCTCACCCCACGACTGGCCCCCGGGCGAACTACCGCATAGAATAAAGAAACCTTTCAGCCTCGGCGTGCAACAAATGTCTTAAAGGGCAAACTACCTGTGTCCACCACACCGACCGAATTTCCCACTGCACAATCCAATCCAGCCGAAGGAACAGGGGTCCGGCCTAAGCCGCTCGGCGATCCCTGGTACTGGCTCGTCTACGGCGGCATTCTCACCGGTATTGTTCTCCTTATCCACGCCCACATGCACGGGGTCTTTCTTGCCCCACTCGCAAATGCCGCCGAATCCCACCACTGGGTTCGCGTGTTCATCTTCCCGAGCATGCTCTGGATTACCATGGGCACCCTGCTTCTGATCTTCCGAACGGCCCTCTGGATGGCTTACCGCCCCTTCCCCCACGCCACTTCAGACACGGCGCCGCCGCTCACCGTCATCATTCCCGCCTATAACGAAGGCCCGATGGTCCTGAAATCGATAGAGTCCGTGGTGCGCGCTCACTATCCGCTGGACCGTATGGAAATCTACGTGGTTGATGATGGCAGCCGCGACGACACCTGGACCTACATCGAACAAGCGGCGGCAAAGTGGCCCGATCTGGTTCACGCGATCCGCTTCCCGAAAAATCAAGGCAAGCGCGCCGCCCTCGCTGCCGGCTTTGAGGCCGCCAAAGGCGAGATCGTCGTGACCATCGACTCCGATAGCGCCCTCGAACCTGACGCGCTTCTGGCCATCGCCGGCCCGTTCCGCAACCCCAAAGTGGGAGCAGTGGCCGGCAAGGTAGGCGCCTACAACCGCGATGCCGGCTGGCTGCCGCGGATGCTCCACGTCCGCTACATCCTTTCCTTCGACGTTCTGCGAGCGGTGGAATCCTCTTACGGCACGGTCTACTGCTGCCCCGGCGCACTCACCGCCTATCGCACCAGCATCGTCCGGCAAGTGCTCCCCGACTGGATGAAGCAGAAATTTCTCGGCGCCCAGTGCACCTTTGGCGAGGACCGCGCGCTGACGAACTGGATTCTCTCCCTCGGCTATTCCACCGTTTATCAACGCACCGCCGCCGTGGCCACGATCGTGCCTACACAGTACAAACAGCTCTGCAAGATGTTCCTGCGATGGGATCGTAGCTACGTCCGCGAAGAGCTCCGGTTCATGAAGATCGTCTGGAAGCGCCCGCCGGTTTACGCCTCGGTGGCTCTGTGGGATCGCCTGGTGACCAACCTGCACTATCCGGTCAGTTATTTCAGCCTGGCAATGTTGGTCCTGCTGGCGCAGGAGAACCCGTTTGTGCTTGTACGGTTCCTGCTGGCCGTAGCCGTGGCTTCGTTCTTCTACGCCCTGTACTATCTCCGCACGGAGCGCTCATTCCACTTCCTCTACGGCATCGTCTTCTCTTATTTCGACCTGCTCCTGCTCTCCTGGATTTTCCCCTACGCCGTCTTCACTG
>JAGWOX010000336.1 GCA_028877145.1 Acidobacteriota bacterium | reverse complement strand
GAGCGTTTTGAGGACCACCATGTTCTGGGCGTCGGTTGCGGTGAGGATGCCGCGGGCGATGGCGACGTTGCCGTAGATCGTGACACGCAACTGCGAGAATTGCGGCGCGGGACCCGCATGATGAGGGAAAGGATGCGAATGCAGGTAGGTCATCATTTCCGCCTTGGTGATGAATTCGCCCTCGGCCGGATCGGGACGAACGAAATCGCTGGCGAGGATTTTGTCGAGTTGGGCGACATTTCCGGTGTTCTGGGTCTGGAGCCACTGATGTTCTAGATTTACGACTTGCGCGTTCTCGACGTCGAGTGGAGCGGCGGCCGCTTGCGATTGGCTGCCGGCCCGCGCGTGGGCTAGGGCAGCGAAAACACACGCGGCTAGCAGAGCGATGAGAAGAATACGGAATGCTTGGTTGGCGGACTTTTCCGGATTCGCATTGGGCATCATGGCAGGCCGACCCTTTCTGCGCGACGGCCCCTAGGCCGCGCCGAAGAAGATTCACTACGATGATACTCGCGGAACCCGGGATGGGGAACAAATTCGGGGAATTCCGTACGAGCGCAGACGCAGTATCGAGATCCTTCCCGACACACTTTGTCGGGACTCACTCCGTTCGTCTCAAAGCACCTCGCTCGGGATGACGTGCGCTTGCAGGAGCAGTAACGTGCACTCCGTTCATTACCGACGTGCGTGTGGGATGAGAAGGCAACACCCCCAGGCGCAACGACGGCGCCCGGGGCACCCGACGGGCAAATCGCCGAGAAATCACACACTCTCTTAGGGCGGCAGGGCTTGTTGAACGCCGGCGGCCCGGCGGATTTTGCTCAACAGGCAAGGTCGGGCTGACGCTACGAGCGGGAAGTTTCGTGTAGACTGAGGGATTGGACAAAGAAAGGGCGATGCGCTCTTCCATTCACTCCGATCGCGGTGTGGCCGCACGCTGGCTGGCGCTGGTCATCGCGCTGACCTTGCTCGGCGTGCTGATTCCGTTTTTCATCTGGCACTCCACCTGGTTCGGAACGCCGCTCAGCGACGCCCAAATTCAGCAGTACTTGACCAGCAAGGACCATCCACAGCAGACGCAGCATGCGCTCTCGCAGATCGCCGATCGCATTATCCGCGGCGACAAATCCGTGGCGCGCTGGTACCCGGACGTGGCGCACCTGGTAAATTCCTCGGTACCGCAGGTTCGCGAAACGGCCGCGTGGGTGATGGGGCAGGACAATACGTCGGCGGAGTTTCACGACGCGCTGCTCGGTATGCTCGACGATTCCGAGCCGCTGGTGCGGATGACCGCCGCCCTGGCGCTGGTGCGGTTCCGGGACTCGAGCGGGCACGCCATCATCGTGAAGATGCTGGCGGGCGAGCCGTTGCTCGCGCCCACGGAAGGGAAGCTTAAGCGGCTGATGAACGTGGGGCAGCCCGTCGCCACGGACACGGTCGTGGCTCGCATCCTGACGGACAAGAGCGACGTCGAGCTCCCGGCCGGCGCGCCAGGCAGCCTAGCTCAGTGGAGGGCCGCGGACGGGGCAGCCGTCTCCGCGGGGCAGCCGATTGCGGTGCTGGCACCGAGCTCCCAAATGGCCTGGGAGGCGTTGCGGGCGCTCTACCTGATCGGGACGCCGGACGATCTGAACGTGATCGCTCCCTATGCGCGCGGCGTTCCGGCGATGCCGGCGCAGGTGGCCGAGCAGGCACGGGTGACAATGAAAGAGATCCACGCCCGCTCGGGAGAATAAACTGACACAGCGGGGCGCGCTACGGGCGTGGAATCACTTGGCTGGCGTAGTGTCGGGGTCCCTCGCTTCGCTTCTGGATGCCACAAGTTTACAGGGACAAAAACAGGCACTCCTTTCGCTACCGGGGTGGGTGTGGGATGTGAAGGCAACACCCCCAGGCGCAACGGCGGCGCCTGGGGCACCCGACGGGGAAAAATCGCCGAAAATCAAAAAGTCACACCCTCTCAGGATGACACCTTTTTCCTGGCTGGCTTCCGTTTGGGTGGTTTCGTTCGTGTTGGGGATGGCGATTGTCGGCGCAATGTTTCGAGTTCGGCGGTTAGTTCGCGAAGCTGGCGCTGCAATTCGGGGAGGCGGCTGAAGGCGGCTACGGATTTCAGCCAGCGCTTGTTTTCCATGGCGGGATAGCCGGAATAGAGGGCGCCGGCGGGGACGTCGTTCGGGACGCCGCTTTGCGCGGTGAGGATGGCGCCGTCGCCGATGGTGAGATGGCCGGCGACGCCGACCTGGCCGGCGAGAATCACGCGGTTGCCGATGTTCGACGAGCCGGCGAGGCCAACTTGCCCGCAGAGCAACGTATCTTCGCCGACGCGGCTGGCGTGGCCGACTTGCACGAGATTATCGAGTTTCGCTCCGCGGGCGACGCGCGTTTCTCCAATCGTGGCGCGATCGACGGTGGTGCCCGCCTGGATTTCCACGTCGTCTTCGATCACGGTGATGCCCGCCTGGCGCATTTTGTACCAGTGGCCGTCGGGCGTGCGGGCAAAGCCGAAACCGTCGGAGCCGACCACGGCGCCGTTTTGCATGAGGACACGATTGCCGATACAGCAATTTTCTCGTACGACGGAGTGGGAATGGGCGAAGAAATCGTCGCCGACCGTTGCGCCGCGATAGATCGCGACGAAGCTGTGAAGCACCGCGCTCGCGCCGATGTGAACCTCTTCATCGACGAAACAGTAGGGGCCGATATGAGCGCCGGGGCCGATCTGGGCCGTGGGTGCGATTACGGCCGTCGGATGGATGCCGGGTTCGAAGCGGGGTGCAGGGTGGAAAATCTCGATGGCG
>JAGWOX010000077.1 GCA_028877145.1 Acidobacteriota bacterium | reverse complement strand
TCCGCCCGGACATCGCCGCCCTGCTCAACCTGACGCCCGACCATCTCGATCGCCATCCGACGCTCGAAGCCTACGGGCGAGCGAAGGCGCGGATTTTCGAAAATCAGCGCCCCGCGGACGCGGCCGTCGTCAACGCCGACGATCCCGCCGCCACCCGCCTTGTGCCGCAGAGGCCGCGGCGCTTCTGGTTCAGCCGGATACAGACGGTGGACGAAGGCGCATGCCTCGAGGGCGGACGCGTCGTTTTTCGTTCGGCAGGCCACGGCGTGGGCCTCCTGCATCGGGCCGATATTCCTCTGCGAGGGGAGCACAACGTCGAAAACATACTCGCCGCCGCCTGCATCGCCGTGCTCTCGGGCGTCGCCCCGGAAGCGATTCGGGAAGCCGTACGCAGCTTCCCCGGCGTCGAGCACCGGCTGGAATTCGTCGCCGAAATTTCCGGCGTGGCCTTCTACAACGATTCGAAAGCGACAAATGTCGATGCCGCGCTCAAGGCCATCGACGCGTTCCCGGGAAATCTGCTGGTGATTCTCGGCGGCAAGGACAAGGGCGGCGATTTCGCCCCACTTGCCGCGCCGCTTGGCGCGCGGGCGAGGCTGGTGCTGCTCGTCGGCGCGGCTGCCGGCAAGATCGCCGCGCAATTGGGCGGCGCCGTGCCGCTCGAACAGGCCGAAACGATCGAGCGCGCCGTCGAGCGGGCGTTCGAGTTCGCGCGGCCCGGCGATACGGTGCTGCTGGCGCCCGCCTGCGCCAGTTTCGATCAGTTCCGGAATTACGAACATCGCGGCGAGGTCTTCAAGGACCTGGTTCATCGGATCGAAAGCCGCGTCGAGGCCGGGGGGTAGCGGAAGGATGCCAAGAAGCGTCGAGCCGGATCGGTGGCTGTTCGGTGCCACGGTGGGCCTGTGTCTGATCGGGACCGTGATGATCTTCAGTGCCTCCGCGATCACCGCACGCACGCTCTATGGCAGCCCGTACACGTTTCTCTTCCGGCAGGCTGCGTGGCTGGGACTCGGCTTTTTGGGAATGCTGATTCTGGCGCGGGTCGATTACCGGATTCTGCGGCGGCCGCTGGTTGCGTATGCCGGCATGGCGGGGTCGCTGATTCTGCTCGTCGCCGTTTTCGCGCTCGACAAATCGCATTCCACGCACCGGTGGATCCGCCTCGGCCCGGTGGGATTCCAGCCCGCCGAATTCGCCAAGCTGGCGGTGATTTTCTATCTGGCCTGGTTCCTGGAACTGCGGACGAATCCGCAAGGCATCAGCGTGAACGATCCGCTGCGGGCTCTGCTGCCCGGTTTCGGACCGGTGCTGCTGGTGGCCGGTCTCGTTCTGCTCGAGCCGGACATGGGGACCTCGGCCGAACTGTTCCTGATCGCGCTGGTGATGTTTTTCGTCGCCGGGCTCTCGTGGCGCTACGTGGTGGCCGCGGTTGCGGTGGCGATTCCCGCGCTGTGGCTGCTGATCGTAAGCGCGCCCTATCGCTACGAGCGGATGATGGCGTTCCTGCACCCGTCGAACGATCCGCAAGGGCACAGCTTCCAGCTGCTCCAGTCGCTGATCGCCGTGGGCTCGGGCGGGATTTTCGGCGCGGGGCTGATGGAAGGCCGGCAAAAGCTCTTCTATCTGCCGGAAGCGCACACCGATTTCATCTTCGCGGTGATTACCGAGGAACTGGGAATCATTGGCGCCATCGTGGTGCTGCTGCTGCTTGCCATCTACGCGTGGCGCGGCATCCGCGTAGTGTGGAATTCGCCCGACGGCTTCGGACGCATGGCGGCACTGGGCATCACGGCGATGGTGACTGGGCAGGCGCTGATCAATTTAAGCGTGGTGCTGGGGATGGTGCCGACCAAGGGAATTCCGCTGCCGTTTGTCAGCTACGGCGGATCGAGCCTGGTCGTGATGCTGCTCGCCACCGGCGTGCTGCTCAACATCAGCCAGCAGGCAGTCCACGCTGGCGGGATTTCGAGGCTCGAGAAGTGAAGCTGCTCGTCGCCGGAGGCGGCACGGGCGGCCATGTTTTCCCGGCGGTGGCCGTGGCCAAGGAATGGTTGAACCGGGCTGAAGGAAGGGAAGTGGTGATCGTGGGAACGGCAAGAGGATTCGAGGCGAGGCTGGTGCCGGCGGCGGGTTTGCCGTTCGAGACGCTGCGCGTGCGCGGCCTGAAAGGCATCGGCGGCTCGCGATTCGCCCGCAACCTGGCGGTGTTGCCGCTGGGGTTGTGGGACGCGCTCGGCGTGCTGCGCCGTCACCGGTTCGCCGCGGCGCTCGGCGTCGGCGGCTACGCCTCCGGCCCGATGATGCTCGCCGCGATTCTGCGCGGCGTGCCTTCCGTCCTGTTCGAACCGAACGTGCAGCCGGGATTCACCAACGGCGTGCTCGGAGGCCTGGTGCGGCGCGTCGCCGTAGCGCACCAGGAGACCGCGCGGCGTTGGGCGAAGAAAGCCGTCGTCACCGGCTGCCCCGTGCGCGCCGAATTTTTCGAGGCGAAGGAACGCAGTTACCAGCCGCCGCTGCGTGTCCTCATCACCGGTGGCAGCCAGGGTTCCCGGCTCATCAACCGGGCCATGACCGGCGCGCTCGATCATCTGGCGCCGAGAAAGAACGAGCTTTCGGTGGTTCATCAGACCGGCGAGCGCGATTTCGACGACGTGCGCCAGGGATACGAGCGGTGTGGTTTCGCCGCCGAGGTGCGTCCTTTCTTCGACGACATGCCGGCCCGCTTCGCCCAGGCCGATCTGATCGTCTGCCGCTCCGGCGCCATCACCGTGGCCGAAATTGCCGCCGCGGGGCGCGCGGCCATCTTCATTCCCTTTGGCGCGGCCACCGATTCGCATCAACTGCGCAACGCACAGGCGATGGAGCGCGCCGGCGCGGGGAGCATGGTGGTGGAAAACGAACTCTCTCCGGAGCGCCTGGCCGCGGAGATTCTGCAGTTCGCCGACCAGCCGCAACGGCTCGCCGAAATGGGAAAGCGGGCGCGCACGCTCGGCCGGCCGCGGGCTACCGCGGCGATCGTGGATCTGCTCGAGGAGGTGGCGCGCCAATGAACGCGATTTTCAAGGGTTTCCAGCGCGTCCACCTGGTCGGCATCGGCGGAACGGGCATGAGCGGCATCGCCGAGGTGCTGCTCACGCAGGGCTTCAGCGTCACCGGCTCGGACGTGAAACAGACCCCGGTCACCGAGCGCCTCGAGCGCCTGGGCGCCACGATATTCCTCGGCCATCGCGCTGAAAACGTCGAGGGGGCTAACGTGGTCGTCATCTCCTCCGCGATCCAGCCCGGCAATGAGGAAGTGGAGGAAGCGCAGCGCCTGAAAATTCCGGTGATTCCCCGCGCGGAGATGCTCGCCGAGCTGATGCGCCTGAAATACGGAATCGCCGTCGGCGGCGCGCATGGCAAAACGACCACAACCTCGATGATCGCCTCGGTGCTCGCGGCTGCGGGACTCGATCCGACCTTCGTCGTCGGCGGACGCGTGAAACAGGCGGGCGCGAACGCGCGCGTGGGCCAGGGACAGTACATGGTGGTCGAGGCGGACGAGAGCGACGGATCGCTACTGCATCTCTCGCCGGTGGTAACGGTGGTGACGACGATCGATCGCGAGCACCTCGATCACTACGGCTCGCTCGAAGCCATCCAGGAGACCTTCGCTGAATTCGTCAATCGCGTGCCGTTCTACGGCACTGGCATCCTCTCGCTCGACGACGAAAACGTGCGCTCGATCCTGCCGCAGGTGAAACGGCCGGTGGTGACCTACGGCACGTCACCGCAGGCCGATCTGGTGATTTCCAATGTCGCGCTGCGCGGCCTTGGCAGCGAATTCGATCTCACCTATCGCGGCGAGCCGCTCGGCCGCTTCCGCCTGCACGCGCCGCCGGGCCTGCACAACGTGCGCAACGCCGCCGCCGCCGTCGCCGTGGGCCTCTACCTGAACCTTCCAGTCGAGCTGATCCGCCAGGGACTCGAGAATTTCGAGGGCGTGGGGCGGCGATTCGAGATCAAGAGCACGGCCGGCGGCGTGGCTCTCATCGACGACTACGGCCACCACCCCACCGAAATCCGTTCGACGCTTGAAGCCGCGCGCGGCTGCGGCTACAAGCGCCTGCTCGTCTGCTTCCAGCCGCACCGCTACTCGCGAACGAAACTGCTGTGGCAGGAATTCACCCGCGCTTTCGACCAGGCCGACCGGCTGATCGTGCTCGAAGTCTATCCGGCCGGGGAGGCGAAGATCGAAGGCGTGAGCGGAAGCGCGCTCGCCGAGGCGATCGCCGCCGCGGGCCATCGCAACGTTGAATTTCGCGCAACCGCGGCCGAAGCCGCCGAAGCGCTCGCCGACGATGCGAAGCCGGGCGACGCGATTCTGGCCATCGGAGCGGGCAGCGTAGGCCAGGTACTCGATCGTGTGGGGGAAATTCGGAGCACAAAGGACATAAAACATGCTCATCACTGATCCCAAACTGCTGACGGCCTTGCGCCAACTCGAAATCGAGCGCCGACCCGGCGTGCGCCTCGCCAGCTGGACCTCGCTCGGCATCGGCGGCACAACCGATCTGCTCATCGTGCGGGAACGCCGTTATCTGCCCGACCTGCTGCAGTTGCTCCGCGGGCAGGGGATTCGCCATCGCCTGCTCGGCGGCGGCTCGAATCTGCTGGTCGCCGATGGCGAGTTGCCATGGGTGGCGCTGCGGTTGGCCAGGATCGAGCCGACGGTGCGCATCGAAGGCAAGAGCGTCTGGGTGGACGCGGCCGAAGAGTTGGGCCGCGCCATCACCACTTGCGCCAAGGCGAATCTGGGCGGGCTCGAGGGACTCATCGGCGTGCCGGGAACCGTGGGCGGAGCGCTGCGCATGAACGCCGGCGCTTACGGTGCGGAGATCGGCAATCTGGTGCGCGAGATCGTGGTCTATCGCGCCGTCTGCGGACGGATCGACACGCTGCGCGCCGGCCAGGTGCGCTTCGAATATCGCCGCGCTTCCTTCACGCCTTGCGACATCCTGCTTGGCGCGCGGCTCGAACTGATCGAGCGCCCCTTCCGCGAGGTCGTCGACCGGATTCACGTCTGCAACTTCAACCGGCGCGCCAGCCAGCCGCTCGCCGAACGCAGCGCCGGCTGCGTCTTCAAGAACCCGCCGGGCTCTTCGGCGGGAAAGCTGATCGACGAGATCGGCCTGAAGGGATTCCGCATCGGCGGAGCGATGGTCAGCGACCGGCACGCCAATTTCTTCATCAACCGCGGCCGGGCCACTTGCGACGACATGCACCGTCTCATCGAGCAGGTGCGCAGCCGCGTCTGGTCGGCGTTCAAGATCGAGCTCGAGGAAGAAATCGTGGTCTGGGTGAACTAAGCGATGGTCCCTGAGGAGACACTGGAGCGCGCGGCGGTCGACGACGTTTCGCCGCGCTACTTGCGCAAGCAGAAACCGGCAGAGGTGAAGCGCCGGCGCAGCGAGCCGCTGGGCAAGAGGCTGCGCCGCGGCACGATCGCCTTCGCCGTGGTCGTCGGCGTCAGCGGGATCGCCGGCTGGTGCGCCTATTTCCTGTTTTTCTCGCCCGCCACCCGCCTCGGTCCGCGAGGCGTCCGGATCACCGGCGAGCACTTTGTCGCTCGCGGCGAGCTGATGAGCGTTTTTGCGCCCGACATGGGCCGCAGCGTTCTCCGCGTGCCGCTCGACGAGCGCCTCGCGCAGATTGACGCGATTCCGTGGATCCGGCAGGCGGCCGTCGAGCGCGTTCTGCCCGATCGCATCATGGTTCAGGTGGTCGAGCGGCAACCGGCGGCGTTTCTGAGCACCGGCTCGGGCATGAAACTGATCGATGTCGACGGCGTGATTCTCGACCGGCCCGAGGGCTCGAATTCCAACTTGCCCGTGGTGACGGGCCTCGACGCGCGGACGCCCGTGGGCGAGCGCGCGCGTCGCGTCGCGCTCTTTTCGGAATTCCTGAAACAGATCGGCACGGTGCGGCCGGACGCCGCCGGCGGGGTGAGCCAGGCGAACCTCGCGAGCGGCGACGATTTGCAGGTGACGCTGGCCAACGTGCCGGTGCTGGCCGGTCAGGGGCCGGTGATCGTGCATTTTGGCAACGCCGATTTCGCCAACCGGTTCCACCTGTTCCTCGAAAACTTCCCGTCGTGGGAGGCGAAGGCCGGCAATGTGGAAGCCGTCGACCTCCGCTACGACGGCCAGGCCCTGGTGACGCCGGGTCCGGCGCTCCCCAAGGCAACGAATGCCGCGGGCTCGGCCAAGGGTACGGCTAACCCACGCCCCCAAGCCGCCGCGCCGCAGAGATCCATGGCAGCAGAGAGCATCCGAAAGGGGACTGAACGGCGGTGAATAACGAACGATACGTTGTGGCGCTCGATGTCGGGAGCGCGAAGACATCGGTGATCGTCGCCGAGAACGTCGGCGAAGGGGACGTCCGTTGCGTCGCCCTCGGCGTTGCCGAGACCAAGGGCCTGCGCAAGGGCCAGGTGTCGAATCTCGAGATGGCCTCGGGATCCATTCGACAGGCGGTCGAAGCGGCCGAACAGCAAACGGGCTTCCCGATCGAATCGGCGATCCTGGGCATCGGCGGCGGCTACGTCGCCGGGCTCAATTCGCGCGGCGGGCTCGGGCTGGGCAATCGCCCGCGCGACATCACGCGAGAGGACGTGCGCCGCGCGGTCGACGCGGCGCGGAAAGTGCGCCTGCCGGAAGGCGCCGAAGTGCTGCACGTGCTGCCGCAGGGCTTCTGGCTCGACGCGCAAAACGGCATCCGCGACCCCATCGGCATGGTGGGCCGGCAACTGGATGTGAACGTGCACCTGGTGACATCGCCCGCCGTGCTCGCGCAGAACATGGTCGCCGCGGTGAACCGCGCCGGCGTCCTCGTCTCCGATCTCGTGCTCGAGCCGCTTGCCGCGGCCGAATGCGTGCTCAGTCAGGACGAGCGCGAACTCGGCGCCTGCCTGGTCGACATCGGCGCGGGAACGACGGAACTGATCGTCTATGCCGGTGGCTCGGTTCGCCACACCGCCGCGATCGCGGTCGGCGGCGACCATTTCACCAACGATCTCGCCGTCGGCATCCGCACGCTGATCGGCGAGGCGGACCGCATCAAGCGCGAGGAGGTCTGGTCGTCGAGCGAGTTGGGCGAGCAGGAGCGCTCGATCGAGATTCCTTGCGTCGGCGATCGGCCGCCGCGGAGCGTGCTGGCGCGGGAAGTCGCCGAAATTCTGGATGCGCGCGCGCAAGAACTGCTTGCCCTGTTGCGCCGGGAACTCGAACGCGCCGCGCTGCTCAGCGCCATTCCGGCCGGCCTCGTCTTCGTCGGCGGAGGGGCGCGGCTGCAGGGTCTTCTGGACATGACTGAGGATATGTTCTCATTGCCGGCGCGCGTGGGACGCCCGCGCGGGCTGGCCGGGCTGCCCGAGGAGGCCTTCGCGCCGGAATACGCGGCGATCGTCGGTCTGGCGCTCTACGGCGGACGCGCGCAACAAGTGATCGAGGAAAAGCCAACATTTTCTTCGCGGTTGAAGGGTTTGTTTTTGGGATGAAATCGGTTTGGGGACGAAATTCGAGGAGGATTCAAACGCATGGACTTGCCGGGAGGAACGATGAAAGGAAAGGAAGCACCGATTCGGATGACGTTCGGCGAAACGCCGAAGGACGGCGCGCGCATCAAGGTGGTGGGTGTGGGCGGCGGCGGCTGCAACGCGGTGAACCGCATGATCCGGGCCAAGGTGGAGGGCGTCGAATTCATCGCCGCCAACACCGATTTGCAGGCGCTGCATCTCTCACAGGCGCCCCTTAAGCTGCAGCTCGGCGGGAAACTGACCAAGGGCCTTGGCGCCGGCGCCAATCCCGAGGTTGGCCGCAAGGGCGCGCTTGAAGATACCGACAAGATAATCGAAGCCATCGACGGGGCCGACATGGTTTTCGTTACGGCCGGCCTCGGCGGCGGCACCGGTTCGGGCGCCGCTCCCGTCGTCGCCAGCCTCGCGAGCGAAATGGGCGCGCTGACCGTCGCCGTCGTCACCAAACCCTTCACCTTCGAAGGCCGCCGCCGCATGGCGCAGGCCGAACAGGCCCTCGCCGAACTGGTCGGCTCGGTCGACACCGTCATCGTGATCCCCAACGAGCGGCTGCTCGAATGCGTCGAGCGCGGCACCAGCTTCTTCGAGGCGTTCCGCATCGCCGACGATATCCTCCGCCAGGCCGTGCAGGGCATCAGCGACATCATCACCGTGCCCGGCATCATCAACCGCGATTTCGCCGACGTGAAAACGATCATGCGCGGCCAGGGCTACGGCGTGATGGGCACGGCCGTCGCCTCCGGCACCAACCGCGCCATCGACGCCGCCAATCGCGCCATCAACAGTCCGCTGCTCGAGGAAAATTCGATTCAGGGCGCCCAGGGCATCCTGATCAACGTCAGCGGATCGAACTCGCTCGCGCTGCATGAAATCCACGAGGCCGCCTCCATCATCCAGAAGGCCGCCCACGAAAACGCCAACATCATCTTCGGCGCGGTGATGGACGAGTCGCTCAAGGAGCAGGTGAAGATCACCGTCATCGCCGCCGGCTTCCGCCAAGTCACCGAACGCGTGCCGCGGCACAACTACCTGCCGAAGGAATGGAAGGGAGAACCAGAAATCGAGGAACGTATCGCCGAGCCGGAGCCGGTGGCCGAACACCAGCCGTCCATCATGCCCACCGCGCCGGCCGACGATCTGGATATCCCGGCTTTCATGCGCCGGGCGCAAACGAAAGTCTAGCGGCCAGGCATAGACCAGTGTTGGGTAGCCACGGCCGGCGCCTTTCCGGCCGTGGGCTCTCGCTGGCACTCGCTGCAATCGGCGAGAGGAAGCATTCGAGCGGAAACCACGGGCCGGACGGAAGGGAAGTTTCCTGCGGCCGGCAATTCCGGCCCGCGGTTTCGGCGCTCGAAGCGAAAGAGGGGGTCACCATGGCGACATTTCCGAAACCTTTGTGCGAACTGAAAGCCCTGTGGGGCGGCCGCGGGTCGCGCGTATCTCAAGCGGCAAGTTGCCCGGCCGAGCCGCGAGCCACCTCAAGCACAACCACGGTACCGCTTGCGAATGAGCCGGAACGCCCGGCGCTCTCCAAAGTGGAGGAAGTCGACAAGAATCGCGAAGGTGAATAGCAAAAAGCAGTCTTTGGTAGCCACGGTCGGCGCCTTTCCGACCGTGGGCCCGTGTTAAAAACCGGGCCGGACAAAAGCCAATGCCCGACCCCGTGCATATCCGCCGCGAAATTCTGGAGCGCCTTCTCGATGAGGCGCGCCGCAACCCGGAAATCGAATGCTGCGGCCTGCTGGCGGGCACCGGCGGCGTCATCACCGAAATACTCCCCGCCCATAACGCGCTGGTAAGCGCCACGGCCTACGAAATCGCGCCCGAAGAACTCTTCCGCCTCTTCCGCCACCTGCGCGACAGCGACCTCGATCATCTCGGCATCTACCATTCCCACCCCGCGACTGACAACGCTCCGTCGCCCACCGACATCGCCCGCGCTTATTACCCCGACGCCGCCTATTTCATCATTTCACTCCGCACCGAGGCGCCGAGGCCCGTGCGCGCATTCGAAATCCGCGACGGTGTGGTGATGGAAGTGGAAATCGTCCAGGAATAGCGAACCGGACTTCTCCGCGCCCTCTGCGCCTCCGCGGTGAACCGCGCTCGGAGAATGGCAGGCCGACTCGACAACGATCGTCTTTAAAGAGGCTAGGCTTTACGCGGCGGTAAGAAGTATGGGCGCGCCGTTGGTTACAACCAGCGTGTGCTCGAAGTGCCCCGCCAGGCTGCCATCGACGGTACGGATGGTCCAGCCGTCCGCGGCCGTCGCAACTCCCCCGCGCCCCGCGGCAATGATGGGCTCGATGGTAAGAACCAGCCCCGGCGTCAACGCCGCGCGCGCGTAGGGGTCCGCGAAATTCGGCACGGAGGGCGGTTCGTGAATCGTGCGCCCGATGCCATGGCCTCCCAGTTCGCGAATCACCTCGAAACCGTTCCGGCGTGCCTCGCGCTCCACAGCCCGCCCGATTTCACGCGTAGGGTTTCCGGGGCGCGCCATTTCGAGCCCTTTTGCGAAGGCGCGCTCGACGCACCGCGTGAGCTTCCGGGCGCATTCGGAGATGGGCGGAACGGCGACGGTAATGGCGGAGTCGGTGTGAAAACCATCCTTCTCGGCCGTCAGGTCCAGCTTCACCAGATCGCCGGGCGCGATCACACGGTCGCCGGGAACTCCATGCACCACCTCATCGTTCACGCTGATACAAACTTCTCCGGGAAATCGGTAAACCATTGGAGGTGAGGAGCGGGCTCCCTGTTCGGCGAGCATCCGCCCGCCAAGCTCGGAGAGTTCCGCGGTGGTGATACCCGGCCGGACTTGCTTTGCCAAAGCGCGAAGCGTTCGCGCAACGATGACGCCGCACGCGCGCAGCTTTCGGAGCTCTTCCTCTGTGGTGATCGACATCATTCCTCCCTTGTGGCCACGTGCTCAGGCTATGTCATTCGTCGTCATTCCAGGCTAGAGGCTACCCGACCCTTCCGCAGGACCGGGCATGGCCGGGATTGGCCGCCGAAAGAGGAAGAAAGGCGGGCGACCCACCGGGTCGCCCCTACAGGCGTTCGTCTTGGACGGAGTCAAGAGCGGATCCTTCACCCCGACGGCGGCTATCTGACCAGCCGTTTCTGGTAAAGAGGGAATTGCGCCGCCAATTCCACCACCTGTTTCCGCACGCGCTGTTCGACGCTCGCATCGCCCAGATGATCGAGCACCTCGGCGATCCACCCGGCGATCTGTTCCATTTGCGCTTCGCCCATGCCGCGCGTCGTGACCGCGGGCGATCCGACGCGAATGCCGCCGGCCTTGTAAGGCGGATTCGGATCGAACGGAATCGCGTTGCGGTTCACGGTGATGCCCGCGCGCTCGAGCGCCAGTTGCGCGTCGAGCCCCGTGATGCCGCGCTTCACCAGGTCCACCAGGAACAGGTGCGTATCGGTGCCTCCGCTGACGATCCGGAAGCCGCGCTTTTCCATCGCCGCGGCGAGCGCCTTCGCGTTGCGCAGCACCTGCGTCTGATATTCGCCAAATCCCGGCTCCAGCGCTTCCTTCAGACACACCGCTTTCGCCGCGATCACGTGCTCGAGCGGTCCGCCCTGGTTTCCCGGGAACACCACGCGGTCCAGCTCCTTCGCCCATTTCTCGCGGCAGAGCACCATGCCCCCGCGCGGCCCGCGCAGCGTCTTGTGGGTGGTGGTCGAGACGAAATCGGCGTGCGGCACCGGGCTCGGATGCACGCCCGCGGCCACCAGCCCCGCGATATGCGCCATGTCGACGAAGAGCAGCGCGCCCACGGATTGCGCGATCTCCGCGAAGCGCGGGAAATCGAGCGTGCGCGGATACGCGCTCGCCCCCGCGACAATCATCTTCGGCTTGTGCTCCCGCGCCAGTTCCGCCAGCGCGTCGTAGTCGATCGTCTCGGTTTCCTTCGAAACGCCGTACGGCACGAACTTGTAGAACTTGCCCGAAAAATTCAGCGGATGCCCGTGCGTCAAATGGCCGCCGTGCGCCAGGTTCATCCCGAGCACGGTGTCGCCCGGCTGGAGCGCCGTCATGTAGACAGCCGTATTCGCCTGCGCGCCCGCGTGCGGCTGCACGTTCACGTGCTCGGCGCCGAAAAGCTGCTTGGCGCGGTCGATCGCGAGCTGCTCGATCCGGTCGACGTTCTCGCAACCGCCGTAATACCGCTTGCCGGGATATCCCTCGGCGTATTTGTTCGTCAGCACCGAGCCCAGCGCTTCGAGCACCGCTTCGGAAACGAAATTCTCCGACGCAATCAGCTCGAGCCCTTGCGCCTCGCGGCGCACTTCGTCCTGGATCGCGCGCGCGACGTCGGGATCGACCTCCGCCAGCGAACGATTCATTAGGGAATCCGTACGGGAAGAAATTGGCGTTGTCATGGGTTATGGGCTCCTCGACCGCGCTGGAAGGTGAGGCACCAGCCGCATGCAGGGCAAAAACGACTGAAAATCTCCCGCGCACGATCTGGCGACATTCTAATGAACCAACCGCCCCATTTCAATTTGCAGTCGACGGTCGAGGTGGCAGGAATAGAATATGCGCTAGCTCACCAACGGAGGTGCCAGACAAAATGCCGGCTAGCTCTCGCGTTCTCGGGAAAGTTTGCATCTTCACTCTGGCCGTTCTGGCGGCGGCGATGGCATTCGCTCAGCAGTCCTCACGCTTGCTCAGCGGCGAGTGGACCGCGACGGCAGGCTCGCAAGTCTTGCGTGGCGACTGGACCGCTCAAACGTCCTCGCGGGCGTCCAATTCCGCCTATGGCTCCTGGACGCTGATCGCGGGCGACGGCGAACTCGTCGCCGAAGGCACCTGGTCCGCGCGGAAATCAGCCGGCGAATGGCACGGCACTTGGACTGCGCGAGTAGGCAATGGCCGCTCGCTCTCCGGCTCCTGGGATGCCGCCGTGAACGAGACGAACATCAAAACTTTTGCGGAAATGTTCCGTGCCACAGTGAAGAAGCAAATCTCCGGCCAGTGGCACAGCGGCGGCGACGCCGGCAACTGGTGGCTCGAGGCCTCTCCGCCGCGTTCGGGCAATCCGTAAGCCATTTGCGCCTCGCATGATCTCGGCTTGCTCCCCTGGCAGTACTGTCCGTATAATTCTGCCCACGCCCGCAGTTGCTTCATGGAGGATAGAATGCCAAACGGCCGCGATCGGATGCATGACCGTCACCGGATTCCCGCTCCCAGTGCAACTCCGATCACGCGACCATCCGGCGTGGTCGAAACGGGGACGGGTCCCTATGTCGACGGTATCAAGGAGCGTATCCACGACCTCTTCCGCACCCTGGGCGGCTTGGACAATCACGTCGTCCAGGTGCAGCAGGAGTTCAACCGGCTTAGCAATTCCGCTCTCAGCGCCGAGGAGAAACTCCTCGTCGCCCACCAGGCCTACGACCAGCTCGTCAAGGCAGCCCAGTTCGCCGGCTTCGATTTCCCCATGCAGACGTTTACCGTGCAGAGCATCGGCTGGAGCATGCAGGTTGGCCGCCAAAGCGGGCGAGCCGTGCAGTGGAAGACTTCCTGAGGAGTTGACGCCTCCGCGGAGGGCGGCCTCGACTCTCTTTCTCGATGAACGAAACTGTCTCTCATTATCGTGTTCTGGAAAAGCTGGGCGGCGGAGGCATGGGCGTCGTCTTCAAGGCCGAAGACCTCCGTCTGGGCCGCCACGTCGCGCTGAAATTTCTGCCCGAAGACCTCTCCGCCGATCGCCAGGCGCTCGAACGCTTTCAGCGCGAGGCCCGCGCCGCCTCGGACTTGAACCATCCGAATATCTGCACCATTTATGACGTCGACGAGCACGACGGCAAGCCCTTTATCGCCATGGAGTTGCTCGAAGGCCAGACGTTCAAACATCGCATTGCCAAGGGGCCCATCGATATCGACGAGATTCTCGCGCTCGCCATTCAGGTGGCCGACGCCCTCGACGCCGCCCATTCCAAGCGCATCGTTCATCGCGATATCAAGCCCGCGAACCTTTTCCTCACCTCTCGCGGGCAGGCCAAAATTCTCGATTTCGGCCTCGCCAAGCTCGGCGGAAAGCGCCAGGGGGCGGGCGAGGCGTTCGAGGCCAGCGTGGCCCGCACCGCCGGCCTGAGCGAGGAAAATCTCACCAGCCCTGGTACCGCGCTCGGCACCGTCGCCTACATGTCGCCCGAACAGGCCCGCGGCGAGGAAGTCGATTACCGCAGCGACCTCTTCAGTTGCGGCGCCGTTCTTTACGAAATGGCGACGCTTCGCCCGGCCTTCACCGGCGGCACAACGGCCGTCATCTTCGACGCAATTCTGAACCGCGCGCCGGCCGCTCCCAGCCGCCTGATTCCGAAACTTCCCGCTGAACTCGACCGCATCATCCTGAAAGCGCTCGAAAAGAATCCCGCCAACCGCTATGCCTCGGCGGCGAGCCTCCGCGCCGATCTCGATCGGCTGAAGCGGCAGCTCGATTCCGGTCGTGAAAGCGCCGCGGCGTCCGGCGAAACGGGGGATCGGTCGGTTGCCGTCCTGTATTTCGAGAATCTCGCCGCTTCCAAGGAAGACGAATACTTTCGCGACGGCATCACCGAAGACGTAATCACCGAGCTGGCGAAGATCAAGACCCTCCAGGTCTTCCCCCGCGCCGCCGTCTACGCCTATCGCGATAAACAAGTCACCGGCCCGCAGGTCGGCAAGGAACTCGGCGCCGCGAATGTGCTCGCCGGCAGCATCCGCCGCGCCGGCAACCGCCTTCGCATCACCGTCCAGCTGGTCGAGACGCGCAGCGGCCACACCGCCTGGGCCGAGCGCTACGACCGCCAGATGGAAGACGTGTTCGAGATTCAGGACGAAATCGCGCAGAGCATCGCCCGCGCGCTGAAAGTGGTGCTCACCGAGGAAGAGAAGCAGGCGATTCAAAAAGCGCCCACGGCCGACGTCCAGGCCTACGACTACTATTTGCGCGGCCGGCAATTTCTCAATCAGCTTCGGGGCAAAACGCTCGAATACGCGCGCCAGATGTTCGCCCGCGCCACGATCATCGATCCGAATTACGCCCGCGCTTACGCCGGCGTCGCCGATTGCTGCTCGTTCCTCTACCAGCTCTACGAAGCCAGCGAAGCCAATCTGAAAGAAGCCGAAGCCGCCAGCCGCAAGGCCCTCGAAATCGATCCGGACCTCGCCGAGGCCCACGCCTCGCGCGGCATGATTCTGGCGATGCGCAAGCTGTTCGACGAGGCGAAGCAGGAATTCGAAACGGCGATCCGCCTCGATCCGAAACTATTCGACGCCTACTATTTCTACGGCCGCGCCCTGCTCTCGCAGGGCAAGCCTGCCGAAGCGGCGCGCATGCTCGAACAAGCCTCCCGGGTCGATCCCAACGACTTCAACGCTCCGAATCTCTGCGCGATGTGTTACGAGGCGCTGGGACGAGTCGCCGAAACTGAACAGATGCGACGCCGCGCCCTCTGGATTGCCGAACGCTATCTTGAACTCCATCCCGACGATGCCCGCGCGGTCTATCTTGGCGCCAACGCCCACGCGCGCCTTGGCCACCGTGAACGCGCAATCGAGTGGTCCCGCCGCGCCCTCGATATGGACGCCACCGATCCCTCCATTCTGTATAACGCCGCCTGCACGTACGCCCTGATCGGTGAAACCGACTTGGCTCTGGAATCCCTCGAGAAGGCCGTGGACTATGGCTTCGGCTTCAAGGCGTGGATCGAGCACGACACCGATCTCACGTCGATCCGCGAACTCCCCCGCTTCCAGGCCCTCCTCGCCCGCCTCTAGACTGCGGACCTAGCGCCACATCCTTAGCCCCTACGCCTCTGCTGCCCGATCCTTGGCCTTCGCAATGATCTCCGCCATCACGTGCCGATACCGGTCGAAAGTGTCGTCGACCACGGTAATCGTGGGAATCTGGTAAGGCGTGAGCGAAAGCGTTTTCGGATCGAAATCGCCGAAGCCGGATTCGTGCACGCCGCTGCTGCCGCGTCCCGGCGCCGGATGGCTCAAGTGCTGAAACGCGCGGCAGTATTTCTGAAAGCCCTGCGGATAGCCCCGGGAAGGGAAGATCTGGTAAACGGGCAGGAACTCCAT